>JBPYDU010000019.1:0-8295 GCA_051985995.1 Candidatus Nitrosopolaris sp.
AACAGAAATTGAAACTGCTGAAATAACAAAGGTTGTTGAAAATGCACACAGATATCTACAGATAGCCTTCGCTGAGGAGCTCTACTTATATTGTCAAGCAAATAACATAAACTTCCCAGAATTACGAGATGCTCTAAACACTAAATGGAATGTCAACATTTTAGAACCAAGAGAAGGAATAGGAGGTCACTGCTTACCAAAAGATACAAAGATGTTCTTGCAATCCTCATCGGCACGATTAAAGTCGATACGAAGCAAAATACTCACAGCGGCTATGGAAGTAGATCAGCAGTATCGAAGATATAGACAAACTAGAGGTGGGAACAGTGCACAAATCAGAGAGGAGGACGGAGATGAGTTATTATCATCCCCGACATCCTCATTGTCTACCATCAATCCAGTAGAGGATACTGAAGAACGCAGTTAAACGTTTGGGTATAGCTCTATTCATTGCCCTAATGCGTACGAATCTGGTCAGATATAAACAGACCAAAATTATAAGTAGGTAATTTTAGGCTATAGACAATATTACTACGTTAACCGGAAAGCAATTAGTTAGCCGAACCATCCGCCAGGACAAACCAGTCATCCGAGGCTGATAATTTGATATATTCATCCCATGGAACGGTTTTAATATTATCAGCCACTCTGCGTAGAGCACACGGGCTCGTCAAGGTCATGGTCATCGTGTCTCGAGCGTGTGAAATAAAATACCGGATTGCTATGGGACAGGATTATAAGTAGCAAGTAGTAGCTCATATCATTAGTTGGCTATTAACAATCTCCAGTCCTTGATTGAAGATTGGAAAGCAAATGTCGTTAATTCCCTTGGTGCTGATAACGATACGGAAAGGTTAGCTGAATATGCTTTGCATGTTTCAAGGATTCTTGCTTATCCCGACTTGGATATAAAAGATATTGTGGATAAAATCGATGCAATGGGAAGAGAGTTAGTCTTAGCAACGAAGGATTTGATGCCGTTAAGACCGACGCAAATAATTGAAAAGATCAATAACTTTTTATTTAAAGAGAAGGAATTTAGAGCAAACTTACAGGACTACTATAACCCCCTAAACAGCTATGTTAACGTTGTTTTAGAACGAAAATCTGGAATCCCCATTACAATGTCTATAATATACATACGCATCGCACACCTTCTAAAATTTAGATTATATGCGGTTAATTTTCCTGCTCACTTTCTGGTCAAACATGTATTAGAAGGAGACAGTAGTGAGATAATTATCGACCCATTTAATGGTGGACGAATAATGGATGACTATACTATGAAAGAATTGCTCGATCAATTTTATCCCGGTCAAAATATTCCATTAACGCGGGCCTTTGTACAGAAGGCTACATCAGGACAGGTTATTATACGATTGCTAAATAATCTAAAAGGTAGTTATTATGAATCACAAGATATTGATAAAGCGGAAATAGCAAACGAGATGATAATTGCAATTGAATCCCATAATCCGGTTGCAGTAAGAGATAAGGGTATGATATTATTGAAGAGGAAGAGGAATTTAGAGGCACTCGACATGTTGAACAAGTATCTCGAGCTGGATCCTGAAGCAGAAGACGCGGACGCGGTCCTTGATATAATAAGACAAGTCCGTGTAGAAATAAATAAAAAATAATATTAATCAGCTGTAAAATCTTAGACAGAATAATCCAGCGATTTTATGGCCAAATTGATCATTTTACACAACCTTTTCATGTTTTAGTCCAAGCGGTCAGAGCTTATTGCTACGACTCAGTAATGATAAAGTGTCATGAATTGCTCCGATATGACGCCTTAATTTGATTTGGGATCTAAATTTACTCTAGCCTATTTGCCACTTTTGCCGAGGTTTCTGGATCCTTGGTTATAACCGCGATCCAAGGTTGCAAAAGGTCCGGCTTTAGCTTTACCAATTTGACATTAGCCTCAGATAGCAGCTGCGTTCCATCCTCTGCGTAGTCAGCAAGAACGACTATCCTCTTAATACCTACGCTGACGGCCATCTTGCTGCATTCTAGACACGGAGCGAACGTGGAATATAATGAGGCTCCCCTAGTGCTTCCAGCATTTCCAAATAATGCACACTGCATTATAGCATTTGCCTCTGCATGAGTACACAAACATCGTTCCAAAAATTCACCTGATTTGATTTCTCCTCTCATTCTCGCCATGCATCTGTAACATCCTCCTTCAAAACAGTTCTTGACCCCTGAAGGAGTCCCGTTGTAGCCTGTTGCTATTTGTCTATTGTCTTTTACGATCACCGCGCCGATATGTCTTGAAACACAGTTAGAGCGAAGTTTTGCGATTTCTGAATGAAGCATAAAGTACGTATCCCAGTCTGGCCTCTTCATTACCTTCCAGATTACTGAGATACCAGTTAGTATATTAGATTATTGTGCGAACACGAATATTCGAGCTATGTCAATGTCTGAAGAGGGCGATAATCCGGCCAATCTGGCCTGAGATGAAAGACGTGACTAAGGATCGCACGGCAGCTCGGCGGCTCTAGGAAAAGAACATCTTATTAGAACTCGACGAGTAGAGATCATCCTCATAAAAGAATATCTCGTTATAAACTCGGCGAATGGGAAGTATTTTCACGTTACAAATGGTTAAGAGAGGTATAGTTCCCAACGCTCGATATGTAATTTTTTATAGCCCTCCAATCCATAGTAATTATCTGTAGGTCTATGCGCCACTCTAGCCTTGAAAAAGATGAAAGAAGGACACGAAAACTTCTTCTTGGAATATTTTATTTTTGTGCATTCTCCTTAGCATCTATTACGGCATACGCATTGTACGTCAGTGTCGGAGAATATCTTAAGACAGGAAGAGTTGTAATTGGCGAGGTACTGGTTGACACAGAATTCCCTGTACATGGGTTTTCAAAACTTGTGACATATCTGATGATCGTGTCGGTTGTCGGATGGTATTGTGTCACTAAGCTGGGTGGAGAACAGGTCAGAGATATTCCTAAAACCCTCAAATTGATCCTACAATTAGTTGTTTTAGCAATAGCTGTAATAGCATTGTATGAATTCATCTATAATTTCATTATATGGAGTTCTTTGATTACAGCTGACGCAATGAAGGGAATATTAAAGCTCGATGCCATAAATATGCCATATCCTAATCCCAAAACACCTTGGAACCTTGTGTTTGCGACTAAGATGTCATTAGCAGCATTCCTTATCTCGGCGCACGGATTTTATACCATGTCAAAGCCGAAGAAGAGACTTGCAGAGTAGTGCTATGGAAGAACTAGGACAGTCGGATTGCACTGGCCTCATAATATCACTTTTCAGGTTTCCTTTTTCCTCTTTTCAGGTCTCCTTTAATAAAAATAAGGTTGAATCTCAGATCCTAGTACTCATATGATGACAATCGTTCTTCTTAAAATTTAGAATTATTATAAAGGCGTCGGATGCTCACATTTTCTACCACCTAGACCTCTAGGTAGATAGTCCCATTTTCTATACTAACCTTAAATGACTCTTCTGGATTTAATTTGGCAGGAAACCAAAGCAGGTTGCCAGTCGTTACATCCCATTTTGCACCGTGCCAAGGACACGTCAATTCCTTACCATCAAGCTCACCTTCATGAAGCTCAGCTCCTGCATGATTGCATGTATCGCCTATTGCAAAATAACTCCCCCCAACATTCGCAACTAAAACTTCCTTTCCACCTGCTGTCACATGTGTTAACTTTCCTTCTGGAATATCAGAAGTTTTTCCTACAACAACTTTTGCCATAGAGGTACATCGAAATTGTGATATTTAAGATCTCATTGTAGTTTGAAACGTCATAATAACTTTTGTGATAAGTCGATGTCCGATGATTTAGAGACTATCGTTTACTACGTATTGAAAAATAATCGCTCGATATAGATATTAACCCAGTTCTCAACATTCGAATTGTTAAAATGACCAGACTAGCTTACTTCGAATCGAGAATTCCTTTCTCCTATAGTTGTGGGTAATTATCTTTTAGATTGCATAAGAAGGTTCATCATTCTTTTTACACAAAATCTAAAATAAAAAATAGAAAATAGTACTGCAGCTCGAAAATTGTATTGTAGCTTTTTAGTTGATTTTTTTGCGCTCCGAAAAACGTACTCTCTTTTTAGTTTTGGTAATTATCAACAAGCACATTAGAGCTTTTTGAACGTGCAATCTGTTGTCGGCCTCTTCCCACACAACTGAAGCCTCCCCATCAATTACGTCAGAGGTTACTTCCTGACCCCGTGTAGCAGGCAGACAATGCATGAAAATGGCATCCCTTTTAGCCAATTTCATCAGTTCAGAGTTTACCTGGTATCTTGGAAGAAAAGTTCTATTACGAGTGATTCTTTCTCCATCTCTACCGATAGAAATGAATGTATCCGTCACTACCACATCGGCATTTCTAGCTGCTGCTCTAGGATCTTCGGTAATAATTATTTCCGATCCTGTCTTTTGTGCTTCGCTTTTTCCGAACATTACTACCTGATTTAATGGTTCATAGCCACGAGGACAGGCCGCCGCTATATTCATACCAGTCTTTGCACAACCTAAGACCAAATCGTTGCAAACGTTATTGCCATCACCTACCCATGTAATATTTAATCCTTTTAGTTTTTTTTTTTGTTCCTGAATTGTCATCAAATCCGCAAGTATCTGACATGGATGGAAAGTATCAGAAAGTCCATTTATAACTGGGATAGAGGCATATGTGGCTAATCTTTGTATGTCCGCATGAGAATAAAGTCGCGCAACAATACAATTTAGATAAAGTGACAAGGATCGAGCTGTATCTTCTATAGATTCTCCGCGCGCTAATTGGATATCGTTAGTGCTTAGGTACACTACATTTCCACCGAGTTGGTACATTCCTGTTTCAAAACTCACGCGGGTCCTGGTGGATGGTTTTTGGAAAATCATGCCAAGAACTTTTCCTCTGAGCACTGGCTCGGATTCTCTGCGTTTTGACTCTTTTTTCAAGCCGCTAGCTAATTCTAAAATTGCGAAAATTTCCTCCGTACTTACGTCCATCAAACTAAGAATGTCCTTATTACTTAAGGTCTTCAATGTCTTCATCGCTAAGATAAATTATCTTCTTGTCGTTGCCCTTTCCTTGATCTTCTTTTTCGCCAGATCTTCTCTTTGACTCAATCTTTTCGATTGTCTGATCTTTACGCTCCGCTTTCATGTCTTGTAGAATCTTCTCCTCCCCAATTGTATTTTTGGAATCGGTTTCTTCATCGACTATGCCTGGTCCTTTGTCCTTTTTCCTTCTGCTAAAAAACCTGCTAAAACCACTCTTCTTTCTCTCAAGCTCTTCGTGATTATGTGCTAGATCAATGTTTTCTCCTTGGTCCTTTGCAAAATAAGGTGTATCCGATTCTGCCTGTGGTGCTTGTCTTGTGTCGTTTGCTGGCTCTGATATAGGTACTAGTGATTTTGATTTTACTTCCTCCTCGGGTGTTGTGGAATAGTCGACGTCCCGGCTACTCTCGTTTACATTAGTACTAATCATAGGTGTTCGTATTTCGTCAGTTATCTTGGCAGATGGGTCACTAGTCAAAGGTTCAACCTCAGATCTTGCTGCAGCCATCGGTTCAGTGGCTTGTTCTAATCTCAAAACTGAATTCTCTGTATCAATTATCTGCTCTTTGCCTAATAGTGACTGAAGGAATTTAGTCATCTCGAACGGTATTATATCATCGTACCCCTGTCCAACTCCAAGGTAAACAATTGGCTTCGAAGTAGCATAAACTATCGAAATTGCAGAACCACCCTTGGTATCTGCATCTGTCTTGGTTAATATCGCACCGTCAAATTTAGTGTATTCAAAAAACTCCCTAGCCTGATTTATCGTATCATTCCCAGCCAACGAATCACCGACAAATAATTTCATATCTGGCTTTACTACTTTGACGATCTTTCCTATTTCGTCCATCAGGTTCTTGGCAGTTTGCATTCTGCCGGCCGTGTCGATTAATACAGCGTCGATGTAATGCTTCCTACCATATTCAACTGCATCCCTACCTACCGCAGAAGGATCAGCTCCGTAACGTTGGGCAATCACTTTTAGCCCTATTTTCTCAGCATGTTCTGTTAGTTGTTCGATAGCTCCGGCGCGGTGGGTATCGGCGGCTGCCAATACGACGGAAATACCATTGTTGTGAAGCAATTTGGCTATTTTTGCGACCGTCGTAGTTTTGCCTGTTCCATTGATTCCAAGAAATACGACAACGAACGGTCCGCCTTTGATTTCCTTCTTTACTTTAATTTTGTTAATTAGATCTACTTTTCCGGTTTTCGTAAACATTTCTGCGATAACAGTTTGGAATTTTGATCTGATTAATTCCTCTTTAATCTGATCTTTTTCCAGTTTTATTCCAAGTAATTCTTTTTTCAATTTTGCAGAGAGATCGTCGATTACCTCTTGTGCAACATCACTTTCCAACAAGCCAAGTTGTAAATCAAATAAACTATTGTCAAGATCTTTTTCAGAGAGCTCTCTTTGGCCTATACTCTTAGTGGCACTTGAAAATGCCTTTCTAAGCTGGTCGAACATATGCGCATCTAACCAACCTAAGATGGGCGAAATGGCTGGCGGCTACTGCCTCTGTTGTCGTTCTCTTGAGTCTGTTTTCTAGGGTTTGATTGAGGTGATGCTGCGGTGCCAGGTGCTCGCTGTAGCATTTGGTTAATCTGGGCTTGAATTTGCTCCATTCGCACAGCAATTTGTTGTTTCTGGCTTAGAAGCTGCGTCAACGCGAGCTCGAATTCTTTAATTTTGGCTTCCACGTAGTTAGTGGCATCCTGTCTAGTTTTTTCTACGGTTACTCCCGCTCCGACATTTATTAATAACTTCTTTATAGGAGGAACTAGTGTCTTTATATAAACGCCTATTCCAATATGTGTTAAAGCTTCAAGTTCTTTTTCATCCACGATATTTTGGACGGCAGATGAAGCAAGACGAGCCTCTCCAATTAATCTTGAAACCGTCGCTTCGCGATTCATAATATCATTCATATATGCTTCAAGAATTCTAGACTGTTCGACCATTTCATTTATTTTCTGCTCCATTCCTGCCTTTTGCTGATTGATTTCGTTGCTCATCAAAGTTAAATTTCCACAGCTATCTTATAATTGTGACTAGAAATTACCCTATAAATACAATCAATCACGTCTTATGGTGATGTAAAGGAGATAGATTTATTCCCATTTTATCTTTCAGAAGTTCTCGCTAGCCCTTTTTGATTCAGGACCTTATTTAAAAATGTTAAATCAAATATTCCGACAAGATTTGGTTGCTTTTTCAAAAAACCGATATCGAATGCGTCTTTTGCTGACTTAAAAAGAGATTCCTCTAATGGGTCGTATGTAAACTCTATTCTTGAGAACGCTTGGTGTAGCTCTTCATTGGCTATAGTATGTCCTGTGAGTTTTTTGAGCTCGGCGTTGAATGCTTGCATCGCTTCCGCATTATGATTAATAATCCAGATTGTTTCATTGACATGCGCAGCCAGCAATTTCATTATAATGTCCGGATTATCATGTAAATAATCGGTTCTAGATATTACGAGAGCTGTTCCAAATTTTCCTCCTGGCCACAAGGTTCGTTCATCAAGAAAGATTCTTGCATTGGCTTCTTTTACCAGTTTTGCACCCCATGGTTCTGGAACCCACGCCCCATCAATTTGTTTCTTTAACATCAACGTCAATATATCTGAGCTTTTTGCCGATATTACCTCTACGTTGCCTCCGTTCTCTTTTGTTTTGTACCCATTTTCAAACAAATATTTTCTAAGAGCTACGTCCTGCGTGTTGCCCAACTGTGGCGATGCAAATTTCCTGTTAGCGAAATCCTTGGTTGACTTGATTCCCGAATCATTCCTAACAACAAAAACAGCGCCTCCGCTCGATGCCCCAGAAATTATCTTAAGGGCTTTCCCGCCGGATACAATATAACCATTGATTGTAGGATTAGGCCCTGCGTATGCGACATCAATCTGATTTGCAAATAATGCCTCAATTAATGATGGACCGGAATCAAATATTTGTGTCTTTACGGTGATACTGCGGCCCAAAGCTTTTTGAAAGTCGCCATTTCCTAATCCTATAACAGCTTGGGCATGATTTAAAATTGGAAAATATCCAATTCTCAAGATATGTGACGATGTCCCTGTGCTATTGTTATTATTTTTATTGCCAATAGTTAGCACTGGATTGCTATAGAGAATGGAACTGGCACTTACTGCGGTAATTATGACCATAGCTATTAGCAGTTTTATTTTAGC
>JBPYDU010000020.1:0-6336 GCA_051985995.1 Candidatus Nitrosopolaris sp.
CATCAGAAGGCTTTAATCTGACTTTTCCAAATCCTATAGAAGCTAGGTCAAGTTTTGTTGCCGCTGCCTATACCTATTGAAGCATACGTAGTATGGTCAAAGATTCTGTTATCCAGAATACCACGCCCGTCATAAATCGGTACCCCTCCCGTCAGGTCAGGTGTCAATGACCGGTACTCAGCATGGTCCGCCACTATCATGATCAGATCTGTTCCTTTAAGAGCACTGGTGAGGTTAGACGATAAAATGATGTTATGAAGTTTATGTAATTCTGGGTCGTTTTTTACCACCGGGTCATGTACACGTATCTTTTTCACCTTCATTTTCTGAAATTCCTTGATGACTTCGTAGGTCGGAGATAAACGAGTATCTGAAACTCCTCCTCTAAACGCTAAGCCGAGTAGCGTAACTTTCATCCTATCCAATGAATTATCTTCACCTTTCCTCTGGCCATATAGCAATTTCATTGCCTCACCTACACAGTAAGCTGGCATAGCATCGTTGAGAGCTCGTCCTAGTTTCGTGATATCGCTATTGACCTTCACCTGCTTTGCAGCATGAACTATAAACTGTGGATAAACAGGTATACAGGCACCTCCGACACCCACCCCCGGACTATGGAGATGACAGAACGGTTGCGAATTGGCAGCGTCTCTTGATTCCCAATAGTTAACCCCGATCTTTTCGCAGAACATTGCAAGTTCATTTGCAAGGGCAATGTTGACATCCCGATACACACCTTCAAACAGCTTTTCAGTCTCAGCTGTTTTGATGTTACTAACTGAGAGTACGCCCTTTTTGAAAATAAGTGAATAAATTATTCTCCCTATTTCTAGGCTTTTTGCTCCTGCCCCGGATATCACAGCAGGGTATCTTTGCTCGATGTCTAGTATCGCCCGACCTTCATAAATTCTTTCAGGATTATACAGCATATAAAAATCATTTTCAACTACTAGACCACTTTCTTTTTCAAGTATTGGCAACACAACCTCTTCGGTAGTCCCAGGCGGCACGCTGGGATTAAGAGCAACTACATCGCCTTTTTTTAGCCCCCTTCCTATGGCTGATGACACTTCCTTGACAGCTGATAGGTCAGGAGACCGATTATTGTTTGAAAGTAGAACTGGAACACAAATCATTTTAAAATATGAATCATGTGAAGCTTTTACCGGATCTTTGTATGTTTCAAAACGTTTCGTCACTCGTCCTTTTGCGAAAGCATCGTTGACGCCGGGCTCAGGAATATGCGACTCACCCTTGCTTGCTCTCTCCAATACAGTTGGGGACTTATCCACACCTATCACGTGGGCCCCGGCCCGAAGCCACACCGAAACCATAGGCGAGCCAACGTGTCCCAAACCATAAATTGCAATTTTATACCCGCCGGACTTTATTTTTTTAGCAATTTCCGATTCCGAAATACCAATGACAGAAGATAGTCGAGCAGGATAAGTGATATGAGGCGAGCCTTTGGTTGTCATATGCTTATTATCTGAGCCAACCATGCCGACACTTTACTCCAATTAACATATTATTGTATGTTCTGCTAATTTCTTGCCTCGATATCTTCATCAGATATTGCATTCATGGCGATTGCGGTAAGGCTGAAGTAACTTCTATATATTAGGGTGAATGTTAGACTCTCAAACATTGACGAAATGTATCGCTTTTCATTCTTACAAAGGTGGAACAGGCAAGACAACCCTTGCCGCTAATTTTGCTGCTTTATTGGCGAAGAAGGGCTACCGTGCCTTTTTATTAGACCTTGATGTTTATGCACCGAGTCTACAGTCATATTTTGACACGGAACCTAAGAAATGGATTAACGACTTTCTATACGATAATGCTGAACTTAAAGAAGTAGTAGTGGATTTCACTCCGGTACTAGACAGAATTGGAGGAAGTAGTACAAGTAATAACGTGGAGACTAAACGCAAGGCGAAGGGTGGGCAACTCGGGGTTGGGTTTTGCAATGCAAAGAAAGAAGAAATTTACAAGTTGGAAGGAGGGTCCCCAGCAACGAGTAAGCAAGATACCTCGAAAATCCATCTGCTTAGGAGATTTATACTGTTAAGGGAACTTCTCATATCTGAGTATCACGCAGACTACGTTATAATCGATACTAGTCCAGGTATAAGGTATTGGTCTATAAATGCTCTTGCCGTTGCGGACACACTTCTCTTGACCCTTAAAATGGGTGACCTTGACATTGCTGGAACCAGAAAACTCGCTGAAGAAATTTATGGTTCATTTACAAAATTCGGAACCAAGTCCTTCCTTTTGTGGAATAGAGTAGCCGGGTACTGTATTCCACACAATGTTCAAGATGAAAGCATGCTGTACCCGATGACTAGCCGAGGCACAACGACAACGACATCTGATTCAAAGTCTAAATCGTCGCTTCTGATGGAGAGGCAACAAGCGACTGAATTGGATATGAAGAAATTTCTAACGGATGAAACTGGCATGGAGGTAATCTCAGCTATCCCGTGCTATTGTGATATACAATTCAGCAGAAAGGAATTCCTAACGGTGCTTGAATACCCGGAGCATCCTTTTACAAAGCAGTTTGAGGGATTAATTAAGGCAGTTGAAGCGATTTAAACCCAATTAAATGATATGCACACAGAAGCAGTATAGGACATGCGTGTTGAGATCCTAAGGGTATAATGCTATTTGATCGAATTAGTCGTAATTTTCAGTTAAGGTTTAAAAACAGATCATCTGCCGCGAATATTCTTGCAGACGCCACAAAGTCTTATCTAAAGAATGAACCAAAAGAGCAGATTCTCGTGCTAGGCATACCCCGTGGGGGCGTAGTTACTGCAGATATTTTTGCAAGTAAATTATCTATTCCCAATTTTGATATAGTTATGCCAAGAAAACTTACTGACCCGTACAACAAAGAACTAGCCATAGGAGCAATTATGGAAGATGGTACTATGTACCTCGATCAAAAGTGGATAACCGGTACATTGATCCCTTTAGACTATATCGAAAAAGAAAAATTGGAACAGATCGCTGAAATAAAGAGAAGAACAGCGCTATATCGTGCCAATTTAAACCATAATCAGGCGGTACCACGGGCGACTACAATTTTAGTCGACGATGGTGCCGCTACTGGTGCTACTATTATTACTGCCGCTAGATGGATAAGAAAACAGTCCCAACCCAAGCATTTTATCATTGCTCTACCAGTCGCCCCGAAGTCGACTGTAAAGTTGTTAGCACGAGAATGTGACTCGGTTGAAGTGATTATAACCCCAAGCAATTTTCACTCTGTCGGGCAATACTATGAGGATTTCGATCCGGTGACTGATGACCAGGTAATAGATATACTGAGCAAAAGAAGTATGTCATCTCTGTAAAATTATTAGTTTATCTAAAAAGATACGATAACAAACGAACTCAGACTTCAGGCTAACGAGACATCTGCATATAATTACTGTTAATGTTCAAAATCAATTTGGATGTCTTTTGTGGATGGGCATAGCCATTTTTTAGCATTGCTGATTTAGCTTTTCATCTCTTTTTTCACACTCGAGAATATATTATGCAGAACGGTTACGTAGTTTGAGATCAATTCGCCAGATTCCATCTCATCCCGATGCTTTTCAAGATCATTTCCAAATGCCATTGTCAAAGATTTGGGGAGTTTGAGGTGTTCATTCATGTAAATTAAAAGTGAGAAATACATCATTTTCATCATCTCGTCGTTATTATCCACTTTCGGATTCATGCTAGAAATAACGTTGGAGACGATTAGTGCAAACGGAGGAGATAACACAGCCCCATTGGAATCATTGAACTTAATTACGTCCATATACAGCAAATCTTCGATTGCAGATGCCATCTTTTGAATATTGGGTTCAATCTCGCCTTCACTATTGATCTTGTCGTTGCTTGTGCTTCTGTCGGCTCCTGACATATTATATATTAATGAGAACTATACATTTTTCATGTTATTTATTAATTCTCGATAGCCATAAATAAAATCAGGATCTACCAGACCCTGCACCACCACTTGTCTCCCAGATGACAACTTGATATCCATTGCAACAGCACTATATGGGATTTCAAACTGCTCTATTTTTTCTAGATCAGTACTCTCAAAATCTTTACTGCAACTTCCATTGGAACATGAGAAGGCCATGATCTTATCTATCTTGCGACTCCCAGATCCTCCGCCCCTTCCTCCTGCTGAACCAAGCGATTCCTGAACCATCAAAATGAAGATGTCG
Source organism: Candidatus Nitrosopolaris sp. (assembly GCA_051985995.1). GTDB lineage: Archaea > Thermoproteota > Nitrososphaeria > Nitrososphaerales > Nitrososphaeraceae > Nitrosopolaris. The sequence continues at coordinate 4,242 of JBPYDU010000020.1, forward strand.
TTTTGATTATCGCTGCCACTTAGGTCGATAACATTTTTTGCGACTACTAGTTTTCTCTGTGGCAGTTCTAGGACGTCATCGACGGATTGTGCTATTGCCATACCCTGTCCCCGGCTTTTACTTTATTATTATTATTGTTATTATAATTTGTGCACCCAACCGTCGTGCAATTATAACCTTTTCTGTTTTTCCTTTCAACAATCAAAATAACATCGTTACCATTCAATCGTTCACGAGTGTTTTTACAAAAGGCCTTGCACTAGGCTGGTTATTCGATCAAAGCATGATTTCCTTCAGGGTTTCAGGTATTCATCTACTCAGATTCCATAAGCTCTGCCCAACATCTGGTACAAAAGTCATTATCTTGGACTATTTTTTGCTCCAACGTTAGGGTTTGAGGATCATATGGATGGTTACACATTATGCAGACTTGCATTATAGTATACTGCACAAAATGGATTTTTATTATTTTTGCTTCCATTCCAGAGTGAATCTCGGGTATAATTAGTACTAGAACATTCACAGTAAGCTTTGCTTGTAACTCGATCACTCAAGTGTGAGATGTTGCGACTTCTTTGTCTATATAGCTATTACTGGTATCAATGTTTTTAGAAAGCATTATATTTTTAAGTAACATCACTACCGCTTACTATCGCGTATGATAGACTATGAATTCCTTTATGCGTTTACAAAAGAGGTGTTGAAGCTCGATAAGTCTATCAGATGGGTAGGTATTGCAAATAAATACGGAGTCCTTCTAAACACCGAGCACCGAGAGGGATTGCATCCCCTCATGTCCGATGAGGAAAATGAAGAATATGCCCATCTAACGGTGACTAGACATAAAACTAGGCTAAAATTTGAACCCAAGACCGGACCGCTGATCTACGCCTTAGGCAAATACGAAAAAGTAAATAGAGCTACTCTCCACATAGATGAGAATTCCTATATACTTATAGCATTGGACGTAGAAGAAAAAAATTTCGACAACATAATTACAGAAAAAGTTATTCCGCTCATTAAGCAAGAGAAAGTTAAATTTAGCTCCGATGACGAAAAGGGAGCCTCACCTGACAAAACGACAACTGCCTGATATGGTAATGTCACACCGTCATGATTAATATTTGTCATAAAATATACTACTTGGATGGAGGCTAACTTTGTCGGAGTATGAGGCCGGAACCTTTCGATGTGTGGACTGTGGAAGGGAGTTCTTGACGAAACTGGAGGCAGACAATCATTATCGAAAGGTTCACGCTGGAGAGGAAACCAGGGCTCTAGAATAACTCGGTAATAGTAGTAGCTAGGGCAGACTCTTAATGTTTTATTTTGGATTTTATTTCATTGAATGCTTCAATATTAGCTTCGAAGTAATTAGAAATAAAGTATAATACCCCATATTTTTCTCCCATTTTGGTAATAACATTATTTTTCTGCAGTACCGAAATGTGGTGTTGTATCGCCTTATAGTCAAGCTTCAATGATTCGGAGAGCTGGTTAATGTTATACGGTCGCTCCTTAAGCAAATCAATAATCTTCATTCGATTATCGCCCCCGCGCGAGCCAGCGAACAGAAACCAAAGCAAACGCTTGGCGTTGGGGTCAGTCATGTAACATCCTGCATGCAACAAAATTTAAACTTAAATCCCCTATTCATCAATATGACTTGATTGCCTAACACCTGATTGATTGTATTTAGCAATTCATCTCTAGGATACCAAATTTAACGTATACTCCAGATCGCCCTGGCTGATTCTCTGATTACAGAGTAATACCATCAAGGAAATCCTGGACTTTTTTTCCAGGGCAGGGTCGCGATTGAATCTAAAACCATAACATTTCATAGTTGCTCTGTCATGTGCAAAGGATAACAATTTTTCTTATAAATTAATATTATTTACATAACCGACGTACTGATTTTTAAGATCATGGATAGTTCTATGTAATATACCGTGATAGACCTAGATAAGCTAAAATACAAAGTGAACTATAATCATTCCCTCTATAATTTCAAGACGAAGCAATATGAAAGTAAGGAAGCGACATATATTAGTTATAAAGAAGCGAGGGCCAATCAGTGGAAATGCGAGAAATG
>JBPYDU010000021.1:0-7055 GCA_051985995.1 Candidatus Nitrosopolaris sp.
AATCCTCTAAGATATCTCATTATGCCCCACGTCCCAGCTTTGATCAACAATGCCATGAACACTTTCATTGCCGGACCATATGTCTTATTTCTAATAATGATCGGAATTATGTCGTTTATGACCCACAAGTTATGCTGCCAGCATTTCCAGAAGAGCGTGAACTGTGCCTCGTTGAGATTGCCGAAATGCATAGAATTCTTTTCTGAAAAATCTTGGTAGAGTAAAGGTGCCACCAATCCTCTCATATTCATCTGCCGAAAGTCCTCTATCAAATCTATTGTGTATTGCGTTTCATCGCTTGTCTCATCTGGCCAACCTATGATGAGTGTCAATGCGGGAAACCAGTGGTTCTGATTTAGAATTTTTGCTCCTTCTCTCACTACTGCTCCCCATTCTTCTGGTCTATATGGCTTCGTTTTGACTCCGAGGTGTTTTTTGACCATTCGCGGTGCTACAGTTTCAACTCCTAGGTTTGTTGCAAGCCATCTTCCATTGTTCTCCATATTATTAACCTCGGACAGTTTCTTTATAAGATCTGGCGAAGATGCCACTGCAGATAAGGTCATGTGTGTAGTTCCGATGAAATTTGCACCTACTTCTTTCAAGCCTTTCCACAGACTTAAAATTACATCAGCGTTGGGGATAAAATCTCGATTATCACATCCATAAAGCAGCATCTCGTCTGATTGAAGCCAAATCGAGTCAAAACCGTACTTGAGATTTATTTTGGCTTCGGCCTGTAATCTCTCAAGTGGGATATCTTTTTTGGAACGCTTGTTAACGTCGCAGAAATCGCAGCCTCTTCCGCACCCACGCATGGCTTCTATCAATGAGTTTATAGTGGGGCCACGTATCATAGGAATGTTCTCGATATTTCTAACAAATGTGTGTAATAATTCTGGTGCATCGCCGGCCTCCAGATCATGGAACAGGTCAAGTGCAAGCTCGTCTGCTTCCCCAATAACGACTGTATCGATACCATGGATTTTCATTCTGTCCGGCTTGGCAAGCTCCCATGCACCATTTCCGCCTACTGCAACTTTAAAGTTATATTTCTTTTTTAGTTGGATAATCGAAGCACACATCTTTTTGAATTTCATGGCAACATAAGACAGATTCTCTGGTGACATCGTAGTAGTAACAGGAGCCATCCCAAGTGGATCCATAACATTAATTCCGACAACTTTAGTTTCAGGCCCTATGCATTTCTCAAGCATTTCTGGGTGTGCAAGGAAGATGTCTTCGCGGCTGTATTCTTTTAAGAGCGCGCCTTCAATCCTCCGTAAACCGCATTGTGCAACTTTTACCCCACCAGTATTTTTATCTGTTTCAACGCTTGGACAAAATAACTTATCGAAAACAAATTCTGGAACGAGTTCGTAAGGCCCACAAGCAATAAAACCATAAAGAAAATTTCCTCTATAATTTGTCATTAAGCTTCGGTCTGCAGTCAAAACTATGCGCTTCCCGGCAACCATCTTGTTTTATATCCTCCATAGTTCGGCCAATCTTAGGTATAAATCTATTACTGCAGAAATATGAGTGCAGTGAGTGGTGGCAATAATGGAAGTAATAGGAATATTTTCTAATTGCTGACTCCGGGATTGACCTACAATCAATAGAGACCCTTTCTGTGCCCTCTGATTAATATTGATATTAATTGTCGGTGGTTAAGCAGCGACAACGCGTCTGAATATGTCACCCATTTAAAGCCCTCATGTTCTTTTGATATTTTTATCAGTCTACTGAAGCTGTTTGCAAAATAAAATGTTACCTCTTTGTTGGATTTCATCCCATCTGACCTAAAATAAGAATAACGAATCCTTCCAATATATGATTGTACATCTACATTATTGATACCAGTCTCCTCTGCTACCTCTCTTTTTAAAGTCTCGATCTCGGTCTCGCCTTTCTCTTTATGTCCTTGCGGAAAACCCCAGAATCCCCTTCGATTTCTCAGTAAGAGAAACTCCGCCGATTCATTACTATAAGGATCATCCTCATCGCTCGGTGATTGATATTTGATCACTGCTCCGATAGACCGCTCAACTGTCACTCCGTATACCAATAATGAAGAGAAACGCCCTTAATTATATGATATCATCATGGATAGAGTGGTCTGGTCCAATACCATCATAACGGCCTGCATTATGAAAGCTGTAAACCGATCGCCAGTTGCCAAATGTTGATTAGAAATCATAACGTTTCGACGATTAAACGTATTAATATTAATATCATACAAGAGGATTGTCGAGATGCTGAAGGGCCGGTCGTCTAGTCCGGTAGGATGCGGCATTGGCATTGCCGAGGTCGTGGGTTCGAATCCCACCCGGTCCACATTTCATTCATTTTTACACAAATGATAACGTCGCTCATGGTGCTAACTATCGCTTTCGGCCTCAAACGCGAAGTTGATTTTTGAACCTATACTTGACGTAAAATATTCCATGATCTGAATGGCGACTTTTCTGTGGTGAATGATATGATATTCCCTGAAAATCGAGTTGGATTTAGAATTGTAACCTATTTTAATTATTTTTCTGAATGTTTCCAATTCATTACCTATAATGATATTTCCTATGCCCAGGTTCTTACTCCTAATCTGATTTATTATGTCTGTAGGTAGATTGGCTAGAAAAAAGCGTGACCGTGCTTTGACTAGTGTTTCCCCATCCTTCTTGCTAACTATGCAAACCTCTCGTATTATGAATTCACGATCCTCTGCCTGTTTTACAATGTTAACGCCAGTTTCTGAATTCGTCAATATACTCAATATCTGTTCAACAGTACCAGTCTCAGCTAAAAGAATTTTTTTCGTAACTGGTAGTTTGAGATTCGACTTCCTTTCGAGTTCAGAGATCTTTTGTAACATATGACTTCCAAAATCCTTTACCCCAACAGAAACTATGACCATGCATGTACAACCTCTCTACTATAGTACAGTATGAGAAAGCAGTTGTAATATTAAGAAACGACTTAAACTATGACTCTAAGCAAGATCGCAACAAAAGCAGCTGCCATAGTTCCTAGGCTAATTAGTTTGAGATAGACTTCCAGTCTTTTGGCTCGCCGCTCATTTAAGTTCTTCCTCCTTAGTTCTTTGTATGGTCTAGATATTTTAATATGCATATAGCTGATCATCGCCGCGGCCACACAGACTATGAAGGGCAATGTTCCGACACCATTCGTCTGCATTATGTATCCTCCTAGTACGGGAAGCGCTCCCCACGAAAACACAAATGTGAGATCATTATGCAAGAACCCTTTAAATAATTCAAAGTTATATGCAAAAACGAAAAAACCTTCAAGGGCGGCAATTACTGAAAGCAAGGGGACATAAAATACTATATAATATATTCCGATCGAATATGCTATGGCCAAACTCGAAATTAGCCACACCCATAACTCCCTTCGGCTAAAGTAATTTCCCCAAGGCTTATTTTTTTTTGAACCTAAAGTGTCAGCAGCATGAGCCGACACTCCCAAAGCCAATCCGTAGATTAGTGCTATGGCAGCTACCCTATCCCATTGAACTGTAGGCGCTAAAATCGCACCTAATATCGTAAAGGATATACACATTCCAGTATAGGGTAAAAATAGTAAACCAATAAAGACTCGAAATTTTAATGAGCCAAACTTGGGCACGAACCATTCGTTCAAACGGGAGTCTTCGTTCATGGCTTTTCGGCCGAAACAATGGCAGATGTTTTCATAGTATGGAATCTGAAAGAGATGTTCTTAAACCCAGTACCTTCTAGCGCTTGTATGGTTTGCCCCGGCCAGTTACTCATTTTAATAACCTGATCCAACTCTTGAAAAACTGTTGCCCAAGAGCTTATCGTTTTGGCAGCCGATCGCAATATCCTAAAATAGCCGTTCCATAGGTTTCTGGCCAATGAGTTTGATGGATATGTAAAGTCGTGGAATACCACGACACCCCCATGTTTAAGGACACGCCAACACTCGCTTACTACTTTTTCAATATCGACATATTTGGCTAGGTAAGACGATGTGATTGAGTCGAAAGCCTGTTCTCTATAAGGCAACAACTGTGCTGTTCCGTTTGTTAGTTGGCCGCTATTCAACTTTTTTTTTGCTACTTGCAAGTAATCAAATGTTAAATCAAGGCCAACCACATTTCTTGGTCTTCCTCCTAATTTATTTCCACGACACTCCATCTGCGAAGATAATATTCCTGTTCCAGATGCAAGGTCCAAACACAAATCTGACCGAAGAACATCGGAGGAAAGAGACGAGGAAGAAAAGGCGGAAGTAAAACGTGGACAAGATAGAAGGTGTTTATCGATAACATCCAGAATCCGCCTTTTCCATATGCGATCCTGACCAAGCGTAGCAAGAAGTACGACAGCATCATAACTAGAAGCATTCATAGATGTGAAGAATCTGGAGGCCATTCTGTGTTCGTCATGTTGTTGCGACGCCATGACTTTGATACCTTCGATAGTGTTGTTATATTGTTCGATATTTTAAGTATTGAAACTTATACATGCAAGCACTCACATGTATTATTAGAATAGTTGTATTTCGTAAACTGGCAGAGAGACGTATCAATTCAACAGTTAGACGGGCGGAGGGTAGTTATAAAGAAAAACAAATCGACAAAAGACTTCCATGAATACCTTTTGGCGGCCACTTATAGTATAGTGTCCTTTGTGATGGCACATCCTTCTGCACCCCCACCTGCGGGCAAGATAACATTGGAGAATGAAGGAGAGTATATGAGGGAGAACCTGAAAAGACTAGGAATTCCTACTCCCTTTCTCATTTCGATATCAGACGACACAATCATTGAAGAGTATGTAGAAGGGGGTAACTTGTACAAGGCCTTTGCCGACGAGCATGACAAGAAAAATATCATATGTTCTCTGGCCTTCCAAGCAGGAGCTCTAACGGGAAAGATGCACAAAGCCGGGTACGTATTTACAGATAATAAATCGCAGAACTATCTGGTAAATTTTGATAACTCTATAGTTCGAACAGATTTGGGATTTATTAGCAAAACGAATTCGATATTTGCACAGAGCATGGACATAGCATCATTTCTAGCAAGTGTAATTGACTTTGAGCAAATCCAATACGATACCATTGAGGAAGGATTCCGTGAGGGTTACAGATCAGTGGTTAGACGCAACTTTCCATATCTGTACCTGCCCTTGCGTAACATACTTTCACTAGGATTTGCTTCGGATCAATCCGCAATGATACAAAACATGACAAAAGGATACCGTACAAAGTAGAAGAATTATATTGGCGGTAACTCAGTTTTTCTGTCAAAACCGCCGGATCCGAATTTGCAGTAGAAACATTGGTCAGATTGCATATACGGTATTTGTTGAATGACCACTGCCCCGATTTTGAGTGCGATTTTTGTCATTACTCTATATTTAAATGGCATAGCAGGAATAACTTCGTGAAAATAAACCTTATAGTGATCAGGACATAACTTGAGAGTAACCTGCGCTCTCTGTCTGGTTTCCGGGCTCACTTGTCGATTGTTATTGCTTACAGTCTTGGTGATATTGATCTGCTCTCGAATATACTCGTGTTTGGGACAAGGGCAGTCCTTACCACCTGGGTGCTTGTAAGCAGGAATATTCTTCCAGTCGAAGTCAGGAAAATCCTTCTCGAAATCCTCCATTTAGTGATCCCTACGAGTACTAGAATCTCATGTGATATAAACCTGTAGATAAGATACGGTTTGAGCAGATCTCGTAGCTCAAAGGCGACATTGTTATTATTGATTACTCTAGCTCGAATGAGAAAAAATATATCTTTGGTAATACAAGAAAGCACATTCGACGTGGGACTGGACCAATATAGTAACGGCAACGGAGGCTCAGGGGCAACGGCAGCTTCTGCTGCGACTACTGCCACTAGAAATCCAAGGAAGAATATTGAGCGCGATCAGAATCCTGCTGGATTAGATTCGAACCTCGTGACACTGATGGACTTCAAAAAGACTTTGTTAGAAGAACAGAAAAAGGGAGAGGAACGAATCCAGGAGCTGAACACCAGCATAGAATCCGCTAAAAAGCAAATAGACGAGGAAAGAGTCCAGCTCGAGGACTTACGGGTTAAACTGAAACAAACAAATGAACAAAAGGATACGGAGTTGACTCGGTACACCGAAGTGAAAAATACTCTCATCGAAGCTCGTAATCGAATGAAAACGATGGACGATAAAAGTGGCTCTTCGGCAGCATTGAAATCACGCCGTGAAAGATATGACATGTCAAAGCTAGCAAGAAACCTAGAGCAGCTCGAACGGGACATTCAAACAAAGAAGTTGTCGAAAGATGAAGAGCGCAGACTAGTTGCTAGATCAAAAGAAATCGCCACCAAATTGCATTCACTCAAAACAATACACAAAAAAGAAGACGATTATAGGGACATGTCATCACAGTATGAAGCCCTAAAAGCAAAGATGAATAAAATTTTCGACCAGCGCTCTGATTTTGGTAATAAAATTGGAAAATTAAAAGCTGATCTTGACACCCTTTTAAATTTGCGTGAGAGTCTGTATCAGGATAGAAGAACAATAATTCGTACAGTTAGGGAGGCCAAAGCAAAACTGGAAATGGTGGAGACCCAGCTTAATGCGATTCAATTTAGAAAATCACGACAGCAGGCCGCCGAAAATCGACAGAGGAGACAACAACACCAGCAACATCCACGACGGCAACCACGTGACAATGAGGAGAGACGTGAGAGCTTGCAGGAGAGGGCAAAGAGGAATAAAGAAAACCAAGAACGCTGGAATATTATGAAGGAAGCCGCTTTAACGAAGATGTCAAAAGGGGAAAAATTAACCTTCGATGAGATGAAATTAATCTACGGAGAAGGTAGCTCATCGGACTAGCCAATTAGAGGCGGTATAATTGTTTTTCTAAATTTGAATTTGGACCTATCGTCTAAATATTGTTTTCAGAAATTATCAAGCTAGTCAGTATTTGATACAAATTCACACCTAGGTTGTCTAGAAATTTAGTAAGGGCCACTTAAAGCCAATGATAGCTAGCTAACCCTCAGCTCGC
>JBPYDU010000022.1:0-5955 GCA_051985995.1 Candidatus Nitrosopolaris sp.
AAGAATGGTGTTATCGCCATGAATGGGGCGTACCATGGCAAGACCTTCGGAGCCCTTTCTGTCACCCACAATGAAAAATATCGCAAATCATTTCAGCCGCTCTTGGAGGGTGTAAAATTCGTTCCATATGCAGATCCCCTCAAAGTGGAGGATGCAATCGATGAAACTATAGGGACTGTTATTTTGGAACCGATACAAGGTGAAACAGGAATTATCGTTCCACCAGACGGTGCAATCCAAAGCATCCGCGAAATATGTAATCGGCACAAATTAGTCTTGATATTCGATGAAATTCAAAGTGGGCTAGGTAGGACAGGGAAGATGTGGGCAGGCCAAAACTGGAATACCGTCCCTGACATAATGTGTTTGGCCAAGGGCATTGCAGGTGGTGTACCTATGGGATTGACATTCGCAAAGGCCGAAATTATCGAATGTATGAAAACTGGTGAACACTCGTCTACCTTTTCAGGAAATCCGCTTGCCTGCGCAGCAGCATACGCTACTATAGAGGCATTGACAGAAGATAAATTGGTTGAAAATGCTGGCAAGACTGGGAGATATTTTAAAGATGGCCTGATAATGCTAAAAGAGAAACATCGAATCATTAGAGAAGTTAGAGGTCTTGGTATGATGCTTGCAGTGGAGTTGCGATTTGAAATCCGGGACGTTTTGCTTGACGCACTTCAAAAAGGTTTATTGATGTTATACTCTGGAAGGAACATTATCAGACTACTTCCGCCACTTGTGATGGATGAACAAACAGTCTCAAGTGCTATCCAAACAATTGATCTGGTCCTTTCTGAGGAGGAGAAGAGACGGCATGTCCATTGACCTTGACTCTGCGGACGAAAAGATAGTAAGGATTTTGCAAGCAGATTCGCGGCGGCCATTCGTCGATATCGCTGAGGAGATCGGATTGTCCGAATCAGCAGTTAGAAGGCGCGTTAAAAATATGGTAAGTACTGGAGTTATTACACAGTTTACAATCGAATTGGGTTCAAGTGGAACAACGAGCGCAATAACGCTAGTATCGGTTAGCTCTACTTCTGATACGTCCACAGTTTCTTCAGAATTAAAGAAACTCAGTGGAGTACAGGTGATTTACGAAATAACAGGACAATATGACATTGCAGCGATTCTCGCTGCTCCTACCATCGGCGAAATTAACAAGTGTATAGATGATGTCCGAAAGACTGTTGGGGTCTCTGACACAAATACGGTTATCGTGCTCAAAACGCTACGCTAGCTCTTCCATTTCCTCGTCAATTTTAGAATATTCAATCTGATATTCAGACTGAAGCGCACATAAACGTCGAAGAATGCCGTAAATATTGTCGAAACCTTCTATTATTGTTGCGATAACATTTATATCGTCTGCGAAATAAGCATATTCTAGTTATCGATGTCCCTAAATTCGGAAGATCCTAACTACTTTGCACACATCTATAATGACTCAGATAGTGCAAACAAAAAAATAAGAATTCTGGATTCTACACTCAGGGAAGGAGAGCAGCATCCTGGAATATCATTCACTGTTAAACAGAGAATCCAGATAGCGTGGATGTTAGATTCTTTTGGGGTTGATCAAATAGAGATTAGCCCGGTTGTTTCGTCGGATCACGCAGAGGCCACGAGAACTATAGTAAAACAGGGACTCAAAGCGGACATCCTGGCTCACGTCAGGGCCATCAAGTCTGACGTGGATCTAGCTATCAGCTGTGGTGCGACGTGGGTTGCAACCTACATGGGAATTTCTGATATCCATCTGTCAGCAAAATTAAAGATTACCCGGGAACAGGCCAAAATTAGAGCGCTGGAGGTTGGGGACTATATCAAATCCCATGGTTTGAAAGCTAGATTCACAATGGAAGACGCGAGCAGGACTGATCCGGTTTTCTTAGTAGATATGTGTAGAGAAATTAGTCATCTAGGTATAGAACGAATCAGTATTCCTGATACGGTCGGCATTATGAGACCAACCGGAATGTACAACCTTGTGAAGATGGTTCGCGAAAATATTGATATGTCAAAAAGCTCCATAGATGTTCATTGTCATAACGACATAGGTCTAGCTCTAGCTAATGCCTTGGCAGGATGCGATGCAGGAGCGGATCAGATTCACACCACAATAGACGGTTTGGGGGAGCGAACAGGTATCCCCACATTAGCTGAAACCGCCGTCGCTCTGATGTTGATTTACAAATCAAACAACGACCTACGCTTACATATGTTAAAAGATCTTTCAAAGACAATTTCTCAGTACACTGGTTTAGAAGTTCCTGGATCGAAGCCAGTTGTAGGTGATAGCGCGTACAAACACAAGGCAGGTACCCACCTTGCGGCCATTTTGATGAATCCATCGGCATATGAAATTCTGGAGCCCAAGATTGTGGGTAATAGGCGCAAAATTGTATTTGGTGAACTTGCCGGCAAGAATGGTGCAGCGTACTTGTTATCGATACTGGGACTGGAAACCAGCAGTCAAGGAGCTGAAACTTTAGCTCGTGGATTAAAGCAACTTCGTATGGGAGACATCTTAGAGTTGTATCTAGACGAGAAACTTGAGAGAAAGATACTTAATGATGCTGCTCCCAAGATAAATTAAGTAAAGGCTTAGGAAGTAATTAATGCCATGATTAAATGTCCTGAATGTGATGCAGAAATTAAAATACCCTCCGACTCAATAGAAGGTGAAATCATAACCTGCCCTGATTGCGGTACGAGCTACGAGTTAGTGAAAAATGTCGATAAATTTGATCTAAAACCAGCCCAAGTTGTCGGCGAGGACTGGGGCGAGTGACATCAGAAACAAAACCATTCTCTTGTCTTACCATTCTCTACGACAATATTAGATGGGAAGAAAAGGCTTTATTTGAGTCAGCAAAAAAGAAGGGAATCCAAGTCGAAAATGTTAATTGTAAAGCCCTATATATCGATCTTAACGAAAGGAATTCTCGCTACAAGAATAGAATAATTGTTCAACGCTGCGTGAGCTATTTTAAGAGTCTTCATTCAACTGCAGCACTGGAAGGTCTTGGGGCATGTGTGGTAAACTCTTTACAGGCGGCGGCCACTTGTGGAAATAAATTATTTGCGCACATGAAACTAGTCAATGCAGGTGTAAAAACACCTAAAGCTATCTCCGCTTTTTCTGAAGAGTCGGCCCTTGCAGCGCTAGACAATTTTGGATACCCTGCAGTTATCAAGCCTACCATGGGGAGTTGGGGTCGCCTAGTGGCTCTCTTGCGTGACAAAGATGCAGCCAAGGCAGTAATAGAAGATAGGATGCATATGTTTCCACTTTATCATATTTACTATTTAGAGGAATTCGTAAATCGCCCCCCACGAGACATCAGAGCTATCGTCGTGGGTGATACTGTTGTAGCCGCAATTTATCGGTATTCAGGTGAAGGAGACTGGAAGACGAATATGGCGCTTGGTGGCCGAGCCCAACAATGTCCAGTATCAACACAGTTAGAGGACATTTGTATAAAAGCTGCACAAGCGATGGACGGGAAGATAGTAGGCGTCGATTTAATGGAAAGCGAAGAAGAAGGATTGATGGTTCACGAAGTGAACAACACAACAGAGTTTAAGAATACGGTTAAAACAACTGGTGTTGATATACCGGGATTGATGATCGACTACCTATCCAATCTTGGAAAATAAAGCAAATTGGTTTCCCATAACTATGCTGTTGAATTATTATTGCGTACTCTGCAGCTATACACTCCTTCGCGGTCAGAAGCTTCGGTGGCCAATATGCTCAAAGACGCTTGCGTTAACGAGCTGGGATTCGAACAAGCCCATATTGACAGTGTGGGGAACGTTATAGCCATTAAAGGAATAGGCGATCCCAAAATAATGCTCTGTGGCCACATGGATACTGTTCCTGGACAAATCCCAGTGACGGTAAAAGATGGCTATATTTATGGGCGAGGCGCATCTGACGCAAAGGCTGCTCTAATCGCAATGTTATTGGCGGCTTCTGAATTTCAAAAACAAGGAGGCACGATAATTTTCGCTGCGGTTGTGGACGAGGAAGGAAATGCGGCAGGAGTCAAACAGCTTGTTAAGAGTAAACTTCCATTTGATTACGCAATTTTCGGAGAGCCAAGCGGAATAAAAAATATCACTATAGGATACAAAGGTAGACTTGCGATTAGACTTACTTGTGACGTAGGAAACAGCACTCATGCAAGCGCTCCTTGGCTAGCAAAAAATTCAATCGAAGAGATATATGACTTTTGGCAGGCAATAAAGTCCGAAATCTCCCTTACCGGTATCGACAACAAAAGTAGAGGAAATTCAATAAGTTGTAGTCTTACAGAAATTATAGGCGGCTCCAGCCACAATGTCACACCTCAGAAGTGTAAGATAACTTTGGACATTCGCATCCCGACTACCACTAGCTGCGATTCCGTGTTGAAACAACTGAAAGGGATCATTGAGAAAATTGCCCGCGATAAATCAATCAAGGCGACATATAGAATTGAAGACAAAACAGAACCATTCGAGGCAAACCATTCTTCACCCCTCGTCAGAGCTCTCTCTCTTGCTATCCTCGACGTATGTAAAACTCACTCCGTTCTTGTACGAAAGACAGGGACAGGCGACATGAACGTATTAGGAACTGCGTTCAATGTACCAGTCGTTACGTATGGACCCGGGGAACCCCATTCTTCGCATACAGCAAACGAGCATGTGGAAATTGCAGAATACGTTTCTAGCATTGATGTTTTCAGCAGAGCTTTGTTTCACTTATCAAGGCTTCATAACAATGCGAAGGAACAGACCCTGGCGAAGGATAAACTATAGAACTGAAGGAGCTGGTTTCTTTCAATGCTTCGATTTATTGGTTTAGGTATTAACCCCCACAAGAGTTTGAGTCTTCACGTACTAGAAATTTTGAAGAAATGTGATGCGATATACTTGGATAAATTTACAGGTTTTGTATCAGACGACGATTTAAAGGGCTTGAGATCGCTAGCAGAATTACATGATTTTAAAATCAACATACTCCCTGCAGAAAGATGGTTTGTTGAGGATGGACGCGATATTCTTGAGCAGGCTAGAACAAGTGATTTAGCTCTGTTAACATATGGGGACCCTTTTATCGCTACTACTATGATAGAACTTTATGTCAGGGCTGTTAAGAATTCTATACAGATTGATGTCATACATGCCGCGTCTGGCATTACATCCTTGATTGGCGAGGCTGGTCTTCATCTTTACAAGTTTGGAAGGATAGTCACCATTATGTCTGAACCGTTATCAACACTCAGCGTCTATAATACAATTTTCGAGAATTTACTCGGAAGAAACCATACTCTGATACTGACTGAATACAATAATGACCACGGTAAAGTCTTCTTTCTTAGTCCAAATTTGGCCTTTAACGCACTTTTGCAAGCAGAAAAGGATTTCAAGTTCAAGGTTTTCTTCAATGATACATTTGCAGTTGTAGCGTCTAGAATCGGAATGCCAGACCAAAAAATCGCATCCGGCAGGGTTAGATCACTTAATGGTCTACACTTTGGACTGGGGCCACATTCCATAATCATCACGGGGGCATTGCATTTTACAGAAGTCGAGGCTCTGATGACTCTTACTAACAATCTAGATGAACCGTCGGATAACAGCGCCAATATTCGCAACCAATCAGCAGACATGATTGCACGTTATGCACCCATAGCTAGACAGGCACTATCCGAAATGAAACGCATTTGTAGGACAGGTAATGGAATATCTGGTAACAAGATCAATACTGAAATACTGGACAACGCTGAATGCTATATTGACGACGCTGAAAGATTCCTGCGGCAGGGAAAACACGAATTGGCTATTCTGAGCATTGGTTATGCAGAAGGTCTTATTGATGCAATGCGTTTGAAGGGAGGAATCGATCCTTGAGTGTAGTAACAGATAGATAATTTGTATAACAATCCTGCCGTA
>JBPYDU010000023.1:0-22567 GCA_051985995.1 Candidatus Nitrosopolaris sp.
TTTAGATGCAATTCCTGCTACGTCTGATTTTCCGCCGAGATCATCTAAGATTTCTAGGAATCCGAGAAGAACGCTGTAATGAACCTTTGGTATATCCAAATTATTTTATATACTACAATATCTTTCGTTTGGCTGTGATTTAAATTTTTATTCTGAGGGCTAATATCTTAACTTTGTCGGTTGGAATGGATATAAGCAAAATATTGAGTCGCTATGCGATAAGTGTAGTTATCTGATCCGTATATTCGTATACTGAGGTGTCACGTTTCTCGCGCGGTCTTGGTATGTCAATTTGAACATCCTTCACAACACGTGCAGGCGTATGACTCAACACTACTACTCTGTCTGAGAGATAGACGGCCTCCTCGACGTTGTGGGTTACCATCATAACTACATCTGGTGTATTGAAACGGTTGCTCCAAACTTTCAGAATTTCCTCTCTTAGGGCCTCGGCAGTTAGAGGATCTAGAGCAGAGAATGGCTCATCCATAAGAAGGACCTCAGGGTCAAGTACAAGAGCTCTGGCAATACCGACTCTTTGCTTCATTCCGCCAGATAATTCACGCGGGTAGGCATTCTCAAAGCCTTCGAGACCCACTTCTTGGATGATATTAAGACTTTTTTTCCTTCTCTCATCCTTTGGTACGTGATTAGATTCTAAACCAAATTCTACATTTTCAACTACCGTGAGCCAAGGAAAAAGTCCAAATGATTGGAATACCATTGCCATATGAGGGTCTACTTTTCCTTTGATAGGTTCACCCTTCAATAGAACTTCTCCAGTGGTGCAATTTTCCAATCCCATTATAATCCTTAGCAATGTGGACTTACCCCCGCCAGAGGGTCCAACGATAGATACGTATTCGTGATGATTTATTGACAAGTTAATATTATTCAGAACTACTATTTTCTTACCATGTTCACCAACGTACTCTTTAGTAATATTTTTGAGCTCCAGCAAAGGCGTGGAGACACCCTCGAAAGATTTTGGGACACTCTCAAAATTCTTAATTAAAACTGGAGTACTGTCCAATACAAAATCGTCGCCTGTCTTGTCGGAAAAATTATTGTGGTTGCTAGGATCACTGTCGTTACGGTTATCCTTTGCCGGGGCATCTTTGCCTGTTTTCATGAACTGATACATTAGATCGGATATTACATTGTATATATATACAACCTTTTACCGAGAATTAATAATTTTTGACTTGAATTCACAATCGCAGCTGGGCAAATTTCTTACTGACGAGAGCTAGCTGCTCATGCTGTATTTTCTAACCACTTTTCTATAAAGCCGTCTCCACACTAACCGATTAATTGTCACTACTACTACTATCATAACTCCAACAATCAAGAACAGAAGTACTGTGTTTCCTAAACTGTATGCGGCTTTGTCTAAAAGAGATCCTAGACCAAGGACAGAATATGTTTTGTTTCCAAATACCAGGAATTCTGACACTATCAGGGCATTCCATCCTCCTCCCCAAGCTGTAATGCTACCGGTAATAAATGATGGATATATTGCTGGAAACATGACTCGTCTAACGTATTGACCCTTGTCAGCCCTGAATGCTTTTGCCGCTTCCTCTATATCTCCTGAAATAGACCGTACGCCGCCAATTAAGTTGAATAGAATGTACCATTGCATTCCTGTCAGTATAAGTAGAATCGAAGGAAATTCAAGTCCACCCGGCATATACGGAATTAGGAGAGCCATAAAGGGAAAGAATGCGGTAGCAGGAATAGCTGCAAAAGTCTGAAACAGAGGCATTATCCTCTCAAAATTGGGATTGTGAGCGATCTTGATGGCTACAGGTATGGTCCAAGCCAACGTTATAAGGTAGGCAGAGGCCAACCTGAGGTATGACAGTAATAGCGCTAGTGGTATCTGAGAGACAATTTTAGCACTACGTGGATCTTTGTACAGTGAAATGTACATGCTAGAGAGAGCAAAAGACGACCTGTAGATTACTCCCCCTTCAAGAATGATAGCCAAAATCGCAGATATCGTTAGAACAGTTAGTGTTATAGTCACAAATAATTTGAGATTTCTCTTATTGTCGAACCAATGGTGGACAGGAGGAAATATTCGATATTCAAAGGCAGATACTAATTTTCCTAAGGTTCGTATCAACAGGCTTGATCTTATATGTATCAGGGGCCTCGGATGGATGATCGAAAAATCTGACAAGTGAATGGAGTAGAATGCAACTCTTCTTAGGAAGAGTCGGGTAATGTTGTTGTTACTATACTGCAGATACGATCGAAGGGGAATGTGAAGTCTAGGATGATCAGCAGAGGAAGAGGAAGAAGAATAGTCATATCTGAAACGATTAGAATATGATTCTAGCGGTCTCCAAAAGAAGAAGTCTGTTAACAGAATGATAGAGATCAACACTGTTATTGCAACCAGAGCCTCTATGTATTGCCCGGAAGCAACAGACCTACTAAGTAGACTACCTAATCCGGGAAGCGTAAAGGTATTCGAACCTACAGATATTATCTCCGCAGCAGTAAGGAAGTACCATCCGGCAGCCCAAGACAAAATGCTATTGTAGATCAATTTGGGTATACTTGCAGGCAGATAAAGTCGTCGGAATTGTAACAATGTATTTGCTCTACATGCGAAGCTCGTTTCCATCAATTCTGGTGGTATAGAGAGTACAGATTCATAGACAGCAAATATCATATTCCACACCATACTTGTAAAAATTAAGAAGATTGCAGCTAACTCCACTCCTATTGGACTTCCACTAAAAAGAGTGATAAAAAATGCGATAGCGGCAGGAAAGAAGCCAAGTATTGGAACTGACTGTAAAATATCTACGATGGGTATAATAATTCTAGATGCTAAGGGCTTACGCGCTGCCGTAATTCCAACAGTAATAGCTACAATGAATGACACTGCTAGTGCTACGAACATCCTATAAAGAGATGACAAAGAATCGGTCAGCAAGTTTGTAAAACTATTCCAAATCAAAGTAGTATTCGAGATTGTGCCTCTACTTATGAAGATGTTTAAAGATACAACAAGAATAGTTATGGTAATGACAATTGCAATTAAAATGGCTTTTTTCTTGTCCATCATTTTGCTACTTACCCGCTACTGCACTGCAGCTACTTTTTATATTATCAAGAATGTTTAATTCACAAATACTATAAGGACAATGAAATGAATAAACAAAAGAGAGGAATGCCACGATAAATCTCCGACAAATAGGTGAAAAAAAGACACATATATTTTATCGGCAAGAACTGCTGAACATCTTGTAAAGGTAATTGAATTAGGTGACTGAAATTAGGTTCGATGGTACTAACGATCTTGAGATTGGTGAGGGCCGGTGCTCCGAATGCGACAATCACAAAACAGGTTGCCATAAATAGTGAACAAAATATAATTATACAAAGATCTTTAGCTATATCGTGGTTAGGGTAGCTTTGGTTCAATTACGGTCCCGGAAGACTCGAGCCGAATCAATTGAACATGCCACAAAGATGCTCAGAAAGGCTGGAGCCTTAGAACCGGATATCGTAAGCCTTCCTGAACTATGGTATCCTAAAATAGTTCACAACTTTGAAGAGGAGTTCAAGCATATTATTAGTCTATCCAGGGAGCAAAATATGATTATAATATCAGGTGCTTTTCACGAGAGAATCAATGATGATCTATTCATCTCGTCCCCTGTGATTTCGAGAGACGGAATGATATTAGGAAGACAGTTCAAGATACATCCCTTTGGGAATCAAAGGCAGACTATTAAATCAGGTACCACCGCGGAGATTTTTGACGGCGGGAGCTTCAAGTTCGGAATAGGCATATGCTACGATGCTGTCTTTCCCGAGGTATCTAGAGCACTCGTGCGAAAGGGTGCAGAGATACTCTTCTTTCCGTCAAAGATAAGCAAGAAAGGAATACAACCTTGGCATATGTATCTGCAGGTGAGGGCATTGGAGAATAGGATACCAATAGCGGCGCCAAATGTTTGTGACGACAACTACGGAGGAAAGAGCATATTAGTTTCCTTCGAATATGACAAAAAGTCCGATATTGCTGTTCCGAAGAGGGTGATTGGTTCCATCAACAATCAGAACCTCGAACTGGACATTGACTTGAACTTCGTAAGAAAGATCCGCGAGGCCAGATTAAAAGACCTGAAGAGCAACCTTTATGGAACCCTCTGACAGGTTAATTAGCATCAGACAATCCAAAATTATTCTCACATCCGGGTTAGCAAATATTTGGCACCACTCAGGCTATGTTATCGGTATGCTGCTTGATTTTGGAATCGGAATCTTAAGGCTGACAACACCTTCTACATATTTCGCCGTCCCAATAACCTTTTCATCATCGCCGATAGAAAACGGTAATGGTACTTTCTTGTCTATGTAGTTAGGTCTCTGTCGGTAATATACGGTTCCGAGATTTTCTTCTGGCTCTCTTTTGGCACTGATTGATAAGACGTTTCCGATTATTCTTAGTTTAATATCCTTTTTCGCAAATCCAGGCAGGTCAACGGTGACCACTAATTCGTTCCCATCTTCGAACATATCGATGGCTGGCATTACAAATTCATAAAATTCTCTAGACCTATTTCCTAATTCCTTCATGAATTCCTTCGCCATATACTCTGCAAAACCCATAGATTAAACTAGCAGTTATTGATATAAATCCTTTCTTCCTAGATACTGTGAGTGTTACATAAATAAAAATGCGTTAGATCTATTCGCATCTTTGTTAAGAATGTACTCGATTTTACGAAAATAAGAAAAAAATAGAAAAATAAAAATCCAGCTGATTTTTCGTCAGCAGAATCACATTCACCGAAGTTGTCTAGTTGGTCTTCAGATAGTATTATAAGTTGTTTATACTCGTTGGGAACATATTGAATATGACCAACGGCCGGTTTTCCTACATGACGCTGAATCAAATGATAACGTTGTTGAAAGGATCGCACACCCTTGCTGAGCAATGCTCGATGTCAAGCTGCTATGTTTTCTTAACCGATTAGGTTGGTGTAGTAAACATGGTTCTAAAGTTCTGCATATTTTGAGACTTTATGAATAAAATTCTTTTAGAGCGAAACAAGAATAATCCCATCCTGCTCCCAGATGAATCTAATTGGTGGGAATCAAAGGCCGCCTTTAACTGCGGCATCCTGTGTTGTCATGAAAGAATTCACATGCTTTATAGAGCAATAGGTGAATATGAAAGGTATGTCTCAAGAATAGGATATGCCTCAAGCGCAGACGGGATTCGGTTCGACAGGTCCAAAGAACCTGCTATGGCACCAGAAGAAGACTATGAAAAATACGGGATCGAGGATCCACGTCTAGTAGAGATAGATCGCCAGATATTTTTGAGCTATGTAATTCTTTCAGATTACGTGAGCGAAGGCCCAACAGCAGCTACTGCATTGGCAACTACTACCGATTTCAAGAATTATACGCGACTGGGCATCATAACGAGTAAGGGATCAGACAATAAGGATGTTGTTCTTTTCCCTGAAAGAACAAGTAATGCAGAAGAAAAACCAGAAAATACAACTTACTTGTTTTTACATAGGCCATCAAGTTGGGTCGGTTCAAAATTTGGAGTAGATAGGCCAAGTATCTGGCTTGGGGAGGGTAACGCCGTTACCAAATTCGAAAAACACACCCTGCTTCTAAAACCCGAGCAAGAATGGGAAGCGTCAAAGATTGGAGCAGGGCCTCCTCCCGTAAAAACTAAAAATGGTTGGCTGTTAATTTACCACGGAAAAGATACGCAGGCAGTTTACAGGGCTGGCGCCGCGCTTCTTGATCTCAAGGATCCCACGAAAGTCCTCGGAAGAACAAAAGAACCTATTCTCGAACCGTTGGAGGCATACGAAAAGAATGGAGACGTAAACAATGTGGTCTTTCCCACAGGAACTTGCACCATGGATGATACGTTATTTGTTTATTACGGTGCAGCGGACAAAGTATGTTGTCTAGCGACAATAAACCTTGAAAGCTTGCTTGATTACATCCTAAATGAAAGTCATTCCAATTGTTAGCTCGATATAGATAAAGTAATTTAGATGTTAATTCAAGCGGGAAAGATTTTATAATCGTGGCAGACTTGTTTCAATTTGAAGATAATTTAATTGTAATTTCTTCGCCGTTTCCGATTGGTACCATTACCGACTCGACCGAAGGTCTACTGCGAACATAATTTGCATAATCAGACATAAGAGGCCTATAATCCTCTGGATACAGCATATTGTCCGTCGCAATAATGCCCCCGATTCTTAACATTGGAAGAACCAACTCAAAGTATTCTCTCAAATACTCTTTGTCTGCATCGAAGAATACAAAGTCGAATAAGCCATCTGTTTTTTTGAAATGGTTCTTATCTTGGAAATTTTTCAATAGTTCATGAAGTACCTCACTTGCGTTACCCTCCAACACATCAATCATGCCTCTAACTTCAGCTTCATCAAAATTTTTAATGGCCTTTTCGATCTTTGAGTGATCGAAATCTACAGTAGTGATGGGTTTCTCTGTTCCTTCAGGTTTACCCATACCATTCTGAATCATTGCATCAGCAAACCACAGCGTCGAGTATCCAACAGAAGTTCCGATTTCTAAGATTCTCTGGGCATGCATGGCACTAAGGATTATTTTAAAAAACATCCCAGTATCAGGCGTGATTGCAAGCATCTCGTCTTGTGGAAGAACTTTTACGTCTCCAGAGCGCTCGCGTTTCGATTGTTCTCCAAGTCTAGTAAGAACCCCCTTAATGTTCCTATTCACAAGGCTAGATAAACCAGTCTAGTCATTTAAAGCCACAGCAGAATATCTGCTGCTTGATCACTGCTAGGCCATGTTAAAAGAACGTATAGTAGAGAGAACTTCTGGACTCAATTTTATCGTGTGGGCACCGGCATCGTCTGAGTCGTAATGAGACAATTGTTCAAGGAATTTTGACTTATCTCGGCCACGCTCATACATGCCGCCTGATTCCTTTATACAGAGTGGGAATTTTTGCATTTTAACTCCTTTAGATTTTAAATAATAAATGAAATGTTTGTATGCCTCAACATCATACCAGTCCCATTCCTTCTCTTCACAGCACATTATCCAAACGTCTATGGTATTCTGGAAGAGAGCTTTGGACCGAAGCTCCTCAAGACTCATACTCCAACTCGAGTTTTCTCTATTTTGAATCTATCGTTTCAACGTATAAATAGTGGGGAATGAAGACGCATAGACAACATAACAGCAGAGTTTGAAATTACTTCTCGAAATAGAGCCAAAATTTTCTTGTTTCCCTCTTCGATTTCATAATCTCTTTGACTGTGATGACATGAGCACTACTGCGTGAGGGAGACTTCTATGTAAACGTCATCAGGTATTTTCAATCTCATTAGCTGTCGAATTGACCTGTCATCAGCACCTAGATCTATTACTCGTCTATGAATTCGAAGCTCATATTTATCATAAGTGTTTTTTCCTTGTCCACAAGGCGATTTCCTTGTAACAACTTTCATCTTTTTAGTCGGGAGAGGATGTGGACCTTTCAATCTGATACCATTTTTTTCTCCGATTCCTTTTATTTCTGTACATACGCCTTCAAGGGTTGAGAGGTTTGTGCTAGTAAGCTTTATTCGTGCTTCTTGCGGCATCTTGTTTCACTTATTATTTTTTTGACGGGTCATACTTCTCTATAATCGATTTGACTACGCCTGCAGCGATAGTTGTACCCATGTCTCTTAAAGCAAATCTTCCGATCTCAGGGAAATCTTTGAACGTTTCAATCGCTAGTGGCCTTACTGGTTTTATCTTTACAATTGCGGCATCCCCTGTCTTCAGAAACTTGGGCTTATCTTCTACCGTGGCTCCTGTTTTTGGATCAATCTTTGCGAGGAACTCTGATAGAGTGGCCGCTACTTGTGCTGTATGTGCGTGCAATACCGGCGTGTATCCTGGAGCCATAGCAGTAGGATGATGTATGACTATGATTTGTGCTTCAAATTCCTTCGCCACCGTAGGAGGATTATCGGATGGACCAATAACATCGCCACGTTTTATTCCCTTCTTGTCTACGCCTCTGAGGTTAAATCCGATGTTGTCACCTGCCTCTGCTGATTCCATCTGTGTGTGGTGGGTTTCAATCGACTTTACTTCTCCAGTAGTCCCGGAGGGCATAACTATAACTTTATCATTAGCCTTAATCTTCCCGGTTTCGACTCTGCCGACAGGAACTGTGCCTACCCCAGTTATTGAGTATACATCTTGAACAGGAATTCTGAGTGGCTTTCCTGTAGGCTTTTCCGGAGGCTCAAATATATCTAAAGCGTCAACAAGAGTAGGTCCTTTGTACCATGGCATGTTTTCAGACTTCTTGATCAAGTTGTCGCCCTTCCATCCCGAGACAGGGATAAAACTGATCTTGCTCGTATTGTATCCTACCAATCTTAACATTTTTTCGACGCTTTCTTTCACCTCTTTGTAACGAGCCTCAGAATAGCCGACGTCATCCATCTTGTTAAGTGAGACAACCATCTGACCTACGCCAAGAGTTCGTGCAAGAAAGGCATGCTCTCTGGCTTGCCCACCTGGTTCAGTAGCAGCTTCTGTTTCACCTGGTTTGAGCGAGACAACTAGAATTGCTACGTCCGCCTCTGATGCACCAGTTATCATATTCTTTATAAAGTCTCTGTGACCTGGAGCATCAATCAAAGTGTAAAAATACTTTTGCGTTTCAAACTTCTGAAAAGCGAGATCTATAGTAATTCCTCTATCTCTTTCGTCCTTGATACTGTCTAGAACCCAAGCATACTTGAAGGTATCACCTTTTCCAGTTGCTTCTGACTCCTTAGCAAATGCTTCGATGGTGCGTTGTTCAATAACACCCAAATCTACCATCATATGACCCACGATAGTTGATTTACCGTTATCAACGTGACCTACGACCACCAAATTCATGTGTGGCTTTTTGCTTGCGCTCATATCGGGTAAACATTCAAGAGGGCTTTATTTGTATTTCGATAAAATAGTTTCCTAAATATTGTAACGATTATAATGATATGATCTCGAGGTTAACGAAATCATTTTTTAATGTGCTCTTAACACAAGAGTCCAGATAATGTATTAGTAGCAAGGGGCAGTCTGACGGGCAGATTTCAGATCAGACTGCTACATACTATAATGAGAGAACATAATATTCTCACTTTATCTATCTCTCTTCCGTCTTAGTCATGGAACTCATACCAATCAGGCGGTAATTGTCCGCCGATAATCGTCTTCAACTCTTACAATGTCATCTTCATTAAATCTGCCATATGATATTTCGAGAATAATACATTGTTTTCCAAGTGCTTTCACCCTATGTTTTGCACGTACTGGGATCACAATAGTTTCACTCTCTTTCAAAGTTAGTACTTTCTCTTCTAGCTGCACCTCTGCAATGCCCTTCACGATTTTCCAGAATTCCCATCGATCGCTGTGATATTGAAGACTAAGTCTGGAGTTCGCATTAACATAGATTAGTTTGACAGTGCATTTTTGATTTTCGTGATATTTTTCAAAGCTTCCCCAAGGTCTATCCTCGGAGTAAACGTCCATAGTAAGAAAACACAGAGAAGTAATTTAATAATTACTGTTTTATATAATTCAGGTGTCTCCTAGTTCGTTTCTTTTTTGAATTTATTGTTATCTCAACACGGTATTTAACTGACCGGAAAATAAACCACACCATACATAAGTAACATGAAAAAAACAGGTGTCGCTTTAATACATAAATGAATAAAATAAATGAGTGAGATTCCGAGATGGTTAATTTGAAATTAATCTATAGCATAGTTGATAACTCGCATCTAATACTTGATAAACAAGTAAGGGATTGGCAACTACTGATAATTTTGCAATTGAACAACGTAAGGCGCAAATAGCGATAGAATGGATGAATTCCTATACCACGAAAAACAACAAAAAGCTTGAAGTAAAATTAGAAGGATACCTTCTGTCTACGACAAAATTCGGAAACTTTGAGGTTGTATCCTGGGAAGGTGAGTGGTCGACGGCCCGTAATATGATAGTTAGGGCGAGTAAAAAGCTCAATATAAAGGTGGTAGAAGCAGGCTACCATGTGAAGGGTCAGCTACTTTCGTCCCTTTTTGGAGTTTCGAGAGAATTTGCTAGGGTATACGGTGGCGGAAATATTATAGGATATTTAGAATTAACCAGACGATCAGGTAGATGGGTAGTAAAGGGTGAAAAGCTAACCTAGTATCGAGAGACCCATACATAAGATTTGAAATACATACATATGTAGGACCAGATATGATTTCTGAGCCCCAGACGGAGAAGAATTAATCTACAATGAGTACGAAGCGTGAGATTTCGGTTGTAGTTAAGGAAAATGAAATAACTCAAGGTCAAGAGGTCCATGGAAGAATTGATCTCAATTATCTCGGTAGATTTGATAGCATCGTGATCAATTCGCACATTGAAAATTCAAATGACATTTTTAGCTATACAAGTCTTAACGGAAGGAGAACAAGCTACCCTTATGCCAGGCTTTCCATCTTTAAGGAGGACATAGGCGACACAAGAACATTAGAATTCACCGCGATTACAAAACATGCTCCATCAATCGATTATACGAACGCAAAGTTTCGAGTAGCAATAATCCAAGAACATAAGGAAATCGCAAGCGACGTTGCCTACATCAAGATAACAAAATGATTTTTTTTACTTCTTTGTGCTCACAACCGACCGTTAAAATTTCTGTTTCAGAATTGTGACCTTGCCTTGCATCCAAGGGTGTGGTTCACAATGATATGGGTATACGCCGTCTGTCGTAAACACAAATGTGAATTTCTGCTGCGGGGGAATCAGACCTATGTGGTCGATTGAATTAAACGAGCCAGAGATCTCATCTTTATAGCTGTTATCCGAAGTGACGGAATGAGGAACTGAGTCTGTATTTGTCCACACCACTCTGTTAGACAGTCCGAGACTGCCTTGAACTTGTTTCGGTACAAAGTTAATAGCCTGTGAAGGTGAAGAAGCGCCGGGTACAATCGTAACCTGAGTGGTCTGTGCAGGATTTAACACTGCGGGAGGTAGTACTGGTTTCAGATTCGACTGAGGCACATATAGAAACTGATAATACCCCATGCTTATCCCGACGGCAATAACGAACGCAATAATACTGATTCCCGCCGTATGATTTTCCAGAAGACTTCGTTTTTCCATAGAAAATGATCTTCCCTTCCTCTATCTATCGATCGATTTTTGTGATTTTTCACATATAAAGTTTGTTTGAAATACCAGCAAAATTCGGATGATTGGTGCTCGGTTACCTCAACTTTTTTGTATCCTTGGCGTAGCCATTCAAGTCGGAGGCCTTATCTGGCGAAGACGTCTGTACTGAGGAGGGGGTCTTCTGTAAATGTCCATCGTCAGTCGCACCCGCAATCTCAGCTGCGCCCGAACTTACCGTCTTTGTAGATGTAGTCTCATGGGCATGAGCTTGAGCTGTTGGTGCTGCGGTCTTTGGTGCAGGGGGCGGCGATAACGGTTTACCGGCTGGAGCCGGGCTAGGAGCAGATGGTAGAGGTTTTGCACCGGCAGGCGGAGTAATGGGTTTTGGTGGAGGAGGAGGTGTTTTTGCCATTGTCTTACCATGTCTATAGATATGAAACATACCAGCAAACACGAGCATTATGATACCTACTATGAATAGCGAAAAGTTCTTCATTCCACTAAGAACGGCGTAATAGGCGGCAATATTCAGATAAATTTGAAAAGCCAATAAGGCTACAAATACTATATAGATCCAGTTTTGTGGGATGTTGATTGAGCTCTTGCCTGAGGGCTGCTTTGGTTGTGATTTTGCCCTAACTTCAGCATTCTTGGCCAGCTTTATCATCATGTAGGTAAAACCAAAGGATAGGGGCACAAGCATCACCATCACAGTGTAAAAGAAGATCGGGTCGATCACTAACCTTTCGAGCAAAGACTTTTGTATGTTTGGATCAATGTAAAATCCCCAGTAAGTAGTAACCATAATCTGCGCAATACTGGTTATACCTAATGCAGTAACAAGTGGCCTATCTTTCCATGAGAATTTCTTGTACCGGTCGACAAAAGGCATGACTAATAACGTCAATATGAGCAGACCAGGCCATGCAACACCGGTTACAAATTTATCGTATTGGGTTCTAAGAAATGCATAGAGTCCTGTTAAATACCACTCTGGGACCGTAATACCAGGAGGTGACGTGGGAACAAATTTTGTCCCTAAATCGATAGGAAATACTCCACCAGTAATCATTATCGCTCCTGAGACTGCCATGACCATAGGTACGTCGAATACCAGGAATCTTGGAAAGTGCACAACCATTAAACCGAGGAGTACGATGGGAAGGAAAAACACATGGAAGGCATAGAATCTTAGCACAAAATCGTGAAATCCTCCACCAAAGAATGCGTCTCTAATTTGCGGACCCAGAACAGGTATGGAGTTAGTCAGTGAAGCCGCTATGGAGATGGCAAGCTCAGCGCGTTCACTAAATATAATATCATAGCCAGTAAATGCTTCAAGAATTGTAAGTACGCCTATGAGAACTCCAGTCACCCAAATAATTTCATTCCTGATCTTGTATCTACCACTAAAATATTGATAGTACATGTGAAGAAGTGCTACCATCACCATCGCGTTAGATGCGTGATAGTGTATATTGCGTATATGGAATCCATAAGGAATTGTGTTGTTAATATTTTGAACACTATTCCATGCTCTATCGAGTTCCGGTTCGTACCAAAGCATTAGCAACGCACCTGTAATACCAAGAATAATGAAAAGCACAAAGGTGATCATGCCAAGGAAACCAAGGGGACTAACAAATCTACCCGGAAAGGTAAACTTGAGCCCCATGAAGATTGTTCTATCTATGCCGGCATAAACCCATCTAAAGAACTGGACAAGACTGTTTTCATCGGCTACTGTGGCACCCAAACGTTTTTACACCTTTAGGAAGCGACCGAATCCGACAATTCCATTTCCATTTGGACTCCAGTTGGGAGGCAAAATCCATATGTTCCCATTGCCGTCTACTTCCAAATCTAACATGGGAAGGACATTACTAGGTGGGGACTGTAAGGATGCAGGACCAGCAAATGCCTTGCCATTAAGAGGATCATACATGCTACCGTGACAAGGGCATTCGCCTCGCTTTCTACCAGGGTCAGGCCAGTATTTCCAGAGACACCAAAGGTGTAAACATATCTGACTATACATTCTAAAGGCCGATACGTCATTTTTGTTGCCGCCTAGCTCCTGCGGCAATCTTATAAATTGCCAAAGTCGGAAGGATTCTTTGTTTAAGGTTTGATCATTAGTTAAGGGATAAATTATAGTTTCAGAATGATTAACCGGAAAAGTGTTAATGTTGGCCTGAGAACCATCCGGCAGTTCGACTTTGGCCTTTGCAGAGATATTCCCAGCTGGATTGGGTAAGAATTTACCCCAATTTATAAAGGGTATGAAAGTCATAACCGTGCCCGCAGCCGTCATAAGCTTCAGAAAATCACGCCGCGATACCTTCCTTCTAGAATTAGGAGGGCCTTGCTGCGCCATCGTACACAGAAAGCAGCTCCATCCATATCTATAAACTTTTGGACATTTATTAATAGGTGCTTAAGATGGCTTACGTGCGCGTTTGTGTCACGCTTTGAAGATTCTGCTAAGCATGATTAACTCAGGCCCGCTCGTCAAAGTCCCGACTATTACGGATCTCGAATTCGCCAGCATACCCGAAGAGAGAAACGGGATCCCTCCGTTAACTGTAACAGGTTCAACTTGGACTTGCAATATCTCGGAAATCACCTTAATTTCAGCTTCTGTTGCTTTTGGGTGAACGGCAGCGCCTGTGTTTGTCGCAACGACCATAGAACCTGTTTGAATAAAGCCGCCTACCGTCATCGAATGGACAGGAACACCCAAAGCGTCTCGAATTTGCTGGTCTAGCTCGCCTTTGAATAGTGGAGATACTAATGCTCCATTATCGTTGGTTGAAATCAAATTTCCAATGGCAGTAAATTTGCTATTCAGACGATCAACATTAAGACCGCTCGCCTGTTTCAGAATAAGGATCTCTTCATCTGTGGCAATGGAGGGAACCAAAATTCCGTTGTTGTTCATTGCCGTCATTGGACCGATAAGCCTTGTGTTAGCTACAGACGTATATAGCTCCTCTTCCACACCTAGGTATTCCATTAGTTTCGCGGTTTTAGTTTTTGCAAAACCAAAAGGTACTATTATTATTCTATCATTGGTCTTTGCAAACAATCCAAGATTGGGGCTTTTATATACGCCATATCGGTAAATTCCCAAGTATTGAATTTTGTGTGTGAAAATATGAATATGAACCTATTGTATTTAGAGTGCAAAATTGATCTTCGAATAACATTCGAAGTATCAATGATTTTGAGTGTTACGTTGCTAATCGATATTATCCCCATTGGTAGTTTCTACTTTCAAGCTCATAATAGCGTGCGATTTTTACACCGGTATAAATGTGTGAACTTTTTCAGGCACTTCTTTGGCACGTCAGCAAATGGTAGCATGGAATTTCTTAACAACGTTGGTGGATTGTCTAAAACTGAGATTAAGAGGAGGTGAACCGAGAATATCTGTGAACCAAGGTAATAATAATAATTATTTGATATGCCTTTTTTGAATGCTTTGTCGGTTAAACAATTGCAAAATCTGTTTTCAAACTTTATGGGATTTCAAAATATCTGATAATCGCAAGCCATCGAATTTAGTGAAGACTAAAGGCCTGCGTAAGAAACTGGAACTGATTGGTCGATTCTACTGCATTCATGTTTAGTACACTGCCACATCCTGTCGGTTGCGCAAGGAGACCGAGGCCGAATATGACTCTCCCTAATGGTACTCCGTGATGTAGAGCTTCAAGTCCCAATGACAATCCATTTTTGATGCAACCCATTGCTGTTTCCCCTGCAGATGTTAGAGTACCGTTTTGATTCACAAGATCAATACACGATTGGAACAGAATGCTCATTTGACTTATGTCATTACAAAGTGTGTCCCAGTCTATTCCGGAGGGCGCAGTCATATTTGCAGCTGATGTCATATTTTGCTGCGCGAACACTCTTGTACTGGACGATATAAGAGCCAGCACGATGATTGAGGTAAGAAGTATGGATCTCATGTCACTTGCATTGATTATTCTTACTTAAGGGGCTGATATCAACCCATCGCAGGTCCGCGGTAGAGGTATATAACGCCACATAAATTCGTGTACAAAAAACTCTGAAGGACGTTAATGAATTAGCATACAAGTCTCGTTCCATATCGCTGCGACATAGGTGGGATCCTGAAAATCCTCCACCAAAATATAATATATCAAACTAAATTTGAACGTAATAAATGCTGACAACATCATGCACCTCATTTTCCATACCATTTTGGGTCATGAAATCTTAATTATCTGAGCTTTTTATCTATGGGGTGAATGAAGCCAAGGGATATGCCTACTGATCATTTTTTTAATCGAGACATAGTTTCAATCAAAGATTTCAGTAGGCAGGAGCTTGAGTATATTTTCGATTATACAGATAGAGTTAGGGCGTTAAGACCAAACGAAAAGGCCGAATTGGGCAAAGGAAGAACTTTAGGTTATATATTTTACGAGCCTAGCACCAGGACGAGGATGAGTTTCGAAGCAGCTATGGCGTCTCTGGGAGGAAGCTCGATTGGAATCTTTGATCCGAAGTCCTCCTCCGTTGAGAAAGGCGAGAGCCTTGCTGATACCATCAGAATATTGGATCTATATTCGGATGTTATCATTCTAAGACATCCTCTAGATGGTTCAAGCAGGTTCGCCGCAGAGCTATCAAAGAACCCGCTAATTAACGGTGGCAGCGGAAGTGAAGAGCATCCTACTCAAGCTATGCTTGACTTATATACAATATTCAAAGAGAAAAACAAGATTGACGGTCTCAGAATAGGAATAGTTGGTGATTTAAAATATGGAAGGACAGTTTATTCACTGTTATACGGGCTCTCAAATTATAATGTGAATATTCACCTAATATCGCCCCCCACGTTGGGCATACGAAAAGAGTCAATATATGGTCTTGAGAAGAAGGAATTGAAAATTTTTGAACATGAGGAGCTTGATGATAATATTCTGACTAGACTTGATGTGATCTATGTCACACGAATACAGAAAGAGAGGTTCCCGGATCCACAGGAATACGAAAAAGTAAAGGGAACATATACTATCGATAGCGATACCCTCAGCAAAGCAAAGCCAGACGTATCTGTAATGCATCCAATGCCTAGAATGGAAGAAATTTCACATTCCATTGACAATACGAGAAATGCAATCTACTTCAAACAAGCTGCCTATGGAAAGGAGTTAAGGGCTGCTCTCCTAGCCCTTGTCCTAAATGAACACTCAGTATAAAGATTGTGTTGTGTAGTTGTTACACCAGGGTCCCAGAACAGATTTGTAATCTCAGCTTGCCCAATCTGAGCTAAATATAAGCTGTGGACATAATATATTGTGGACATGATATAATATATTAAAAGTATGATGAGCTATCTATAACTCACAATATTCTTGACATCAAAAACCATTACTTTACTCGGCAATTTAAGGGTCAAGAACCGATCGGGAGAAGGTTCATACTTTAAAACATGAATCAGTCCACTATGTCTTTTCCCGTGCCATTTCTCCAAAACTATATGCGGGTCGAATAATACATCGAACATGAAAAAATACGTCGTCCCCCATACATTTACGGAATATTCTGCTTTGTAGTAAGGAATAGACATTCTAGGAAACATTAAATTACCTGATCCATGAAGGTTTTCGCCTTTATCATGCATCCTCCTATGAAAGTCGTCAATGAATGGAACCTTAGTGAAAACTGTTGACCTAAGTGATTTCCAGGTAGAAATCATTGCATAGCGATTAAATTCGTCGTCAGGCAAAATTGCAGGCCATATTTAGCATCATAATGCCAAGATATTCTTCGGTTAACCAGAAATTTTTGCGAAGTTTCGATTGGTCTTCGGATGTTTTCTACAATTGATGCTCATTACATTCACACTCCAGAACTTAGCCTCTGCAACAATCGTTGTAATTCCATCTAGTGAAAAATCAAGTTGAGAAATGCTGGCTGATACTTTTTGCAATGGAATGAGAACAGAAATCGATTTCAATTTGCGTTTAGTTCGTATATCCCATATAATAGCAACGTTTCACGAATATAAAAATAGGCGGCATGTGTGAGTGCCCATTGCGTCGCTAGGGTAAACCAACTTATCTTCATAAGATGACTAAAGCCGGAGATTTTTGAAGCGTGTGATCATATATTATTAATCAAATCCATCATGTCTTCGCAGTTGCAAAGAATCGAGTTAAACGATGTTGGGCACCAGAAAATGAATATAAAAAACTAATGGCATCAAATAAAGTGTTGGGATATTGAAGAATTCTAACAGCGGGAACTTGCTCTTCCACTCTGACAATCTTACTTCAATGAATTATCTACTCGAAAAAGGTTTTGAACAAAAAATTGATCTTATTTACATTGATCCACCTTTCAATAGCGGCGAAAGGTATTTTCATCGTATGAAAAATATTGAAAATCCTGCATTCGAAGATGTTTTTAGAGGAAAAGTCGATGAGTACATCGAAATGATATATCCAAGACTTGAGGCTATGCGAAAATTAATTTCTCCCAGGGGATCTATTTTCGTCCATCTTGATTGGCACATGTTGCACTACGTTAAAGTAATCATGGATGAGATTTTTGGATATGAAAATTTTCGTAATGAAATCATAATAAAAAGGGGGCGAAGGAAAAATCTTCTCTATCAGTTCAATTCAATAGATAGGATGCACGTTGCAAACGATTCACTTCTTTGGTATTCGAAATCTGCAGGAACGAAATTTCAACACCCGCTTGTCAAAAATAAAACGAACTCCAAATGGATGGGATTTTGGAGTAATGTAAATAGACCGACAATGCGGTACGAGCTGTTTGATTTTATCCCTGAGAGAGGACAATGGAAGTGGTCCAAGGCAAGAGCACTAATGGCGATAGAAAATTACAAAGTCTATGCAGATAAATTCGCTGATATCCCGCTAGAGAGGTACTGGAGCCAAACGTGTCAAAATCGGGAATTTATCCGCAAACGCCAAGGAGTCAAATATCCAGAATACTGGATCCCCCCGAAGACTCATGTAGTTCTCGACAATATTTGGACCGACATAGAAGCGTACAGTTATTCAACAGGGTATGACACCGAAAAAAATGAACAATTATTGGAAAGGATAATAGGACAATTTTGTAGGGCAAGAGATCTTGTAGCAGACTTTTTCTGCGGCTCCGGAACCACATTAGTCGTAGCACAAAAACTTGGCAGAAATTGGATTGGCTGTGACTCGTCCCAGTCAGCAATCCAGGTAACAGAAAGAAGATTAGAGCACTCAGATTTTAGTTTAATCAAATCGTAAAGGAGGTTGGGTAATATTGCTCTATCTTGCGATAAGAAGAGTGTATAGATAAAAAGGATGTTCTATCACCCATAACGCACATAAATCAGAAAAATATTACCTCATTTGTGAAGGTCCAAACAAAGTCAGATTATGAAAGTTTGCTCAAACGACTACAAGACAAATTGGGAACCGAATCACGAAAAGCAGTTTCAAGATTGGAAGTCCCAACTCCCCAAATTATCTGGGTAGGTCAGCGTACAATATTCAGGAATTTTATGGAGTTTCCAAAAGCCCTGCGACGAGAGCCGGCGAAACTACTGCTGTATCTAAACAAGGAGCTTGCTTCAGCTGGCTATATTGCCGGTGAACGAGTAATATTTCTTGGACGAAAGGAACCGTCGTCTTTCGGCGCATTAATCGACAGGTACGTCAAGGATTATGTAATATGTCCTGTCTGTGGAAGCCCTGATACACGAACCGAAAAGAACAAAAAGTTAGGCTTTCTCTTGTGCGAAGCTTGCGGTGCAAGATCTTCTATTAAAGCAAACTATGCGTGAAAGAAGATCTTGTATATTTACAGCACTCTATCCTCGATCCTTTCCAATTACTTTTATATTGGATGGCCATACTTTTCCAATCGCAGATCCAACCGAGAGATACGTCGTGGGGTTAAACGTCATGGGCTAAACCTGCATCTATTATCCTGAATTTTTATCCGGGTTAGGCTAAAGGGGAATAAGCTGCTCTTGGATAAGGTTCAACTGAGTATAAACAACTTTGGTGTTTGACGAGTTCTTATTTTTATGAGGCATGCTAGGCTATCATAATAGCTCATTTTCAAAGGAATCGCTATAATATAATTTTAAAGTTAGAACTGACAACATGTAAATAATATCTAATTGTAACATAACTTATGAAAGGATTATATGAATACTATTGTATCAAGTGTTTTACTACGAGAGCGCATAAAACTAACAATGGGTTCTAAGTACCCACTATTTATTTATCTCAAGATATGACAGCAATAATGTCGCTTCATCCAGAAGCACCTACACAACAGATCGAAAACAGTTTTTCGACTGGTCAAAGTTGGGGAGCACTTAGAAAAGCGTGGAAAGGTTATAGAATTGGTAAGGTTCAGGGTGACAATGCCAAAATGACAGAATATGCTACCAAAATTAGAAAAATCCAAGGAGAATTAGGAATTAGTGTAGCATCATTTCCAAATTTAGGCATATCCTAGGCTTAAGCAATTCAAATACTCCTTTTCTTTTTCGATTGGGACACCTAAAAAATCCCGTTTCGCGCTTATTAGATAACTTAGAAAAATTATAAAGTGCTGAGGGATGTCAGATCTGCGGACACCAAAGCGATATGTAATTATCTAGCTTACTGCGAATTTTATTTGCTGATAGTTTTTGGAAGAGGAGTATAACGAGGTTGAGCAAGTAGAGCAAGATAATTCACAAGTAGGACGGGATGACATCCTTACATTGAAGGACGAATTAGTTGCAGCAAAGGAAGAATTATCATTTGTGAAGGAGGAACTGCGTAAAGCCAAGGAGTCATCTGAGAATAATCTAAACAAGTTGAAGTACATGGTGGCAGATTTTGATAATTATCGCAAACAAATGGAAAAACAAGTTGCTTTGAAAACAGAGGAAAATAAAGCAGAACTAATGCTGAGATTCCTAAATATTCGTGATGACTACGTACGGGCTCTAGAAATAGCTAAGCAAAGTAAAGCCGAGTCAGTTGTAGTTGAGGGATTAGAGGGAATCTTGAAAAACTCTGATCATCTGCTCAGGTCGGAGGGAGTTGTAGAAATTGAGACGATTGAAACCCCGTTTGATCCAAACGTTCATGATGCCATCAGTTTCTCATTTCGGGACGATTTACCAGAGAGTACAGTCACAGTTGAAATTCGTAAAGGGTATATGCTAGACAACAAAGTTTTAAGACCGAGTCTCGTCGAAATCTCTAAAAAGATAGTTAAAAATACCGTTAATGATACAGAAAAAACAGAAAAGGGGACTGAAAATTAGAAATGGGAAAAATTATAGGAATTGATCTTGGAACTAGCAACTCTGCGGCTGCGGCAATGATAGGCGGTAAACCTACAATAATACAGGCAGCTGAAGGGACCTCTATAGGAGGAAAAGCCTTTCCTTCAGTAGTTGCCTTCACCCGCGATGGTCAGCTGATTGTCGGAGAGCCTGCCAGAAGACAAATGATTTCAAATCCTGAAGGCACTGTCACTGCAGCTAAACGAAAGATGGGGACAGATTTTAAATTCAACGTGTTTGGCAAGGATTACACGCCTCAGCAAATATCCTCATTCATTTTGCAAAAGATAAAGAGGGATGCCGAAGCTTTTCTAGGGGATACTGTTGATAGAGCTGTGATAACAGCTCCAGCGTACTTTAACGACAATCAGAGGCAGGCAACTAAGGACGCCGGTGAGATATCAGGTTTGCAAGTTGTAAGGATTATTAACGAGCCGACTGCAGCCTCTCTTGCATACGGCCTTGACAAAGTCCAAAAGGATCTAAAGATCCTGGTCTTTGACTTTGGTGGTGGAACACTCGATGTTACACTTATGGAAATGGGAGGGGGAGTATTCCAAGTTAAAAGTACGTCGGGAGATACGCAACTTGGCGGAACTGATATGGATAACACCCTTGTCGACTTCGTTTTGGAGGAATTCAAAAAACAATCTGGTTTAGATATAAGAAGTGACAAGGCGGCTATGATGAGAGTAAGAGAGGCAGCAGAAAAAGCGAAGATCGAATTGTCAAATGTAATTACGACTGAAATCAATTTGCCATTCCTCGCTTATGATTCTGCAACAGGTCCGAAGAATCTTGTGCTCAACCTTAGTAGATCGAAACTGGAAGATCTATTGAGACCAATAGTTGAGCGGTGCAAGTCGCCAATGTTGCAGGCACTTCAAGATGCAAAATTGGCTCCGTCTGATGTCGATAAAATTATACTTATTGGTGGGCCTACGAGAATGCCGATGGTGAGACAATTTGTAGCATCAGTAATGGGTAAAGAACCCGAACGAGGTGTAGATCCGATGGAAGCCGTCGCACTGGGAGCAGCTATCCAGGGCGCTATTATTACAGGTGACGTAGCCACAGACATACTACTAGTAGATGTTACACCGCTAACTTTGGGCGTCGAAGTTCTGGGAGGCTTGAAAGAGTCATTAATTGACCGCAACACCACTATCCCTACAAAGAAGAGTAAGGTATTCACCACAGCAGCTGATTACCAGACTGCGGTAACGATCCATGTCGTTCAAGGGGAGAGATCCATGGCAGCAGACAGTGTTTCCCTCGGAATGTTTAACCTCACAGGGATACCACCGGCTCCAAGAGGCGTACCACAGATCGAAGTTACGTTCGACATAGATGCGAACGGTATCCTAAACGTCAGTGCTAAAGATATGGCTACAGGGAAAGAAGCAAAAATCACCATCACTGCCAACACCAAGTTATCAAAAGAAGAGATCGAAAAACTGAAGAAAGAGTCCGAGCAATTCGCCGAGGCTGACAAAAAGAAGAGAGAGGAGGTCGAAGTTAAAAACGAAGCCGATAATTTGGTCTACGCTGCTGACAAACTAGTAAAGCAAGATTTGAAGGATAAAATTAAACCTGAGCAGGCTGATAAAATTAACAAGGCTGCTCAAGTCCTCAAGGAGGCTCTTTCAAGCAACAACATCGATAGCATCAAGAGCAAAACCCAGGAATTGAAAACTATTATTGGAGAAGTTAGCACTGAGGTTTACAGGACAGCAGGAGCCACTCCCGGACCTGCAGGACCAACCGCTGACGCATCTACAACAGAGGCATCATCTCCAGGTACGGATCAAGGCGCTAGTACTGGCGGAGGTGCAACAAGCACGGCACCACCGCCTCCATCATAACCTCGCATTTCCTTACAGAAATTGATGATTTATAAAAAGGCCCTTCAACCATGACGAGCAAACGGGACTACTATGAGACGCTTGGTGTCCCAAAGAACGCAAGCAAAGAAGACATCAAGAATTCATA
>JBPYDU010000024.1:0-14779 GCA_051985995.1 Candidatus Nitrosopolaris sp.
GTTATCAGAAGGACTTCCCATACTAGTACCGATATTGGTAGTAATTAGTATCCTTGCAATGGCTTCTCGCTAGGACTAGGCCTACTTACATTAAGAGGGTGAGATAAGTATGACAAAGCTAATAATAACAATGATAAGTGGACAATTATCGCAACAACATTAGGCATAGATGAAATTTCCTACACCTACTGCCTCAAGTGAAACTTGATAATCTGAAAAAGGGACTCAAAAGCTAGGCTGCGAGGCCTAATTATTGACCTCTTGGGAATAACCGCTCTTATAACTAAGTGTTTTATTTAGATTATTTCGTTTTCCATCTAGTTAAAGAAGGTGCAAACGCAAATCTTTCTCGTTGTCCGTGTACATCACTAATTAATTAATTGCGAGTAATCATACATTGAAGCAGCTAATTGAACGGATTTGATTAAATGTATTTTTGCATTGAGTAGTTCTATTGAACTGTTTTAAGATCAGATTCCCACCAATTAATTCCGATAAGGACGGAGCTATGTGAAGAAATAATCGAGCTTAGTGTGGACAAATTTTCGTTTACAGATTAGGGCATAGTTCAGATTTATTGCCAAGGATGGCTGAATGAAAGGGTTGTTCGTCGAGCTCAATCCGCGACCGAAATTCGGATCCGCTATTCCTACATCTAGCCCAGCTATCTTAATATTAAGCTATCAAGTCGAATAGAGATCTATTCGAAAAATGTGTCCCACCATTATTTAAAAAACCAATCGAAATACAACATATGATGGCTTGAAACCCGCTCATTTTCTGCCCCTGAAGTTAAATCCTTCTGAAATTAGGACTTATTCGCATCAGAAATCGACTGCAATTGATTTAATCAGCTGGCGATACGAATTCGTCTGCTAGAATATCTTCAACCACAATATTACTGGACGAGACTAGATTTGGCTTAAAGTCTACCGGTCATTTTCACCCTCAACCTTGATATGTCATTCTCTGTGGGTGCCTTTCCATCCAACGCAATTTGATCCATCACGCAGGAATAGATATTGCAAATATTGTGGAAGTCCTCCGGACTCGAAGTACAAGCAATGCGCATATCGAACTGAGAATAAAGGGCTGTTCTCAACTATAATCTACAAATTAAGAATCAATGTCATTATTATTTGAGAATATCTATCAAAAACCCCCTAATAAATTAACATCGGGCAATACCTATCTCAGAGCCTAAAAAATAGCGCTAAAAAGTAATCTTCCTGTTTGGTGGACATTAGGCTAACAAGCTATCTAATGCATCCTCTAATCTTGGTACGGTTTCATAGTTTTCGATTTCTTTTGGATTTATCCATTTGTATTCGTCATGTTCCCAATCAATTCTGATTTGATCTGTATTTGAACTGAAAAGGAATGGATGAACAATCCACGTTATCTCTGGCTTATCAGATTCAACTGCTTCTAAAGGCTCCCCGATTCGAAGAAGCGTTACATTTTTGTTCTTCAAACCAGTCTCTTCTGCGATTTCTTTTAGAGCTCGTTTTACCGGCTGCTCATGCTCAATATATCCACTTATGCCACCCCATTTCGTCTTCATAGTTTTAACCTTCTGGCTTCGTTTGAGGATTAGGATTTTTTTGTTGTGTTCTAAAAAAACTGTTATGATATCGATCCTATTTTTGGAGTCCTTTGTTGCCATATTCTTACATCTCTTTTAGTCACTGTGCCATCATAGTACTTTCAATTCATTTGAGCTTGTTGCCTATATGTTTTAGTTTTGGTTTATAAGGCAAGTACAGTTCCCATCATCTAGATTTTTTATTTGTCGATTTATTACCTGACCTCATACTCTAAGAATATCAATCCCTGTGCTCGATATTAGGTCCATTATTCTGTTTTTCTCCCTCCCAAGCCCTTTCCAGTCAACTATTATGTGAGTAACTTTCTCTAAGCTCTTGGTGATCATTTGATCTAACATATCCTTATCAATCGATTCCAGGTTATGTTTCGCGGCAACGGCAGCAAGACCATATTCAGATTCCAAAAGCAATTTATTAAATTTCATAGGATAGTGTGTGCCACCTAAACCTATTGCTACTTTTTCACAAGATCCTAGACTATTGTCAATTACTTTTAATAATGACTCGCACACAAGCGCACTGCTATTTCTGTCAGTCCATTGGTTTTCAGTTGAGCCAATCTCAATGAAAAGGACTGGTTTTTTTAACGAGGTTGGTCCATGATGGCTTGATTCGATGACGATCACGTACCCCGGAATCAGCGCCCTTAGAGTCACAATCGTTCTGAGATACTGTTTTTGCAAATAAGGATAAGCCATTGCCAGTTGCCTGGGATTTCCGCCATACTGGTTACCACCATAATTGCCTGTACAATGACATGTTAGTGTGGGGATTCCCTTTTCTGACCTATGCTCTGAAAGAAAAATAAAGGCAATCGAATCAGGATAGTTCTCATCTAGATCTTCAAGATAGAGCAGACTTTTATTGGAAATATGGAGTTTGATGCTTTGATAGTGCCTTGACCGCAGGAAATATGTATCTGTATCTCGTGAAAAAGCTCGGCTGTTTATCAAATAATTTGCCATTGTCATGCTTGCTACATCCTGCTTCGAAGCAACAATCGTATAATAATAGCGTTCCATAATTCATGAAAATATACCCACCGATATTTAGACAGTCATTACAGACTTAAGCCAAAGAACATAAGATTTGGTTTATAGTTCGAAGCGATAGTTAGGCGATCTTAGAAAGACCGCTCGTGCGTTGGACTTGCTCGTCACCAAATGACATCTTATATCGAAGTTCCATATCCCTTTAAAGGTAAACTACATTCGAATGGTGGATTCAGCTGGTACTAGAAATTGCGAATAGAAGTCTTGCTAATCTGCCGAGAGGTCCCAATAGTTTGCGTCCTTAAATTCTTCTTTCGGTTTTCCTAGAGACCTCCATTCACTGAATGACTTTGAATAAAGCTTTACATTTTCTATCCCTGCTAGCTTGAACGCATAGTATGTTAAGCCCGATAATGTCCCAACACTTCCACAATATGTAATAATTTCAGCGTTAATCGAAATACCTCTATTTTCAATATACCGCTTTATTTCTTCAGGGCTGCGCAATATGCTACCGTTGGACCTAAGCATGGTATAGGGAATGTTTTTGGCTTTAGGAATATGTTCAGTCAAAAAGTTCAGCCGTTCCCTTGAATCTACAAGTATCTTGTTCGGCTGTTCCTTTGCAGCCTCAACATAAGAAGCATCTGCATGAATCCTGTGATTTATATTTAGTGAATGTTTTTTCATTGGAAATGAATTAATTTTCGTCTCTGTTTCTAGTCCTAAATTTTTCCATTGATTGAATGTCATTTCAAGCAGCGCAGTATTTGCGTGCCCTACATATTGAAAAGACCAGGCTACTCTAGCCGCGAGTGCGCCAAACGTATTGTCATAGATCACAACCGGCATCTTATCTGGTATGCCTAAATTTTGTAAAATATCCAGTATCGAAGGAGGAGTGTCGTTCTCTAATAAGCGTGAAAGCGGGAGTGAAACTGCACTAGGTACGTGTTCTTGTTGGTATTCTTCCGTTTGACGGACATCCACCACGCGCACCTCCTCTCTTCTGATCAACATGCGCAACGTATCTACATCGCAGATTACCGGAAGTTGAAAATTGTGATTCTTGTTAATTTCAACGATGTTTTCCTGCAAATCAGTTTTTGATGTGGATTCGTTTTGTTCTAGTGTCATTATAATTTAAGCTGCACATTCTCCTCTGGCAGTCTTCGCTGAGAATCTTGCATCATTACCATAATCACTATACAATTCCGGGTCTTGGTCTACAGGAAGTAGTTGCACAGCTGGGGTGAGTAATGCTTTCATATTTTCAATATTCTTTACGCTGCCTGTTCCTTCGCCCCTAACAATTTTATTGATCCAATCATTCAATGTTTCAGAATCTGATCGTTCTTGTTTGTATATTTCGATAATCTTGCGAACTGTCTCGATAACGCGCTTTGCTGGCACTCGCATGATTGCCTTGCCTAGCTCACTTTGTTCTCCTGCGCTTCCGCCAAATAGCATAGTATAAGTAGGAGCCATAGTAGTTCCGATTCTCGATGCACCCCCAAAGAATCCGATTGTTGCAATCTCGTGTTGCCCACAGGAATTTGGACAACCACTAATCTTTATGGTTGAATCCCTAAGGCTATCATCGGTATCAAGTCCTAATTCCAAAAACTTGTACTCTATCTCTTTTGCCAACCTGTGAGAATTTGTGATTGCCAAATTACATGAGGTAGTTCCAGAACAACCAACTGCAGATGCAATCGTTAAAGCTCCTGGATTTGCCAAGCCAATCGAAGCTAGTTTACTATAAAAGTCAGGCAAATCATCAGCTTTTATATACCGGATTGCAAGGTTTTGCTGAGGTGTGTTCCTAGCGGTGCCTTCTGCGGAAAATTCACGGATCGCATTTGCTAATATTCGCAGTTGGTTGGCTGTAATATCGCCCGCTGCTAAAGTTATAAATGCTGTGAAATATCCGTTCTGCTTTTGGGAAGCAACGTTTGTATGTAGCCATCGTTCATATGCTGGACTTTCCAACGTAACTCGTTCATTTAGCATAGGTAGTTTAACCATCTTGGCATTTACTGCCGCTGGAAGGGGACTTTTTTCTTCTTCGGCTTTAACATCAAATAATTTGGATGTATAACTAGCCGTAGTCATTTCGACTATCGATCGTTCCTTGAGAATCAACTTTTGGAATTTATCCCATCCCATTTCGTGTACGAGGTAACGCATCCTGTTTCTAGCCATGTTTTCACGGTTGCCGTGCCTATCAAAAAGTCTGATAGTTGCCATGCAGGTAGGAAGGAGTTTGTTCTCCGGTGTAAAGTCCTCGACTAGGTGACCTATAAATGAGGCTGCAC
Organism: Candidatus Nitrosopolaris sp.; assembly: GCA_051985995.1. Taxonomy (GTDB): domain Archaea; phylum Thermoproteota; class Nitrososphaeria; order Nitrososphaerales; family Nitrososphaeraceae; genus Nitrosopolaris. The sequence continues at coordinate 4,918 of JBPYDU010000024.1, forward strand.
CCAAACCTCCACCTAGGTAAATCTTGAATCCCCGCGTCTCATCCTTGATTTCTGGTACCAAACCAATATCTGCAATTCTTGCTAACCCGTGGTTAGCACAGCATCCAAAATTAATCTTGAACTTGCGCGGAAGATTCTGACACATCGGATTTCTTATAAAGAAACGTGCAATTGCTTTAGCATAGGGAGTGGCGTCAAATTTTTCGTCTGGACAGACACCTGCGAAGTGACTGCACATTACATTTCTGACTGTATTGCCACAAGCCTCTCTCGTCGTCAAACCTGACTCTACAAGTGCCGTCATTACCTCACTTACATCTTCCAGTTGTACCCAATGTAGTTGAATATTCTGTCGGGTAGAAACATGAGCTGAGCCAATCGAGAATGCCTCGGATAAGCTTGCAATCTTTTCTAGCTGTTCTGGGTTGACGTCACCACTAGGAACTTTGATCCTAATCATGCTATAATTCATCTGCAGCCTTGACCCATAGGCACCGTGCTGCAACCTAAAACGACGAAAATCGTCTTCGGAAAGCTTTTTTTGTCTGAAATGTTTAACGTTTTGAGCGAAAATTTCAGATTCCTCTTCCCTACCCCACTTTGGATTTCGTTTTGGGCGAAAAACGCCTTTTTGCATGGGATCACTATTTTCTGCAGTCTCCACGTTGTAATCAGCCATATCAAACCATATATTTTTTGTGGAAAGGATGCATATTGGTGTTAGTTGCTTGAATTAGCGGCAAAAAAATACTGCTATAATTGCCTAAATGATATTGCAAAACCCTGATTGTTAACCAGGACATTTTCGCCCCTTTTGACTGGCGGTGAGATCCATCGAGTAACGATTCTTCAATTGACTTCGATGCAGGTTTTAGTAAATATACTACTCTAAGAGTATTAGATTAACAAAAGAATGTTAATAATGATAACATCTCAAAAAAGGAATACCCAGAGTACAAGCCAAATCCAAAAGAATCCAATGTTTCCGCGATGATCCTGTTGGCGAGAAATAAATAGACTGACTTCAAATTCAATTTTTTTGGTGGGGGAAGGAGATTTTCTTGATCTATATCCACACAACTCACGACCCCTAGCAGTCAGGAATTTTTATGCCCGCTCTGATACATGTATGAAAATTTATTGCGTTACTTATCCGAAATGTACTCAGTGTTATAGAGGGTTGCAGAGTTGTCTCAGAGCTAGAATTTATGTTAGCTCAATTCTCTAACCGTCTTGCCTTTTGCTGTCGGAATGATTCTTAGTTTTGCATCTTTAAAGTCTTTTTCAAACTGTTTGCCTTTGAACATCCTGTCCAAAAATATCGATAATGCCGCTACCTCAGAGTGTGGTTGATTTCCTATTGCAATATTATAGTCAGCAAGATCATACAATTCCCTTGGAACCTTCCCTGCGCCGATAACTACAAGAATTGTATTTTCTTGTCTTAGGTAAGTTACGGCGTCATTTATGTGTAGACCATACATTGTTAAATGAACCACTTTACCGCCATCCGTCTTCCAATTCTTTATCACCTCCCTCCATCCACTAACAATTTCAATCTTAAAATCAGATCTTCCACCCCATCTGCTACCAACATTCTCAATTGTCTCTTTTAAAGAATCATCTACTTCGCTCATGTAGATTTTGTCGCTGCCAAATGCTCTCGAGACTAGTGCTGCATGGGTGGTCAATCGATCATCCCGTACTAACCTATGTCCTATTCTGAGAACTGAGACTTTCAGTTGTTGCTCACTTCGCTGATGAGTGGGATCGGATCGCCCACAGCTAGCAATGTCACCATATCCTTTAACGTATCGATCTTGTATCCTGTTTTTGCGGACACGGGAATTACGCGTTGTTTTGGGCGCCGTAGTCCGAGACGAGCAGATTTATACTCTGCATCTTTTTCACTCGTCAAATCCACCTTGTTTAGGATATAGACAACCTTCGTCAGTGGCACCCCCAGCTCATACATTACATGGGTACAACTATTCAATTTTCTTACAATTTCTTCTACCTGTTCGCTTATGTCGAGCACAAGCAGAACTACGGCTGAATAAGATAGCTCTTGAAGAGTAGATCTGAACGCGTCCACCATGTAGGCAGGAAGTCTACTTATAAAGCCCACAGTATCTGAAATCAAAAAATTAGTCCGTCTAGATTGAACTAGTCGAGTGAATGTTGATAAGGTGGTGAACATTCCTTGTCCGGTAATTTTTGATTCCCCGGTCAAAGAATTGAACAATGTTGTTTTTCCTGCTGCAGTGTAGCCGGCGATTGATACAGTTGACAGACCTGCTTTTGACCGCTCAATTCTATAAAGATTCCTTCTCACGACCTCCTTTTGCAATTTTTTCCTCAGAACCGTTGCGCGTTTTTTTATGTCGAGGAAATATACATCAGCATCGTATTTACCCATTCCAAAAAAGCCTGGTTGCTCACCTACTCTTGCGAGTTTGACTTTTTCCCGTGCTCGAACCATGTCGTATCGAAGCTGTGCCAGTTTAATCTGAATTCGCGATTCCGCGGTGCTTGCTCTTTGATCAAAGATCTTTAAGATTAGGCGTTCCCTGTCAATTATTTCAACTTGGCACATGCTTGCCAAATTGTATTGTTGACTAGGTTTCAATACCTCATCAAAGATAATTACATCTGGTTTCTCTCGCTCTACCAGTTGTTTTACCTCTTGTGCTTTTCCACTACCAATCCCATATCTTGATCTTGTTAGGTGATGTTGATTAACTACTCTCTTTACCGCATAGCCTGCAGCATCTGCCAAAGAAATTGCTTCTTTTGCCGCATCCTCAAATGGGTAAGTGATCAGTATAGCTCTTTGTGAATTCGACATTTGTTATTCCTCTTGAATGTTTACATACAAATGGATTCCTAAAAACCGTTGTAATTTTTTAGCAAGTAGTTCATCAGGCTTTAATGCTCCTGTCTCAAACTTTCTCAATAGGCCTGCCTTTTCATTCATCAGCGCTCCAAGTTGGTCATGTGTCAATCCCTTTTTCATACGCGCTTCTCGGATCAATTTTGCAAATTCAGGATTTAGAATAGTGTTATCTGTCATGTCAATTTTTCTAATAGGGCTTTTGCTTCTGTTAGTAGCTGTAGTTCGTGCCGCAGTCATGGCTGATGTTTTAGCGTTAGAAATGGAGATAGGTGGCGTATAGGGTTTACCACGTTTTGAGCAGCTCTTACAGACATTAAATTCTATCCCGTCGATCAATACAGTCTTTTTTTCATCAATTACCTTGCGCCCGCATAACTCGCAATATGAGGACAATAGAATCTTTTAAACTTATGCAAATTTAGCCTTTTCTTAGCTTTTGCTCCACGGTCATGTTTAAAACGATCTCGGCAATATCGCTGGCATACTCAGCTACCCTTCGAATATTTTCAGTAATAATCTTAATTCTGTATATTTCGTTGATATCTCTAAGTTTGCTTGCGACGCGGATGATCCCCTTTTCTAGATCATCAATCCCCCGAGACTTTTCTATCGCTAAATCGGCAGAATCATAATCCCGCTTGAAAATTGATAGACATGCTTCATCCAACACCTCGAGCGCGAAATTGCTCATTTCAGCTATCTTTTCTATGATATCTTTATTGAGAGGTCTTTCCATTTCAATTATATCTTTGGCTATTAGCGTAGCATGGTCGGCAATTCTTTCCGTGGATTTTGCTATTAGTCTGTATCCTAGGCAGTTACGAGAATCGTCTAACCCAATTTCCTTGAGCAGATGTTCATTTTTTATTGCAATATTAAGTTGTCTTACGATATAGAAACTAAATCGATCCACTTCGTCATCAGATTTCAAAATTTCCTTAGCGAGCTCAATATTGTTCTCTCTTAGCGACAGAATTGCATCACGGTGCATAGATTTTGCAATCAAGAGCATTCTTTTGAATGCTGCATCTACGGAGAGCTCAAGTAAATTGATCAAGACCTGCAGCGTAATGCTCGTTGCAGAATCAGCAATGATTTCGGTGCCCATTAGGACACGTCTCACAACGTCCTTCATAACTTCGCGCTGCTCGCCAGATAATCTTCCTGCATCTTTCTGGGATATATTTATGATATTAAAACCTAGAAAGTATAGAGAAATTAGCTTGCGAGCAAGAAAGTAAGGGCTGTTATCTTTTGTTACCTCTATAATTGCCTCTCTTTGCTCTTTAGATATTCTCTTTGATACTGGTGCTATTTGTAAAATAGAATGTCCCTGCCTAGCAATTACAACAAGGTCGCCCTGTTTCAATTTCAGGTCTTGGATCCATTTCTTGGGTAATGATACAATATAAGAGGATCCCCCTGTATATTGTATTTTCCTTGTTTCTTCATTTTGATTAACGAATTCTGCGCCTTCATTGTTATCCATCGTTCTAGTACCAACTCTGTTTTTTATATATCTGTAACCCTTTACTATATAGATTGGTTGGCATCATCCAAAGTAAAATTAATGTACTGACCTCCGATGATTAACATCATTTGAAACCGCTGCCATTGAATCCTGAAGAAAAGATACGTCATCATATTGATGCCCTATTTGGAGCTCGCATTTACGATGTCCTCAGAATACATCACTCTACAAAGGATTTTAGGTTCGAATACTCGAACAAAACTGGACGCATCAAAAATTTCTCTATCAAGAATCGATTAGTGATGACCCTCAGAACTGATGGGGGACTTGCTTTAACGATATTTGGTGCAACAGAGTTTTTGGGGACTGAACGATTTACGCAGAACTGCATAATCCCAATTGAACAAGCACTACCGTTCATTCGACAAGGCGGATCGTTATTTTGCAAGCACGTAGAATGGTGTGGCTCAAATGTCAAAGTCGGGTCGGATGTGGCAATAGTCGATGGTGTTGGTAAAGTCGTAGCAGTAGGCAGGGCACTAATTGGGTTCAGCCATATGAAACAATATCGTAGGGGCATTGCTGTGAAGGTCAGAGAAGGAATAAAAGGCCCATGAGAAATATAAAGCGACATGATTCGCGGCGGCAACCGTGAGATGAGGCGAATGTTAGATAAAATGGGGCTTGAAATGAAAGACATTGGCAATGTCGAAGAAGTTGTTATTAAAACTGAAAGTAAGGAACTGTATCTTCTAAAGCCCCAAGTAATCGAAATGAAGGGGAAAGAAAGTACGATTTTTCAGGTTATCGCTTCGGAGATAGAAGAGAAAGAAAGGGACGTCCCGACCTTTAAGGAAGAAGACATAGTCCTAGTTATCCAGCAGGCAAACGTGAGTAGGGAGAAAGCAGTCCAAGCGTTGACTGATGCTCATGGGGACATGGCACAGGCAATTTTGAGTTTGACTACCTAGAAATGGTGATTATTTGGATGATTTGCTGCATTTTTAGGGCGCCAAAATTCCAAGATTAATGGTAGTCGAAGATCCTGTATGACAATTTATCGGTCCTTGATACGATACAAACATTCGGAACTAACCTGTTGATGAGATATAGACTTATCGGGTTGTTCATTCATTTCATCCCGGGATTTGCACAATCCACAATGCAGCCAGATCGGCGTTATGATCTCTACGAAGATACATCGTAGAGTACAAGGGATTCGAAAAAAGTTTCTTCGGCTATTCGATCGAATGAATCCGGTATTTCGATGTCCCAAGTTCGGAATTCCAATATTCCACAAGATTTAATAATTATTTGGTGTAACGATCGTTGATGAAGCGCCCCTGACCAAGCAGCTGCTGCAATATAAAATTGCTGTAGCCACTGTTTATGGTCGTCCTTATTATAAAATCACCCATGCGCTTAAATTGATGGATTTGCGTTTTGAATCATTGTCTCCCGAACAGGCTGCAATATCTAACGCAAAAATTATTATAACAACAGAAAATGAGGCACATATTGTGAAGAGAAAAGATGTTCTTCTCGATAGTGAGCTAGATAAATATCCCGTCTTGCTGAAGGCAAAAATGTTGCGCAAAGTTCTAGGATCTCAGCACGATGACCAGCTGACAATCGGAGTTGACCCCGGTGATAGAATAGGAATCTCAGTAATTTATCTGCATGACGAAATTGACAGCTTCGTCGAGTCCTCTCCACACTCTGCGTTTCAGCTAATATCGACATTATTATTAGGAATCGATTCACAAAGAAAAATTGTGAGAATAGGCGACGGTAATATTGCCATCACCAAGCAAATTGCATTGCTGATAAAGGGAAAGTTTAATGATCTGGTTCGCGTCGAGATAGTAGATGAGCATGGGACGTCTTTACCTAGGCATATAGATGCAAATAGACGAGGCGAACGAGACAGGTCGTCGGCTAGAGCGATTGCATTTCGAGACGGTAGACGTTTTGAGTCATTTCCTACTTATGCTTGACTCCGAGGTGCCCTAAGTAATCTCAGCTTCTGAAAGCGGCAGATAATATCGGATTGCGAGATATATATGCACCTTAAATGATTAAAATAATGAAACTTTCTTAGCTTTTCAAGCTTAAAATTATTCAAATTTTGCTATTGCAATAATTTTCTTAACAAAATAATTGTATAAATTTAAATAGTCTTTTTGACATATTTGAATTAAGGTAAAATATTTTACCAGGAAATGAAAGAATGACTTGTAAGGGTATATGTATCCGTCATAAAGCGCAAAAGCCCGTAGGCTCTGGTCGTTACGCCAGCGGACAGAAGCGATGTCAAATATGTGAAATTTTCATAAAGTGGGATGGTCTATGGTGTCCATGTTGTGGATATAGATTGAGAACCAAACCACGTAACTTGAAATACAAGGCTAAATTACGAGCAAGAAAAAAGCTCCAAGAATCTCGAGTACCAAAAATCATCCCTATTCACGCATAGAGATTGATTCTAAGTAATGCAAGATGAAGATTCCGATGCGCTTATTGTACGTACCGTAATAGCACCAAGTACTAGAATTTTTCTTATAAAATTTTTATCTTTTCAGAACGGCTGTTTTATCGTAGTTGCTGAAGGTTCGAATCGGATTGGATCACTGTATGTTTCTATAACTTCTTCTAATAAAGTTAATACGGCAAAAGTTATTCCGAGCAAGTACGATTCTATGTTCATCAATACAATTTCCGAAAGGGTTTCTTCCATGATAAATGGTATCTGTCTTGTTTGCATGTACAACGTAAAGCAGTTGCATCTCGACGATATGAAAGCAATTATGGGAGAGATTATGAACGTGCTTGGAAAAGAAGATGAGGGAAACCAAGAGAAACAAAATGGGAACTTCACAGAGAAATAATGACTTACGTACCTTCCTCAATTTATTAGAAAAAGAAAACGATCTCATCATAATTAAGAAAAGCATTGAGCCGAAATTTGAGATTGCTGCCCTCACAAGTAAGCTGGGTGGACGGCAAGCAATATTATTTGAAACAGTTAAAGACAGCAGAATCAGGGTTGTGTGTAACATATTGGGTAACCGAAGAAGATTTTCTGTTGCTATTGGATCGAAAAAGGAAGCGTTAATTCATTCATATATCACAGAGGCAATGACACGAACAACTGAGCTGAAAAAAGTCTCTTCTCAGGCCCCTTTTGAGGAGAATTCGAGCAACAATCTAAGAGACCTCCCTATCGTTACACATTTTGAAAAGGATGCTGGCGCATACATCACATCCTCAGTAGTTTTTGCAAAGGATCAGGAAAGAGGAAACCAAAATTCTTCCACACATCGCCTTTTACTGTTAGACGACAGGCATATGGCAATTCGAATGGTAGAGGGCAGACACCTTCACAAGTGCTTTTCCTTTGCTAAAGAGCATGGACAAGATCTCAAAGTCTCTATCGTAATTGGCGTTCATCCAGCAATTAGTATTGCATCAGCTTATCAGGCAGCCTACGGCGCTAATGAATTATTAATTGCAAACGCTTTGCTAAACGGAAAACTCACGGTCACAAGAAGCACTAATTCCCAGCTTTTCATTCCAACTCTTAGCGAAATTGTCCTAGAAGGCAGCATCCTTAGAGATAGGACTGAGGAAGAATGGATGGTAGAGGGGCTAAGAACCTATGATCTAAAGCGGCGACAGCCAGTGTTCGAACTCGATAAAATCAAATATAGAAATGATGCGATTTTTCATGATATTTTACCAGGCTTTCCGGAACATCGGCTATTGATGGGTTTGCCTGTGGAGGCAAAAATATTTGAAGGAGTTAAAAACGTGGTCCCCACTGCATTGGCAGTTCATCTTACAGAAGGGGGGTGCACTTGGTTAGATGCCGTAATTCAAATCCGGAAGCGTTTGGAGGGTGAACCAAAAAATGCTCTGCTAGCTGCATTTGCTTCGCACCCTTCTCTCAAAATGGGAATTGTGGTAGACGAAGATATAGACCCAGCCGATCCTGTTGCTGTAGAGTATGCGATCTGTACTAGATGTCAAGCAGATAAAGGATTTATGCTAATTACACATGCGAAGGGATCTAGTCTTGATCCATCGAGTGATCAACAGAACTTGCTCACGACCAAGGTGGGAATTGATGCAACTGCCACTCTTCTTAAGCCTAGGGAGAGATTTGAAGTTGCAAAAATTCCTGGAGAAGAAAAGATCAAACTTTCTGATTATCTGTCTCAGAAAACCTCACAAAGAACTGTTCATGAACCTCTTTAACCCGGCTTATTGTTTCGAGTGAACTAGTATGAGAGACATTGGATTTCGAGATCACTAATTTATTTTTGTTGTTTAGCTTACTTGCGTTCCGATCCTTATTATATAATTTCGATACGTGTAGGCCCCATAGATAAGAGTAGTGTAAAATATCTTCTTATGCTGCGGTTTGAGGATTTTACTTGAAGAATTACATAATTATATACTTCAATATCAACTTAAATTTTCTTAAATATAATAAGGCATTTATCTCGAAAATGCATGTAGAATTTTGATACTATGAATTTTCTTCTACATCATTTGGCTACAAATCTGAGCAGTATTATTTATTTACCAAATTTTACTCCCGATATTCCATTTTAATTCTAAATAACCTATAGGAACTGCTTTGACATGGCTGTGCAATTGTTACCAGTAAATAGTAAAACTTTACTATATTTCTTTATCTGAGCGTATATAAAACAATAGACCGATTAAAACTTGATTGTTTGATAACAATGAATTGACTATGCCAACACATGAGAAAAACCTGATCGACCCGCGACAACGATACCCTGCAATTCAGTTCGACAAAGTACTAGTTGTCGGACTAGGACAGCTAGGACTTCCTGTGGCAAAGTATGTTAAAGAAAGAGGATTTGACACATATGGATACGACATTAGTACAAAGGCTATGAACCGCGCCGAAAAAACAGAAGGGATAAAGAGGGCAACTAACTTTAGCGAATTTGATATATGCATTCTTTGTGTTTCAACCCACAAACCTGAAGATATGTTCTCTCCTCAGACAGAAGGCTTGTTATCGATAGCAGATAGAATTTCAAGGGAAGCGAAAAATGGGGCACTTGTTTCAATAGAGAGCACTGTTCCAAAGGGAACAACAAACAAGGTATTTGAAATACTTAATCATCGATTGCACGTCATTCACGCTCCTCACAGATGGTACGCCTTAGAAGAAAAAGAGCATGGCGTAAACCAGTTACGAGTAATAGGAGGAGTATGCGATTGTTGTCTTAGACTAGGAGTGCAGTTTTATGATGGTGATTATGCTTGTAATAGCGGAGTAGAAACCTTTCCTAGATCATCCTCCTCGTCTTCTAATTCGTCAATCAAAAGTCTGGGAATCCCTATGCATCCAGTAACAGAAATTGAAACTGCTGAAATAACAAAGGTTGTTGAAAATGCACACAGATATCTACAGATAGCCTTCGCTGAGGAGCTCTACTTATATTGTCAAGCAA
>JBPYDU010000025.1:0-3530 GCA_051985995.1 Candidatus Nitrosopolaris sp.
TCAGCGTAATGTAGATCATTTTCAAAATTTTCAGAGGTGCCGCGAGCTACCGCCTTCTTTCTGCCGATGAGGCTAGGGTTGGGGTTAATGTTTGACGTCTCTTTATAAATCATTAAAACACCATAGCTCTTGCCAATAGAGTAATAATTGTTACGAAAACCCCAATAATGGTTAGCGGAAAAATAAGATTTTTTGGCTCAGTGTTCTACAGCGAAGGTGTAGCCACCACCCGCCCGTTGCCAAGCAGTCGACGCAACCTGTACCGGTGGGTTTTGCGGTTGGATTGATACCCACTCTCACACTTCATGGTCTGTGCTGTTTAATCTTAATCCATAAATATCAGGAGCTTACATGGTATGGGATGTCATCCACTGCCAGTCCATTTTACAAATGTGATGCATGTGGTCGAACATTTAACTCTTTAGGAGAACTCGAGAGACATAAACGAGAACAGCATAACAAATAGCGACAAAATGCTGCGTCAACTTAAAATCATAAAATTCTCGATTCCAAGTCGAGAATTGATTTGCTGACATATCTTAGCCTTCCTTGTCATATCGATGAAAGATATTGGCATACTAAACGCATCGACCTCTATGATACTGAAAAGTATGTTGTTCCTGCGATAAGTAGAATCGCGGAATGGTTCATATTCTGTTAGCAGGGCCACCTGCGTCGGCAAAAGCAAAGTTTCTCACATCACTCTTACACTTCTTGAAAAATGCGGAAATACTACAAATGCGGGTGTATGCATGTGTAGGTCAAAGTCAGGCGTGGTGCTCAGGGTATAACGAAGGATTTCGCGCTAGCAATGGCGGAAGTAACATTGCCTTTGGTCCAAACACAGGACAAAGCACTAGAATAGATGTTCACGGAAATAATAATAAAATTAGTATCGACCAACATGCAAATAGTCAGTTGGGGGACACTGGCGTATTTTCATACGATCACAAGGGAAATAGTCGAACCAGCCTGCCTAAGTGTGTGATTTTGTGTTTTAATTCGAATATAAAGATCAACTGAGCATTTTCAACGGTCTGTGCGCAAAGGGACATCAAAGGAAAAAACAAGGGGAATAGAGTCAGCTCTAACAAAAGAAAAACTTAAAAATACCTTTTTAACAAATTTGACAAGTATGAAAGGAATGAGAATGGTGTCAATTCTGTTCATGATTGCCGTATCGGCTGTCTTTGTATCTGGTTTCACCAATATTGCGACAGCTCAAACCAACAAGACTACCTCCGACAGTAAGAACTATAAGGACTTCCAAAAGTGTCTTTCTAGCGCCGAGGCTGCAAAGGGATATGCTACGAAGCAGGAAATAAAAGGCTGCTACACTCCGATCTACAACCCTACCGCAAATAGTTCTACTACTACCACCCCTACTAATGTCTCTCCCTCGACCTCACATCTCCCTCCACTCTCTCCCACTCCATAATCAGAACAATGTGGTCTGGAAGTTCAATCTTTTTTCTTGATCAGGCATTGCCAACGGGCTTTTCCCAATTTGATTCATCTGGTTACAGCCTAGGATTATTTCCTTCAAATCATCTTCCACTATCAATTTCTCAATAATTTCGCTCAGCCCTTTGGAGAAGATCTTTCCTTGTACAAGTGATCATATGCTTCCTTGCAGCCAATCTTATGGTGTAACCAACAAAGAAATCTCAAATATTTATGGACTTTTGAACGATGTGAGCTTCGAAAATAGATAGTTCTTTTGCCCATTTGCGATTTAAGAATTCTATTATTGCTTGTCTACCTGTAAAGAATTCGGTGCGGTTACGGCATGGAGAATCCAGCGAATAAGCTTGGGCTACTAGCTCTTACTTGACTCTTACATTTCCGATGAATTGCAGTCGAAGCTTGTCTCGCTCTTTCCACCAAAGCATGCTAACCTCCCTAAAGAACTCTGAGAGAGTCTCCAACTCTTCTTCTGAGTATCCTGAAACTAACCTTTCCATAGCTTTTGCCATCGAATCAAAGAGTAGGTGGAGTTTACTCATCGCTCCTTTTGTAGGAACGATAATCGTACCGCGACGATCTTTCGGATTGTGCTGGCGCTCAATAAGTTCTTTTTTCTCCAAACGATCGATCATCGCTGTTGTAGAACCAGTGGAGAGACCGGTCAACTTAGCTAGCTGGGATGGGTTGGCAAAGCCTCGAATTACAATAATATCTAGGCACTTCATGTCTGTGATGTTGATGCCTAAAATACGGCCCACTGCTTGATGGAACAGTACAACTCCTATGCTGTTTTCCCTCGCTCCCACGATAACCTGATTTACCAACCTTTTTTTGTTGAACTTCATATTTTTTATCTTGAAACTAGAGTATCTTTATATTAGAGTTAGATATAGAAGTTCCTATGGCGACGGTCCAAGTCCGTTACATAGTTCGTGACGTCGACTCTACAATTGAATTTTATTGTAAGCACTTTGGCTTTCGTGAGTTGATGCATCCTGCACCTACTTTTGCAATGCTGGAACGAGGAGACTTACGTCTCGTGCTGAGCAAACCGAATCCAGAAGCAGGCGGTGGCCAGGAAATGTCTGATGGGACTAAACAAGAACCTGGGGGATGGAACAGATTCTCGATCGAAGTAAAAGACCTCGAGAAAACTGTATCAGTGCTGCGTAGGGCTGGAGCCCACTTTAGAAATGAGATACTCAAGGGAGTTGGCGGCAATCAAACCATAGTCGAGGATCCGTCAGGTAATCCCATCGAACTGTTCGAGCCGAAGCTGCCAGAAGCCCGGCTCCAATAGTAACCCTCATGACAAACTTAAAATTTGTACGCAAGAAAATGTTGGTGCATGTGCTTGTAGTTATTGCCGCTGGAGAACTAACGCTATGGGGTCTACCCCAGGCATCAACTGCTACAGTAAATCAAACGATAAATAGCGGAGCACCAAGCTATCACCTAATACCAAACATCACCGGGTCAGTAATCGCTGCACATCAAGAATAATCAAACTACAGTGGGTGGTAAAGTGGTTGAAACCACTTCTAAAGCGCCAGATAGTACAGAAACCACCGTAGACAAGGATGGTCGTTGGTACATAACCTTTCCTAAGAAACCAACACTCTAACTAATCCTTGGTATCTCTTTTTGTTTATTTCTTAATTCTGCTTGGAGCCAAAGCGTTTCGAATATAGAGATATATATTGTAACAGTTGAATCGCTATTGGAATAAGTTGCAAAGCCGGAAGCATCCGTTGAATCTAATGCTCTATCATCCTCTATTTCTATTGCGAGAGAGTATTCATTGTCTATTATCACGCTCATAACTTTGGATTGTAACTCAGACTTTTGGAGCATGAGCATTCTAATTCTGTCCCCAACAGGATAATCTTGACTTATTGATTCTCTAATATTCTCATCGTCAACGTATACAAAAATCCTAATTTTCGTGCCCGAACGCGTAGCAGCGTCTCTTATCAATTTCACAAGCCCCTCTCGATCGTAGCGATAAAACGTATTTGTAGTGGGAAACAGTATAAGTATCTCTTCTTTTGCTGATTTTACAA
>JBPYDU010000026.1:0-3368 GCA_051985995.1 Candidatus Nitrosopolaris sp.
CTTTCGAGCTCTGAACTATCAGAATTAAATCGAAATGTGCATTCCTATGGTCTGCAATCCGTTGCAGACATTAAACTAAATGACATTCCAAGCACTAATAAAATCGCCATATCCCATCTTTCGAGCATGGGATTTGACGCAATAACCGTCAATCCCTTTATTGGTACCGCAGGACTAAGAGCTGCAGTTGTGCACACACATAAGTTGAGGCTTGGTATACTTGTATTGGTTTATATGAGTCATATCGGTGCTGAGCGTGGATATGGTATTAATTTCTTAAGTAGTAATAGTCAGCCTACATTATTATATCAAAAGTTCTTCCAAGACGCAATCGCCTGTCGTGCGGATGGAGTTATTGTGGGTGCAAATCGACTTGAAATTTTAAGAGAAATCGCTTGCAAAAAGGATCGCATTCCTATTTATTCACCAGGACTCGGAGTACAGGGCGGTAACATAGAGCAGGCGGCTAATTGCGGTACTGATTTTTTTATCGTCGGGCGCTCTATTATCGGATCGAAAGATCCCTTGAAGACCGCGAAAAACTTACAACACCAATTAGTTCGTGTTAATGGTTAATGTTGGTTGATAGTAAATATTACAGTTGGCTCTCAATCTCATTACTGAGGAAATGGAGAATTCTCATGTTCTGATAGTGTTGTTAAAATGCGATGAAAGATCTCTCTTGTCAAAATACCGATCGTGACGACCGATAACGCGATAATCGACTAAGAAGGATGATTATATTAATTAATAAGTACAAGTCATTGGAACGTTATATAGTACTAAAGGGTGTTCAGAATGCCTAGTGATGATAACTACGCTAAGAAAAATGGAGCAGGATTGTCAAGAGTAGCAGCAACACATAGCAGAATTCTCGTCCTATGTGTGGATCGAGACGATGATATAGGCTCTAAAGGTGGCATGGAAACGCCTGTTGTGGGAAGAGATCCTTGTATTAATGCTGGGGTTAGAATAGCGATAGAAGATCCAGAAGATCCGGATGCTAACGCCATCTTCGCAGCGATCAAAACATATGAGGAACTGCTCGCTAAAGGGTACAGCTCGCAAGTCGCCCTTGTGGCAGGCAAGTATAATCGTGGGATCGAAGCAGACGAGAAAATTGGTATGGAGATCCAGAATGTTCTAGGTGAGTATCGGGCAGACGCCGCTGTACTCGTATCAGATGGTGAAGACGACGAGACTGTTATGCCTGTAATTCAAACCATGATTCCCGTTATTTCTATTCAGCGGATAATAATCAAACATAGCAGAAGCGTCGAATATTCATACGCTGTATTAGGAAGGTACCTAAAAATGCTTGCCTACGACCCACGTTATTCGAAATTCTTTTTGGGAGTGCCAGGCGCACTCCTAGTTGCAACGAGTCTTGCCAGCTTTTTTGGCTTAACAAAGGAGGCTCTAGCGTTAGTGTTCAGTATTTTAGGTGTAGCTTTCATCATTAGAGCATTTGATATAGATAAGGCGCTAAGTTCTCTCGGCAGACCCACGCCAACTGGTTTTATCCGTATTTTCTCTGCTTTTGCTGGAATATTGATCATTGTGGTTTCATTAGTAAATGGCCTTTCGAGCATTCCCAATGAAGCAATTGTACCGAATATGGGTGTTCTGCATGTCATATCTAACAGAATCATAGTTGGAAGTTTTGTTCATGGTACCATCACGTTGCTGTGGATCGGTATAGCGACCATACTAGCCGGATCGCTTCTGAGTAACTGGTTCAAAGGTAGTATTCTGACAATGTCTGATATTTTACGGCTCGTTGTATTGGCGTTATTATATATTCCAATCGTGCAGTTTACATCAGTTCTGACCGAACGAACTAATCCATTTAGCTTGATTTCCTCGTTGTTAATAGGTTTGGCTATAACATTGGTCGCGGCTACTTTCTTGTTCCAATATTTCAGGAACAGGAAGGGTGGAGAAGTTCTCAAGCATTAACCCTTGAAACTTTTAACTAACTGTTTCAAAACAGTAAAATCAATGTCCAACACGTAGTCCTTTTGTATCGATCGTGATTCAAGATATTGGGAGTAGGGCCCTTGCTGACACTTTCTTTAAGCGCAGCGGACTCTACAATCTTTATGAGCGACGATTGGAGTCTCAAATTCTCAGAGACCCGCTTCCCAACCATATTGCGATCATACTCGACGGAAACAGGCGATGGGCAAAGTATAACTTTATGCGAACAGGAAGTGGTCATTTTATGGGCGCAGATAAAGCTGAGGAATTATTGAATTGGATTCATGATTTAGGTATAAAAATTACTACTTTGTACGTGTTGTCTACTGAGAATCTGGATAGGAAAGATGAAGAAGTTGATAATATTTATCGATTATTAGAGTTAAAACTAGAAAAGCTTTACAAGGACTCGAGAATACACCGTCGTCGCATGAAAATCAAGGCAATAGGAAATGTCAAACTGCTCCCCATTCAACTTCAGGCTATACTGAGCAAACTGGAAGAAGTCACTGCAAAGTATAACTCCATGTTTCTAAACATAGCTGTTGCCTACGGTGGACAGGAAGAGCTTGTGGATGCTGTGAAGAAAATTGCATTAATGACTAAAACTGGTGAACTCTCCGTGGAAAATATTGACGAAAAGGTGATTGAATCCTGTCTCTACACATCGCACTTGCCGCAGCCAGAACCCGATTTAATATTGAGAACATCTGGGGAAAAACGTCTTAGCGGCTTTCTAATATGGCAAAGTGCGTATAGCGAATTAGTGTTTATGGATGTGTTCTGGCCGGAATTCCGCAAAATAGACTTGATGAGGGCAATTAGAACCTACCAACGAAGAATACGTAGATTCGGTAGGTAGCGTCAAGATAAGAATAAGTGTGAGTCAATTTGATCGTGATAATGTCTATAGAAATGCCTGAGCATGGAGATTATAATATTGGATTACGCAGATGGTATTGCAATTACTGGCAATCTTCAAAGGAATGGGAAGAAATTCATGATTATGCACCATCTAATCCGTCAGCGGAAATCACAGGTGATGCGTATGAAGGAGCCACAAGTGAAAAGCTTGAAAAATGAGCAGATAAAGCTTCGGGCAAAAAAGTTAGCGTAATCCCTTGGATGCTAAAAGTTTTGTTCGATGAAAACTCTGCTGGCGCTATATTATACTTCCTCAGCGGGGATTTGGGTAGAACAGAATTCTTGTTACTGCATCATACTTCAGGTCATTGGGACTTTCCCAAGGGAAACATCGAATTAGGTGAGGACGGATTCCAGACTGCACGGAGAGAAATATATGAAGAAACCGGAATCACCGACATTGAATTTGCTAAAGGCTTTATATCGAACATAGAGTACTACTATAGACGATCAGACAAGCTAGT
>JBPYDU010000027.1:0-10393 GCA_051985995.1 Candidatus Nitrosopolaris sp.
TAAACCGACAACGGCAGGGGGAATTTATACATGTGGAATGGGAGGAATTCTTGCCGGTAGGGCGATATCGAAGGCATTTGACGAAAACGACAGCAATATGATATGGGATTACCAGAAAAGCTGGCTCACTATTTTCGAAGGCGAGTTCAGCAAAATGCTTCTTGCGAGAAGGATATTGGAAAGAGTTGATAATAAGACGCTAGATGAATTGTTTCACGCTGTTTCCGAATCTAGGCTCCAAGAAATATCTAGGATAGCGGAATTCGATTTTCATTCTGCTGCTTTGACAAAAATATTTGGATCAAGGAACGGTATAAAGATAATGAAAGCAATATTAGGTAATGAAATCAGGCGATTATTAAGCTAAGCAAGATATAAATTCGGTTATCAATCTTTTAGTTCACATGTCCCAACCGTTACAGCTTCCTGTTTGTACTTCCTGCAGTAGACCTATAATGCCTAACGATGAATGCGTCAAGTTCTACTGTCCAAATTGTGGATACGTTCTGATTTGGAGATGTGAAAGTTGCCGAGAATTTGCCAGAAATTATAAATGCGTGGGGTGTGGTTTCGAAGGCCCGTAGACATGACCCGTCTTGTTGCAAGAATCAGAATCCTACCTGCCGAAGTTGATTCTGACCTGGAGGATTTAGTACGGCGCTTAAAGACTGTGATTCCCGATGGCATTCAAATGATGGCTCATGCAAAAGAACCGATCGCATTTGGCGTGGAGGCAATTGTTGGGGATTTCCTAATGAAAGACGAAGCAGGTCAGATGGATAGGTTAGAGGATTTCATAAAGAACACAGAGGGTGTTGGCGAGATCGACGTGATAAACATAAGCAGACAATCTGTAAAAATTAAGTCCAAGTTTTGAGAAGGAGCTCAAAGCTGAAAGTTGAAAAAATCTCGTGGAAGAAGTAATGATGCAAGTGACAAATCTTCCCCAAAATTACACCTCCGAGTAGTGGAAGCCAAACACCGTGACTTAGGAAAGCGTCGGGCGCGTATTGATTCGGATTCGATGCGTCGAATGTGCATTGAACCGGGCGAAGTCATAGAACTAGTAGGCAAACGTAAGACCGCTGTTACAGCTTGGCCGAGCGATCCAGAAGAGAGCGAGAGTGACATTATCCGGATTGACGGCCAGACGAGAAAGAATGCAGGAGTGGGTTTGAATGATCTGTTATCAGTACATAAGGCCATATCAAAACCAGCAAAAGCAATAGGTTTGATGCCTATAGGGAGCAGCACTGTCTCTTTTGATAGGGAATTCTGTGAGTTTGTAAAGAATAGACTTAGGGGGTTCCCTGTAACTGAGGGCGATGAGATTTCTGTAGTAATTCTAGGCAATCCTATGGATTTTTGCGTAGAAAAGATAACACCCAGAACTATAGTGAAGATCGAAAGCTGCACGAAGCTGGCTATTCTGGCTGAGAGCTCTGCTGATAAGAAGCCGCGAGTAACTTATGAAGAAGTTGGCGGTTTGACAGAACAAATCAAGCGCCTTCGAGAAATTGTCGAGCTACCTTTACGACAGCCGGAGATATTTGCAAGACTAGGTATCGAACCTCATAATGGAATACTGATGTACGGTTCTCCCGGCTGTGGGAAAACTCTGATAGCTAAGGCCCTAGCTTCGGAATCCGAGGCAGCTTTCTTTATTATTAATGGGCCAGAAATCGTAAACAAATACTACGGTGAAACCGAAGCCAGATTACGAGACATTTTCAAAGAAGCAAAAGATACTTCACCAAGTATCATCTTTATCGATGAAATCGACGCTATCGCCCCAAAGAGGGAGGAGGCATTTGGTGACGTGGAGAAGAGGGTTGTGGCACAATTGCTGGCATTAATGGATGGTATGTCTGAACGTGGTAATGTAATAGTATTGGGAGCCACAAATAGACCCGAAAGCATAGATCCTGCGTTGAGGCGGCCGGGCAGATTTGATAGAGAGATAGAAGTGGGGGTGCCCAATGTGGAAGGCAGAGTAGAGATACTTCAAATTCACACGAGAGGAATGCCACTTGCCCAAGATATCGACCTCACGTCTCTGGCAAAGGATCTTCATGGCTATACTGGCGCAGATATAAAAGCTCTCTGTAGAGAAGCCGCTATGAAAGCATTGCGGCGCTACTTACCAGAGATCGACTTTGAAGAAGAGAAAATCTCGCCTAGCACACTGGAGATAATGGATATCAGGAATAAAGATTTCAAAGACGGAATGAAAGAAATCATTCCAACTGCAATGAGAGAATTCTACGTAGAAGCAGCGGCTGTCTTATGGGAGGATGTGGGCGGACTAGATGACGCCAAACGTACGTTGTATTATAATCTGATTACTGCTATCAAAGAGCCTGAAAACTTCGTCAAGATGGGCGTCAAATCTCCGAGAGGAGCATTATTATTTGGCCCTTCTGGCTGCGGAAAGAGCTTGATAGGAAAGGCATTGGCAACGGAGAGCGGCGCAAATATAATTATGGTAAGGGGTCCTGAGGTATTGTCTAAGTGGGTTGGAGAATCAGAGAAAGCAGTCCGTGAAATATTTAGGAAAGCAAAAGCTTCTTCGCCGTGTGTTGTAGTTTTTGATGAACTGGATTCTCTCGCTAGACCGCGGGGGGAGGATGATTTATCAGGTAACGAAAGGGTCTTGTCTCAGCTTCTGACAGAGATGGATGATTCCGGTAGTGCAGGAGTTATAGTCGTCGGAATCACAAATAGACCCGATCTAATAGACACCTCTCTGCTGAGACCTGGAAGATTAGACTTGATATTGTTCATTGGAGCCCCTGACGAGAAAGCACGACTGGAAATAATGAAAATTTTGACTGCTTCAATGCCACTCGCAGACGAAGTTAGCTTGGAAAATATATCTCAATCTACAAAGGGTTTCAGCGGTGCTGATCTCGGCGCTCTCTGTAGAGAAGCGGCGGTGAATGCAATGAGAAGCAAATCAGATATTATCACTAGCGCTGATTTTGGCTGCGCATTACGTCTGGTAAAGCCATCGATAACTAAAGATGTTGAAGACTGGTATGAGTCAATGAAGAAGAGCATTACGTATTCGATGCCCAAACAAATAGACAAAGCATTCTATGGATAGGGAATGTAATAAGTGTACTTTACAGGCCTGTTTAATTCTGTATAGCCAAATACCAAAATAAAAAGCTCAGCTTGATTGTGTATACATTGATATAATGATACGCCATCCAAATATTTACGCAGCATTTATGAATTACCCTTTGCGTAATCTAATTTACGAGAAAATAAAGCAAGCCGGTAATATGACTGATGCCGATTTATCTAATGCTTTGACTAAGGATGGAGTACCTATAACTGAAGCCGAGTTAGACAAGACCTTACTTGACCTAGAAATATATGGGCTTGTGAGAGTATCGTGGGTAACAAAAGATAAACGCAGGATCGAGGCCGGACCTGTGGATCCCACCTCCGTCTAGAGGACAAATAATTATTCTCATAACCTGTAATAAAAAAGAGCGTCAAGTGCTAACCCAACAAAAATCACAACAAGATATGGTGCCGTCACCTTATATGCCTTCCAGGCAAATTCTGGAGTAGGATTTTTCGTCAGTTTATAATGATAAATTAACATCAGCGAACCAGAGATAGCCGCTATTACGGTATATAGAAGGCCTAATCCAAAAAAATAGAGTGCCAGAGTATATGGAAGCAATATGGCAGTATTCGCGAAAATGTAGCTAGACGTCTTCTGATTTCCAATTAGAACAGGAAGCATAGGGATCCGTACGCTTGCATATTCCTCCCGTGCTTTTATTGCTAGACACCAAAAATGAGACGGAGTCCACATAAACACTATCCATCCAACAAGAAATCCTAGTAAATTAATTGATCCGGTGGCAGCTGCCCAACCTGCCATAGCTGCGGCGCTCCCTGCAAATCCCCCTATTACGATATTAGCCGCGTTGTAGCGTTTAAGCCAAACAGTATAAACTATTACATAAAAAAATATCCCCACTGCAATCAGACTCGTCGCAACGGGATTCAATGTAAACCACGCCAATATGACCGACAGAATGCTTGCTCCCACGCCATAAGCCAAAACGTTCCTAGGAGATAGCCTGCCAGAAGGAATTGGTCTGCTCGCTGTTCTATACATTATTTTATCAATATCTCTGTCATAGTAATGGTTAAGAGCACTGGAGCCCATCGATGCTAGAGCGCCTGATAAGGTCAAAAAGCCTAATTGCCAAGCCGTAACGTGCCATCCTGGAGTATTGTCAAACCTGCTACCAGCGAGTAAAGAACTAACAGCTGCGATTACTAAAACTACTACTATGCGGGGCTTTGAAACTTCAACATACTCCTTTAGCCTCACTGTGCAAATACCTTAATTTTGCTCTACCGAAGCTTGCATTTAACTGATTCGCCACACTAGCAGGTTTCAATATATCCCATAATCGATCCTTTTCCATAGATTTTGTAGTGTTTGTGACGGTGCCGATGATTTGAACTGCGCCAGCTGATAGCCTTGGAGCCTAGATCGACTTTGCCTTTTTCTTTACACTCTCTAGTCCCTAGAGTCCTCGTGTAATCCCGCTTGTTTGTTTGCATTCTTCCGAATGATTTGGAGTGCTTGTTCGGCCTGCTCTTTTCTCGGAAGCTGTATCATGAACACGTTACTTGAATTACCAACAGAAGAGGGATCAGGGGCAAGTGATATTAATCCCGTTTCCGATAACGATTCGAAGAATTCAATCATGTCGTTGGCATATAAAAGATAGTTCTCTTGCAAGTCCGTATTTAGGAATTTCAGTTGGATATCTACGAACACGTGGCGACCATCATGAAATATGTTCAACAACGTGTCAACTGCTACCCTTTTGATATAGATCTTTTTCATAATCTCGTCAAATCTTGCAGTATCAACAAAGATGGTAGGAACCTTAGCGCCTCTGAATTCAATTAAGGCCGCTCCACCTTTATGTAAATTTGATATGAAGTCCTCAAATGATCCAAAAGATCTGCTTCCTTTGGCCATAGACGGCTGCCAGCTACAGTAATGTTTTTATCGGTATCCGCTAACTGTTTCGGAAAAATAGTCTTTGAGCTCTATGTTGTATTGCATCTTCTTGTAGAGATATTCATGCGACTTGCAGAGATAGAATGGCATTTGATTCACAGATTCCATAACGTTGTAGTTGCTTCTTTCCTTTACTAATTCTAGCTGAACTATAAAGTCTGCGTCTCCGCCGCAGATATTACATCGAAGAACTTCGGACGAACTCGGAGGATTTAAGTCTGTGAGTTCATCATCCAATTCTTTGTCCCCGTCCACAGCGCAACAATTGCAGCACCCTCTTAAAAAAGTTTGTACAAACCTTGCCAGGGTTCTATCACCCGCTCTACGACTAACACAGTTTTATCGACTTTGCGAGCGTTAATGCGCGTTCTAGATCGTCACCCTTTATCTCATCGTTTTTATATTTACTCCCAAAATAAAGCAGATCAATCATTTTGGATCGATCGATATTTACAACCATTTCTCCTCCGTTTACTGCTGCTGGCGCTACAGCCGCCCTCGTGGCAGACCCGGTTTCTAATGGAATAGAATCTGTCAATATTATAACCTTATCCACCAAAGTCGATCGGACAGAATTTGATATTCGTTCAAAATTTTTGGTTCTATCTTTATCCAAAATGACAGTGACAGCGACCTTTGCTCCATATGCATCGTCATAAATTACATCTATGCCGCTAGTATTTTGCGGGTCTTCAAGTGCAGCTACAGTACCCATGTTGTGAGCATGACTAACAAGGTTTCTTATAGCTGAACGTACGTCAGCTTCCAAAGTCTGTACCTCATTGCAATCCTTTTGGATTTTAATGAAATCAGAAACAGGGACTGACATGATGCTACCCCTTATTCTCAAACCCGGGTAAATTTTCTTGATTGTCTCCTCGAGAGCGTGTTCATCGATCGCAGAGGTACCCCTGGCTGCAGCGTCTTCGGTTGCGTGATACAAAATATTTATCATTGACCGCACATTTCTGAAATCTGGAAATTCATCATAGATTACTTTTATCTTGGCAGATAGGTCTTTTTCTTCTTGTGATGTAAAATTCTTTCCTTTATCGTAGTATCTAATGTATTCGAGTATGATATCTAGTATTTCTTCAAAGGTATTCGACCCCGCAAGGTCGATTTTGTAATTTGCTTTTTCTAGCCGATCAAATACTGAGATATTGTTAGTACGGATTTGTTCATAAGAAAAAGGAGTCAAGATCAGCAAAAGAGCAGTTGAAGGCAAGTGTGCATTGATTATAGCCTTTACAAAAGCCATAGATTCCTTATCTGCGTCAAATTCATCTATTTCTAACAACGTTAATTTTTTTAAAAACTTGAGATTCAGCTTAGCGAGTGCAGCCATGTTTTCGATTATCTCCTCCAATGTCTTTGCCTCATTGAATCCTGTCCTAAATCTCCCTTCGATAACGAGCTTCAGTACCGATATTTCGGCAGCAGAAAGTTCTTCACGTAACACTTTGTCTACGGCATCGGGGTCTGAGAGATAGCCATTATTCTTTAAACATTTTTCTACCTTGTCCTCAAGTTTCTTGCCTGTAATTGAATCCAGGATCCCATAACCGAAGATTTTTCTTGCGTGCTTTATATTTCGGTCTGCTTTATCCTTTAAATAATAGATTACTTTTTTTCTGAAATCGTTCAGATATTCGTCATTAAATCCTCCTATTAAAGCGCCACAAATACTGTGCATAGATCTTGGTGAAATCTGAGCGAGATCTGAGTATGAGATTGCGGCGCTGCCTAACAGCTGCTGCAAGCCTCTAATGTGAAAAGCAAGGTGTGTTTTACCTGAACCTACGTCTTGAATTACAGTAATCAGGCGGAAATCCTTTTCTGTCGCGTTTCCCTCTATTTTAGAAAACAAGTCATCTATGCATGAGAGTACAGCTGACTTTCCTTCCTTGTGCTTACTACCGCCAAGAATCTGTGTATCTTCTACAGCAGGTGTGGGATTGCTTGGATATGGATTTTGTACAAGCTTGTATGGATACATCATATGCACCTCACAAAGCCATGCAATAATCCGCGGACCGTCAACCCTTCGTAACCGCCGGAAGACAACTCATATTTGTCCGGGTGCTTTGTCATCAATTGAGCCACCAAATCATAAAATTCCTCGTAAGACATTTCATGTCTTGTACATAAATCGTTTCTGATTTTGCCTAATTCGACCCAACCTATTGAGCTTGAAAAATTGGAGATCGATTCATCGAAGTTATTCTTAAACAAATCAAGTCCCACGTTGGATATTTGTGAGTCGATTGTCGCATTTCTCGGACCAGGTCCAGAAGATTTACGGTCGTTTATAAGAGCCTGATCGCTGTATTGTAAAGTCTGAGTACTAATTGAATCTAAGGTAATTGCAAGTCGGTCCGTATTTTTGTGGATAGACTGTTCCAAAGAACATATAGCCTCATGCGTCAATCTAAACCTGGGGTCTGAATTTATCAGATATTGTAAATAGCCCTCCCTAAGCCAGCAATAGTATGCAGCACCCTTCTTGTCAATGAAGATTTGACCGTCGTTTGTCAATCTCTCTAATATGGCATCTATCTCAGGCTGCGGGTATTCTTTGCGTAAATCTGCTTTCTTTACACCCGCCTGGCCAGCAGAATGTATCCTTTGGATAAGTTGCTCTTCTGCTAACATGCGGTAAAGCTCGATAATCGTTATTTAAACCTCGACGTAACAAGTTACTACATATTTGATTAACAAAAATCAACTTTTAAACGAAGCATTAATAATATAACTAATCAATACTGATGACGGAATGATGACAAGGCTTCCTGACTTTGAAAAGAATGAAGACAGTACTAGGGTAGCTGACCAAACAATCAACTTGGAGGAGTAGATGCTCTGATGATTCTCTTCAGTCGAGACTTTTACCAACTCTTGAATTGAGCTAGATAAAAGGGTCGATGTCGTCGATAACTCATGCGGCTGGCACCCACCAAATTCTTATTCAAGTCGTCTCATACTCGAGTTTGGATTTACCTCTCCTCAACGAAGCAAATATCAACATGGTTATACCTATCCATAGTCCGCCCAGGAGTATATTTGT
Source organism: Candidatus Nitrosopolaris sp. (assembly GCA_051985995.1). Taxonomy (GTDB): domain Archaea; phylum Thermoproteota; class Nitrososphaeria; order Nitrososphaerales; family Nitrososphaeraceae; genus Nitrosopolaris. Next base: position 8,133 of record JBPYDU010000027.1, read on the forward strand.
GAAACTGACGTAGATATACGGAGTAGCTTCTTCTAAGTTCGATTCAATTATCTTGATAGATCCGTGCAAATCTTCTAACCCTGTATTGTATGCAGCGCTATTGGGTTCTACTGATGAAATGGAGGTGGTACGCAATAACATCGCTTCGAGATCATTTTGGATTAATCCAAAATCTGTCCTGGGATTTGGAAATGACCATACAGGATTTCCCTCCATCGGGAGCAGGTGTGTAACAGGCCTGAGATAATCAGCGATCATTGCTGGTGTTTGGGCAGATTCAGCCCTTGCCAAGTAGCCCATTGCCTTGTCCAACGGATAGACAGCACTTTGATAACCAAAAAAAACCAAAGCCGCTCCAAGAAATAGAAATCCTAGGACTCCAATTGTCAACAACCTGTGGTATTTAGTTCGCTTATCGCTTTGCTTGTTGTTGTTAGGCGCCGTAGTTACCAATGTTTTTGCGCGGGCAGCTGTATATATTCTATCTCTAAGGGTAAGGTCTGCTTGTGCAATTCGCATCAGGGTTGGCTTGTTTCGATCACTGACTCCTATTTGTGTTGTGTCGATTTTATTATTAAGCAACGAATGGACTATACTGAGATATGCTACGTAAATGAAGCCGATTGTTTGAATGGCAATGACTGGAACGAAAACTGGGTTTTGAGAAAAAATCGATACAAAGATGGCGATACATCCATAGACACCAAAAAAAACTTCAAGTAAGGTTGTTTTCGTAAACGGCAAGACGTAGACCTTGTCTTTCCACTCATCATCTTTATTCACGACACCGAACTTCGGTGTTCGTAAAAACTCATTCTTGCCTCCGAATATAGCGTCAAAGATCGCGATTGTGTTATTGACTGATATTCCAGCCGCAAAAAAAATCAAGAACAGATATTGTCTCGCCTTATCCTTCCACCTTTCACCCCAAATCCTTCTTATAATGTATAGATATGTGGCAGGACCCATCAGAATGTATATCATTATTCCTGTAACTGGAGCCCAGCTGACTGGATATAACTTGTAGTTTAATGCCAGTAATATTGGAAATACGAGATACTGGATAAGAAAAAGAGGATGCACTATGTGGCGTGTCAATTGAATGAAAGCCTGGATCTTTGTGTCGACAGCTATTTTATTCTCCAACAAAATGTCGATCAATAATTTCAAAGCAACCTGGATTGAACCCTTCGCCCATCGAAATTGTTGGCGCTTTGCTGCATTCATCTGAACCGGAAGCTCTCCTTCGACGACGATATTCTCCAAGAACAGGGACTTCCAGCCTTTCAGCTGAGCTCTGTAGCTAAGATCAAGATCCTCAACAAGAGTAGTAGCATGCCAACCGCCCGCATCCACGATGCACGATGTTCGCCATATACCTGCAGCTCCATTAAAGTTCATAAACAGGTGTGTGAGGCTCTTTGCCTTTTGTTCAATCAGGAAATGTATATCGAGAGAAAACGCCTGTGCTTCTGTAAGAGATGAATAGTTTTCATTTAAGTGACCCCATCTACATTGGACTAAGCCTATTTTAGGATCGACAAAGTATCCAATGGTTTTTTTCAAAAACCATGGGGGCGGAATAAAATCCGCGTCAAAGATCGCAATGAATTCCCCTTTAGCATCTTTCATGCCGGCTTTCAATGCCCCAGCTTTGTAACCTGGCCTTCCAGAGCTTCGGTGAAGATGATGAATGTTGACACCACGAAGTTTGTGTTCCTCAACTATCAACCGTATCAATTCGAAAGTCTCGTCGTCAGAATCATCAAGGATTTGTATCTCGAGTTTATCCCCAGGATAGTCGAGTAAACATACAGCATCGATTAGCCTGGCTGCTACATACTTTTCGTTGTAAATGGGAAGTTGAACTGTCACCACCGGCAGGTCGCGAATACTAGAATCAACCTGGACAGTCAACCTTCCCTTTCTTTTTCGATACAGACTATTGTGTTGAGACTGATACGAAAGGTAATAAAAATTGAGAGTGTAAATGGTCATAATCCAGGCAACACTTATGAAAATCACATAAAGTAATGCCCCTAAGCCAAGCATTCTATCTTGCCTAAGAACCGATGTTAGCTAGCCGTATATTTATAGTCACATAGCTAAGATTTCCAGACTTTGCGTGTTTTATCTTATCTTACGTACCTTTCTGGAATATTTTTACACATTGTGGAGGACATACGTTTTCACATGCCATACAAAATATACAGTCTTTTTCTCTAGCCATAAAGGTTTTCTTCTCTGAGCTTGGATGTCCG
>JBPYDU010000028.1:0-12520 GCA_051985995.1 Candidatus Nitrosopolaris sp.
TGTATTCGGCAAAGGAAGATACGGATATCTATATTATGAATTCTCATATAGCAAATTTATAACGGATATTTCATAATCTCACCATGAAAAAATGTTGTAAATTAAACGTTGGAGCACCGGCATCCTATGTTGGATTAACGATGAACGGAATTTTCATAATCTCACCATGAAAAAATGTTGTAAATTAAACGTTCGAGCTCCGAGCATCTATGTTGGAATAACGATGGTGAGCGCGCTTTTGCTTTCTTTATGGATTGATATCATTTGGATTGGCACCACATATGGTGCAGCCTTACCGAATAAAGCCGAAGTTAAAATTACCTCGCCCAGTAAAGGCCAACAAGTTCCATCAGGCGGAATTCTAGTTTCAGGTATTTCTTCGGCCAACGCAACTACTGACTGTACTGTTTCAATTATTATAAATGGTATGAGGCCATATCAAAAAGCGGCACCAACAGGACATGGAGGAGCAAATGACTACACAAATTGGACTTTTACCGCTACTCAAAAATATGCTGTAATCAAACTAGGGCAAAATAAAATAACTGCCAAAATGGCTTGTCCCCAAAATCAGAATTATACTAAATTTTATAGTGTAAACGTGACAGGTGTAGCAGGAAAAGGACAACAACAACTATCCAATAATACTATTAGCGTAGGGAATGGCTTTCCGCCATCTCTTCCAAGTGTTGCAACACCCGCCAATACTACAAAAGCCTCGTCACCGATCGCTGGAGCTGTTGGGGGAACAATAGTAAAGGAGCCTAAACACAGCAAGATTCTAAAGAGCTCCAAGTAACGCAGGTTGTCGTTGTCACAGCACTATATATCGATAATTACGGCAGACGAGAATAGAAGGATCAGTCAGGTAACTAGAGGCTGGCCAGCACCTCAAGCCGGCGTCTAACCCAATTAACGGTATGATTTTATTCTGGTGATGTCCATCAGCTTGACGGTATTATCATGAGCGAACAGGAACTCCCCCCGTGGCTAAAAGAACAGCTGTCGCGTCTTCAGCAGCTTCAGCAGAATTTACAGGCGATTATGATGCAAAAACAACAAGTAGAAATAGAAATTGTTGAGACCGATAGAGCGCTAGAAGAGCTAAAAAAGATAGAGACAGAAGATATAGTGTACAAAAGTGCAGGCCCTCTCCTAATTAAATCAAAAAAGGAGGATCTATTAAAGGAGCTCGGGGAGAAAAAAGAACTATCAAACACCAGAGCGATGGTTCTAGCAAAGCAAGAGACACGGGTGAAAGACAACCTAAAAGAAGTAGAAAACAAAATCAACCAAATGATACGCGGAACGCAAGGTACCGCCGGTAGCACTGGATCTAGTTCGGGATCGCGCAGTCAATAGCTATAAAATTTTACAAGAAATGAGTGTAAAAAATACAAGCTTAAAAAGCTGAGGGCAAAGAGTTAAGTTAGAACGATTGTGCCGGTTAGGATTGTAGTTGACGAAAGAGAAAGGCGTAGTAGGATTCCAGGTCTCCTGCGGCAAGCAGGTGCAGTAACAGATTTTGCCCATCTTAAAGTGGGCGATTATGTCATATCTGCGGAAACTGCAATAGAAAGAAAAACGATAAACGATCTGTTGAATTCTGTATATGACGGTAGATTACTGGTACAGTGTTCGGAACTTGTTCAGCACTATACCAAACCCGTAATAATCATAGAAGGAAATATCCTAAATCTTTCTGACGGGGCTGTTGAAGGCATTATTGATGATAATGAGAGGATTTATTTGATAAGCGAAACACTAGCAAAGGTCGCATTGGATTTTAGAATTCCAATAATAAATGCTCCATATGCAGAATATACGTCACAATTACTAGTAGCGATGGTAAATAAGGCGTTAGAAGAGGGCACGAATAAGGGTCCTCTTTTAAAGCGGATAAAGAAGACGAACCCAGTCCAAATACAACAACTCTTAATACTTTCTTCACTCCCCGGTGTAGGCGACAAGCTTGCTGTCAGGATGCTTGAAAGATTTTTGACTCCTCGACGTGCTCTAACCGCATCAGCAGCAGAACTTTCAAGAATTCCCGGTTTTGGCACAGCAAGAGCACTTAAAGTGAGAAAAATCTTGGATTCAGCTGATGATAAAAGCGTAGATGCTTCCCAAAGATCTCTGTTAGATGCCGAGTCATAACGAACAACGCATTTAAAAAGAGACGCCACGGAATTTTTACTCCACGCATTTAATAGATAGTACTGTTAACATCCTTGTATTGACCTTTTTATCTAGCTATAGTATACCATGATATAGTTCCAGCAAATATTCGGCTATGAGAGAAGAAGATATTAATGCAATTTGGATCTAGGAGACTATGCTAACCAGGCTCCCATTAAGCAAGCCGTAGTCATTATTGAAATTTGCACAGTAGCCATATCCTAATTCCAAATGGCGATTCATAGGACAAGAAGTTTAAGAATGGCCGGAGTGTTTTGTTTTTGATTTTACTTTACTCGCTGCTTCCTTGACGGTCTCTGCTGTCTGGGGTGCAGCCTCCGCTGTCTGTCGTGCTGTATCCCTTAATATCTCGGCTGTCTCACGCGCAGCCATGGTTGTTTGTTCTACAGCAGCAGCAGTATCTTTGATGATTCCACGCTCTTTAAGTTCCTTTGCAGCATCATTAAGTTCCTTTGCAGTATCTCGAGCCGCTACGGTTGCTTCGTAAACTGCCTGGGTAATATCGTCAATTGCCCCGCTTTCTCGTAAAGTTCTTACTGTTTCTCTCATCTTTGTTGATGCATCACGGATACTCTTCGCAATGTTCTTTATTGATTCTGCAGTCTTTTCAGGATTAACCCCTGAATTTTTTAGGCTGTGGTTTTTTGAATCTGCTGAAATGGACATGACACCTGTATGCATTCCATCATTGTATAAAGTTTTACCTTTACTTGGTATGGAAAGAATATTAACACCTTCTACCATCGTTTGTAACCGGTTTTTTATGACTATGCTGATTTGTGTGAGCCTAACTTTAGTTCGTCAGTCAACTCCTTAACGGACCGCGCAATATCTTTGAAACTTGTAGTTAGATCGGCCAAGTTTTGAATTTTTTTATTGAGAGCTAATGTATTCCTTGCCTCTTCTATAATACCTGTTGCGTCTAATTCCGATCTGATCGCCCTAATGTTTGCCGCAACATTCTGAGTTGCCTCTGAACTCCGATTTATATTTTCTACATTCTTTAGCATTGGGGGATCCTTTAACGAATCCTCGATCTCTTGAATATTTGTTGCAATTTCTTTGATTTTCTCAAGGGATTCCATCATTCCAGGCGAGCCGAATTCAGTAAGTATCTTGAATGCCTTGGCAGGTGATTTCGCTATATCTTTTAACTTCAATGATTATTAGACCGGGCATCACGTTAATTTGTTTATTTGCATATTCTTTTGTTGTTTATATACGCGGAAGACAATTTGCCCCCACGTGCTTTCTTTATTTCGGTCTAGATATTAGTTTTAGCTTTGCAATAAATTAGACAAGGGAAATTGACAAATTGGTATGGTTAATCCTTTATACTTAATATTTGTCGCCATTTTTCGTGTCTCGAAAGAAATTCGTCTAATACATAAAACAGATACAAAGAAATTGAATTTACGATCATACCCTAATCTCTATTCCGTTTTTCTTTAAATAATTTTTGACTCTATCTACGGTCGATTTCTCATAGTGAAATATGGATGCAGCCAATGCGGCATCAACATCGGTTTTTCTAAATACTTCTAGCATGTGTCTTGGCTCACCACACCCTCCAGAGGCAATTACAGGAATTCGAACTGCCTTACAAATCAATTTTGTCAAATTAATATCATACCCGTTCTCAGTTCCATCGGCATCAATACTTGTCAGTAAGATCTCACCAGCACCTAGAGATTCCACTTTTCTGGTCCATTCGATTGCATCGATCCCTGTGCTGACTTTTCCGCCATAAACTCTTACCTCAAACCAGTATTTTTGCCCCCGATGATTTTCGAATGGGTTCTTACCTCCCTCCCCGTAATTTCTTTTGGCGTCGATGGCAACTACAACACACTGCCTGCCAAAGATTGACATTAAGTCTGTTATTAAGTCGGGATTTTTAACTGCCGCAGTATTAATTGACACCTTGTCTGCACCACTAAGTAGTATATCACGTGCATCTTCTAACTTTCGGATTCCTCCCCCTACTGTGAAGGGAATATCAGTGACCCTTGCTACATTTCGAACAACCTTCTTCATTGTCTCTCTTTCTTGCTGTGATGCAGTAATGTCTAGAAAAATTAGTTCGTCTGCTCCTTGTAATTTATATCTCTGAGCAAATTCGACAGGATCGCCTGCATCTTTTACTCTGTCGAATTGTATTCCCTTAACTACTCTCCCATTATCAACATCCAAACATGGAATAATTCGCTTAGCTAGTGGCATCTTATGAGATCGCCTTTACTCTTTCAACGCTCAGTTTGCCTTCATAAAGTGCCTTGCCAAGGATGACTGCGCTACATCCTATACTCCTGACTTTGATGGCATCTTCGATACTTGAAATCCCACCGCTTGCAATTATGTTTGCGCCATTGACACTAACAGCAGAAGATAACATTGTAATATCGGGCCCGTTCAGCATCCCATCTCTGTCAACACTTGTTAACAGGAAATCCTTTATACCTAGGTTCATAAAAAAAATTATAGAATCGATGACGCCTGATCCAGTGGTCTCCCTCCAACCATCCACCATAACCATCCCATTATACTGATCAAGTGAAATGACAATCTTGTTTTGGTTTTTCTTGACTAGCTGCCTTACCGAATCAGGATTCTTGTAAGCCATTGTTCCAAGTACAACCCTAGCTGCATTTATCCGAAACATTTCCTTTACGTCAGGGACTGATCGAATGCCTCCTGCTACTTGTACAGGGATTCTTGCTTCTTCTACTATCCTTGAAACAATCTCAGTATTGCTGCGTCCGGTTCGTAGAGTCGCGTTAAGATCCACGACGTGCAACATATCTGCCCCAGCCCTTTCCCATTTTTTTGCGGTTTCGACAGGATTGTTGCCATAAATCACTTTGTCTGTTGGATTACCTCTTGCAAGTCTAACAACATTTCCGTCCATGACATCTACTGCTGGTATTACACGCATTTCTGAGAACACGCTTTTAAAAAGTTCTTAAGTATAGACGCACCTATGGAGCCGGACTTCTCGGGATGAAATTGGGTGCCAAAGAGATTGCCATTTTCGACTACAGCTGGAATCCTGGTGCCATGATGAGAAATAGCGGCAACTAGTTCTTTGTCTTTAGGCTTTACATAGTAGGAATGGACGAAGTATACCCATGAACCATCGTTTACGCCATACAAAAGCTTGCTATCTTTCCTGGTTACGTATAAATTGTTCCAACCGATATGAGGAATCTTTACTCTTGTTCTAGCTAACATAACCACTTCTCCATCCAAAATTTTGAGGCCCTCTAAAACTCCCTCTTCACTCTTATCAAATAACATCTCCATGCCCAAGCAAATACCAAGCATAGGCGCTCCTCCACTAGTGGCATCATCGATAGCTTGAATCAATAATCCCTTATATGGCTCAATAGATCTTATCGCCGGGTCAAAATTTCCTACACCAGGTAGAACTAAACCATTAAATTTTTCTATTGCTTTGATGTCTTTTATTATCGAAACTCTGTGTGCCCCATTCCGTTCTAATGCAGCCTTTAAGCTAAAGAGATTGCCAGCTCCGTAATCGAATATTGCGATGCTAGGTTTCACCTACATGGCACCTTTCGCACTTGGTATCCTGTCTCCTCTTCTCTCGTCGATGCTGGCGGCCATTCTAAACGCTACTGCAAATGCTTTAATTGCCGACTCAATTTTATGGTGGTCATTATCTCCGTATTTTACCACAACATGGGTGCAGGCGTTCAAATTCTGAAAGAACGATCTCATAAAATGTTCAAGATCTTCAGATGGGATACCTTCAACAGCATCCGCAGTTAAATTCAATTGCATATTATAAAATTGACGCTTGACGAGGTCTATCGCTACGTATGCTAATGATTCGTCCATCGGAACAACTGCATGACCGAATCTTCTAATTCGTGACCTCTCAGAAAGTGCTTTGTCTATAGACTGAGAAAGCGCAATCGATACATCTTCTACAAGATGGTGTAGTATTCCGTCATTGGAAGTGCCTGTCAAAATAATGTCAATCATACCATGATTGGCAATCGCTACAATTAGGTGATCGATAAAAGAAAGACCTGTTTTTACTGATGCTTTACCTGTGCCATCTACATTTACTTCCACTGTAACCTGTGTCTCCTTGGTGGCCCTCTTAGTTTTTGAAGTTCTATGTGGAGTACTGTATGGATAAGCTCCCAAGGGCGATCACTCTTTTATCGATACTTTATTTAATATCTTTGGTAGTTCATTGATATTTTGAATTATAACATCTGCGCCTTTTTCTTTGAACTGTCTTATCGCTTTGAGAGGTTGGGGACTGCATCCATAAATACCGCAAAAGGCAATCTTGAGATGCGTTTTTTCCTCTACTCTTCTGACCATTATTAAGTCCTCGTATGAGTCTCCGGCGTAAATCGCAGTTTTTGCGCCCATGCTTTTCATAGCCTTTATAATCGCATACGGATTTGGTTTGGCATACTTCCTTTTTTCATCTTCTAGGAACACTGAGGAGTCTTGTTTGAGAGTGTCTAATATTGGCCGGAGAGAATATTCTGCCGCTAATTTGCTTCTGCCTGAAACTAAAGCTAGATTGCCACTAAATCTCCTTGCGAGGAGTTTCATCGTTCCTCTCCTTATCACTAGCCTGTCATTTTCAATCAGTGGTTTTCCAAAATAAAATTTCGGTTCAAAATTGTGCAATTTTTTAAATAATTCTGGTCCATAAAATAATTCATCGAATACATTTGCAATAAAACTCTTCCTATATGCAGGAGAAGGATAATCTAAGAGTTTTTTAAGGTCCTTTATGATGGTAGCAGATGAATTTAAAGACATTAGAAATTTTTCAACGGAAATTATTCCATCTTCATCGGAATTTGCAGCTACCCTAAATAGGAACCTTCTGGCGCTGGTAACACTTTTGTGAGGGTTAGCAAGCTCTGCAAGACATATTGCATAACTTGTGTCAATGTCGTTGTTGAAACCTCCTGTTTGTCTAAACTTTAGAATTAAATTATCCGAAACCAGATTTGCAAGTGTGAAGTTGTCTTTTACTCCTTTCGCTGCGGTAGCAACATACTGGAGTGTAAAATCAACAGTTTTTTTAATGGCAGTATTGTAAGATTTCCTTATGTCGACTAGGCATCCGTCAACATCAAATAGAACACACTCAGGTTTCATTAAAGATAATTTACTCAATTTTTTTACATGATTGGCAGCACACCATCTGTCTTTCAACTTGTTTAAATTGCCATGGATATTGATTTGAGAAATCTATCGTTCATTTCACTTGTTCCGATTGTAACCCTTATGCAGCCTCTGTGTCCATAAAGGTCCCCGAACGCTTTCACAGATATTCTGTCTTTTTCTAAAACACTTAAAATTCTTCCATAATTATCATCTGATTCAAAGAAAATAAAGTTTGCATCGGATTTGAAGACCTTTATGCCTTTCATATCAAAGAGCTCCTCAAATACTCTTTTTCGTTCTCTCTTAATTAATTCGACAGTTTGTCTCACATAGTCGTGATGAGAGAGGGCCAGGGTTGCTATTGCTAGCGAAAAACTGTTTAAAGGATAAGGCGACTGGATTGTTGTTCTAAATAGCTCCGCAAATTTCTCACTCGCAATAAGATATCCTATTCTGGCTCCAGCCAACCCGAATGCTTTAGAAAGGGTCCGCAATATCACGACGTTGTCGTATTTCGCAATATGAGGAGCTAGATTATAATTACCAAATTCAACGTACGCTTCATCAATCAGTATCAACTTGTCTTTAAGTCTGTCTATGATTTCCAAAACCAGCTCCTCACCAAATTGATTTCCTGTAGGGTTGTTAGGAGAACAAATGTATATTATATCCGATTGAGTGGCACTATTCAAGAATTTCATCTTAGGTAGCTCATTGTCGTCTCTGGTTAGCGGAACCCTATCTAACGCGATATCATGCAATTCGCATCGATTTATGAAATAAGAAAATGTCGGAGTAAAAATGCTGGCATGTTGATTTCTTCCGAAGATGGAAAGGATCATTTCAATTATTTGATCGGATCCGCTGCCGATCCCTAGATACTTTTTATCGACACCAGAATAATTTGACAGCTGTCCATAAAGGTCTTCGAATTGATCCAGCGGATACTCGCGCAGATCAGTCTGCTCTATAGCATTTAAGGCTATTTTCGAGATGAATTTGCTGTCAAGAGCGAAATTCTCGTTTGCGTCTAACTTTATTGAATCTTTGATTCTCTCCGGCTTAGTGTAAGTATCAAGTTTGCAAATTTTATCTAATTTCTGTGATAGCCAACTTGTCATTTGGCTATCATTCTTTCCTGCACGGCCAAGTAATGATTAACTAGTCCTTCAGCAGAGGCAATTTCTTTAATACTGTCTTGTACTTTCTGTAGTCCGGATTTGGTAGCTTCGATGGTAGACACTAGTTTTAAAAAGTCGAGAACCGAAAGCGAACCCCTAGATTTCCCGAAGCCAAGAGTCGGCAGAATGTGGTTGGACCCAAAGCAATAATCACTAGCTGAAGATGGGGTATATTTACCGATTAGTACAAGTCCTGATGATGTTATTTTTTTAGATATGGCTCGAGCATTTTTGCATATCAATTGCAAATGTTCTGGCGCTATTTCATTTACAAATTCTATCGCAGTAGGTTGGTCTTTGCAGATAGCAATAAACCCGTTCTTTTCTAAGCTCTTCCTTACGATATCAGTACGAGATATAATATTTGTTTTAAGAATGTAGTTTATCTCGGAAGAGACATGTTCGGCCAATTGTTTTGAGGCAGTCACTAGACCGCAAAAGGTATCGTAACTGTGCTCGGCCTGTGAAATTAAATCCAATGCGATCAATTTTGGGTTGGACTTTGAATCTGCATAAATCAGTAATTCCGTAGGTCCTGCCACCATGTCTATCGAAACCTTTCTTGAGGCCAGAAATTTGGCAGCGGTAACAAACATTCCCCCGGGACCAACAATTTTACTAACTTTTTCTATGCTGGGTGTTCCGTAAGCAAGGGCGCTAATCCCTTGTACGCCTCCCATCTTGTAAAATTCTTTCACCCCACAGATCCTGGCTGCCACAAGGGTTAGAGGATCTATTGTTCCGTCCTTTAACGGGGGTGATATTGCCACTATTCTCTTTACACCAGCTACTTTTGCGGGGACAGCGCACATTACCATCGTACTAGCATAACGGGCTTTACCGCCGGGAATATAACATCCAACACTAGAAATCGCCTGAATTAATCGATGTACCTTTATCCCATCCGACAAAGTTGTGATCCCTTTTAGGCTATTCATGACCGAAACTTCGCTTTCCATAAGGCGCGTCTTGGTGACGTTAATAGCTTGAATCTGTTTCCTCGTCACAATAGAGTACGCCTTTTCGAACTCTTCCTCGGTAACTTTTAATGAATTCAAACGAACTCCGTCTAATTTTTCAGTATATTCTATAATTGCAGCATCGCCACGCTGAACCACATTATCCATGATAGTAGATACTTTCTTAATTAACTGGTAAGATATACCAATGTCCGAGTTGCGCAATTTTGATGCGTCTGTTTTGGCGTTCGTTATTATAATCGTCTTTATCAAGCATGCTCATCTAGATTTATCTCATCTAGAGGCAAAATTTGCCTGGGCTCCATAACAACTAGGCCTTGTGCAATCTTCCTCATCATCGGTACAAGTTTGATAAATTCATTCTTGTCAATGATCGTGTTGACACCGAACCATCCCTGCTCGCTCAATTCGCTAACCGTCGGTTTTTTCAAAGCAGGCATATTTTTCAACAAATGGTCTAGATTTTCTTTCCTTACATTGACGAAAATGTGAAGCTTTTTGCGGCCTTCGACTACACCCCTCAGTAAGGCGATCATGTCTGCGATTTTTTCTCTCTTTTTTGTATTTCTTAGGGCGATTCTATTGGCGACAAATACTGCTGAAGATTCCATAACAAAATCAATTATTTTTAGTTTGTTCTGTCCCAAGGTGGTACCAGTCTCAGTAATATCAAATATTGCATCGACATCTTCCGGCGGTTTTGCTTCGGTAGCCCCGAAGGAAAGGAAAATTTCTACGTTCTTGTTTTCCCCTACCCTTAGCCATGGTGTTATTATCATCGGATCTAGTTTGCCAAAGTGCTTTTGGTAAGCCTGATTTGATTTGATATGAGCAGCAGTAGTTGTGAGGTATTCGGAAGATATCCGTAGTGGCTTCTTTTTTGTTGCAAATTCCTCAATCAGCCCCGTCAAGTCTTTTACCGCAAACGTCTCTGGGACGGCTATAACCTGTTTTACCTTTCCGTATTCTAGATCTAGCAACGTTGTTATGTCTGCTTTCGCCTCTCTAACCCAGTCTTTACCTGTGATTCCAACGTCATAGAATCCTTCCTGTACGTAGGTCGGTATTTCCTGGGGCCGCAAAACCTTAACCTCTATCTCAGGGTCGCTCAGCTTTACTCGATAAGTCCGTCCTCGGCCGCTAACGCTCTGCCACGCCTCCTCGAGGATCTTGAATGTGGCCTCCTCAATACTACCTTTTGGAATTGCAAATTTCACGGTAGGCATGCTAGACAATTCAATTGCAAAATCTGTTGATGGGAGGCATATATTTACTTATTATTATTGTAGCTATTATTATTATTTTTAATGCTCTGTTCGGTCATCAACGCGATAATTTGCTTGGCTCGATGTATGTTCACATTTTTCTCATCAGCAATCCTCTCGGCTACTAACTTGATTAAATTGCCTTTGGCCCCTGCCATCACCGCAACATTTCTAGCGTGCAGTCTCATATGACCTGCCTGAATACCTTCTGATACCAAGGCTTTCATTGCAGCCAAATTTTGAGCAAGTCCAACTGCAGCTAGTATTCCTGCTAGCTCCTTTGCTGTTTTAACGCCTAAAATCTTTATACCAAGTTTGGCCATTGGATGAACTGATATTATCCCGCCAACTGTACCAACTGCTAATGGTAACTCCAGATCACCGGCTAAATCGCCGTCCTTGGTCTTGAACCATCTAGTCATAGATCTGTATGTCCCATCCCTAGCAGCATAAGCGTGTGCTGCGGCTTCAATAGCGCGAAAGTCCTGTCCTGTCGCCAACGCTACTGCATCTATACCATTCATTATGCCTTTGTTATGAGTCACTGCACGGTACGGATCAGAATACGCGAAAGCATAAGCATATAAAATACGGTCTACAACAGCGTCTCCCCCTAATTGATCTCTGGCAAAAATTGCTTTGCATCTAACAAGGCGTCTGGTAGAATAATTTGAAAGTATCCTTACGATGACGTTGCCACCTGTCAACCCTGCGAGTCTTGTAGATATCGCCTCGCACATCGTGTTTATTACATTGGCTCCCATCGCATCTTTAGTGTCAACAAGTAACTCGACGATTAGCATGTTCCCCATCATATTTTGACTCTTGTCTTCTACCTCTTTTACCTGGAGATCTCTTGCCAGGACGGATTTGCTATTGGAATTTGCCAAGCGTAGCAATTCCCTCTTATGAAGTAAAATCTTCTTCTTAGTTGACCCCACGAGAAGAGGTGGTATGGAGACTAGTTGCACCTGACCTATCATCAATGCTCCATCGACTTTGGTTGCCGTAAACCCCCCTCTCTGGCTTGCAATTTTCGCTGCTTTACTTGCAGCAGCGATTACGGAGGGCTCTTCTATAACCATTGGAATCAGGTATTCCTTACCGTTTATCACAAATCCTGTTGCGATCCCAAGAGGGAGTGATAGTATTCCGATTGTATTTTCTATCATCTGATTGGCATTGTCAAAACTAAATGCCGCATTTGGGTGCATGATTGTATCAATGTCCCTCTCAGAGAGATCTGCTGCTTTTCTCAAGTAGTTTAGGCGCTCCTTACGACCCATTTCGCGGAATTTTTTCTTAGAGTACAAAATCTAACTGCTCACTGATTAGCTCTAGAGTTAGCCGATTCTTAAAATCTTGTCATCGTTTGCCCCTGGGATACCGAACCCGTCTCTATTGCTTGTGGCGACAAGAAGGGAACCGTCAGGAGCTTCAGTGATATCCCTTAGCCTACCGTATCCTTCAAATATAGTATTTTGAGCGTTGGAATCGAAGTTAATCTCCCGCAAGTATCCCCTCAGGCTCGCGATGATTAGGTGGTTTTGATACCCAAGTCTGTTTGAAGTAGCGAATGTAGCGCCGCTAGGCTCAAGTGCGGGGTTAAAACAAATAACAGGGGCTTCCAATTTACCGGCGCCATGCTGAGCATTAGCATTGTTGGTGTGGCTACTGCTCCTTGTACTGTTAGTAGGACTAGTGCTACTAACAGTACTCTCGGCATCAC
>JBPYDU010000029.1:0-3726 GCA_051985995.1 Candidatus Nitrosopolaris sp.
CAAAAATGGGAACATGATTTATTAAAGGATTCGAAAATTACATACGGCTTTAAATGTACACCACAGAATTTTCAATTCATCGAGTATGATTATGTTATTGACTGCACGGGATTGCATCGCACACTACTTCCACGATCTAATGAAGATTTTATTATTCCTGCCTATGAGTATCTGGTGGAAAATGTTCATGGGATGGATGAATTTTATGTTATTGGTTATAAAGGTGCAAGGGGATATTTTTGGTATTTCCCTCTTGACAATAATCGTGGGTACGTAGGCGCTGGAGATATCGACAAGAGGTATGCAGGAGTTGAAGAATTTTTTGCGGTTCATCCTGAAGCGCGGGTCTTAAAAAAAATAGGAAGACCAATCCGCCTTGCTCCTCCCAAAAGAATGCAGCCGTTTTTTGCTGGGAATGTGATAGGGGTAGGCGAATCGATAGGATGTGTCTTCCCAATGTTGGGAGAGGGAATTATTCCGTCGCTAATATGTTGTGATATTTTTTTGGAAGTTTTAGATGGATCCAAGCGCAGCGGGTTTGATTTTGAAAAGTACAGAATAAAAGTGCTAAAGAGGTTCGATTACTACGATCACGTTTATAGAATTGTGAGACTAAAGATGAAAAACAAACTAAACATGGTTAGACATCTTCCCCTTATGATGAGTATGTATAGAAATATGAAGAGAGAAGAGAGCCGATTTGGCTTTGAGATCAGTCTCGACAAAATGACAAGGCTAGTTAAAGCGTTGTAGTCAAATCCATCTGTTGGCGTATTTTCATAACCTCATGTCATCTTGATGCTTGTTGCTACAATCTTCATATTATCGTAATTGACGACTTGATGTCCCATTTATAGAGATACGTAAGGAAATGCCGTTGTCTGAAAAGGGAATGTATACCGGTCTTCGCAGACAAGTCATTTGTGTGACCCTGAGTATTTTAAAAAATTTGTTAACTAAATTAGACGGCCAGATATTCGCAAAAAATAAAGGACTTAATTACACTCTCAATAGTCTTCTACACTCGAAATACCTATATGAAGCGTACTTGTGCTAGGTTTGAGATGCGTTCAAATACATTACTAGCCTTTCTTCTTGCGTCTCTTTTCATATTGTCTCTGTGTGTTTTGTTGTTTGAACTTACACTAACTAGGATCTTCTCAATCATACTTTGGTATAACTACGCTTTCATGGCAATCTCCGTTGCTTTTTTTGGACTAGGAATTGGAGCCTTGCTCGTTCACATAATTAAGAATAGAATGAAAAGAGAAGAGTTGCCAAATAAAATAATTCAGTCTACAATTGGGTTTGCAGTTTCACTGCCAATTTTCTTATTTGTTATAGGGCATGTCATTCCCCCCAGTATTGCTTTTATTTATTTATTTTTTTTGGCATCATCAATTCCTTTCTTTTTTGCAGGACTTTCAATGGCATTAATTTACCTTGCCATGCCAAGCCAGATAACTAAGCTCTATTTTATTGATTTGGCTGGAGCATCGGCGGCTACACTTATTCTTGATCCACTCATAAGAGGACTGGGGGCAGAATCTGTATTGCTCGTGATTAGTCTTTTTGGCACGTTACCTCCGATTATTGCATACGCGTCTTTATCATTCAATCAAAGACAGAAACAAATTTCGGAGCGATTTATAACCGAAAGGAGGCCAGCAGCGTATGGTTTCATTGTACTCCTTGTTTCAGCAGTTTTATTAGCTGCTAACTTGCATACAAACATACTAGGAATACAACCCGGAGAAAGCAAAGGGCTTCGTTATCTATCCTCGGGCTATAATGACGTATCAACTAAATGGAATTCTTTTTCTAGGATCGATGTTGTCAAACATGCCGGCGATATTAGGAAGACCGGCTTGAGAGACCTGGCCTCAATTCTTATAGATGCCGATGCCCTCACGCCCATATTGAAATGGAATGGATCTTTTTCTGATAGACAGTGGTTGAAGGGATACATGGATTACATGCCGTATGAAATGTCAAAAATGAACAATAGTAGAACTTTAGTTATTGGCAGCGGCGGCGGAGAGGATATTTTAGTAGCCTTGTCGGCAGGTTCTAAGAATGTGACAGCTGTGGAATTGAATCCGTTGATAGTATCTGCTGTAAAACAATATGGTGGGGATTCTGCAGGAAATTTGTACAACCGTAAGGATGTTCAACTATCTATTGACGATGGCAGACGATTCATAAGCTCCACAAATACAAAATACGATACAATAGTAATAAAACTTGTGGACTCTTGGGCTGCTCAGCTAGCAGGCGGATATGCACTTTCAGAAAACTACCTTTACACCGTCGAGGCATTCAAGCAATATTTGAATCACTTAAACGGAGTAAACGGAAAGCTGGTCATGGTGCGTTGGAGTACGGAATTGCCAAGGTTGATTCCCCTCGCCGTTGAGGCGTTACGGGAGTATGAAAAAGGGACAAGCAATCAGCAAGATATTAGTAAGCAGATTTTAGTGGTCGAAGATAGCCCTGGATTAACATTCGGACCGAACCCTCTGCGAACATTCTATCCAGTACTGTTAGTGATAAAAAATAGCCCATTTACTTCCTCGGAACTTGCTTTGATAAAAGAGAGAGTTAACAAAGGTGATGCTAAAGTAATTGCAATGCCAGGAGGATATGTACAACCCCCATATGATAGGTTGCTATTAAGTGGAGGAAACAATAGCAATAATTATGATCAGCAGCAGCAACAACATCAACAATCGATTCAAGTAAGTTACGATCCCCAAAGACCGAGTTTTTTTGAGTTAAAGCCACCTACCGACGATTCTCCATTCTTTTTTGCGACGCAGCTAGTTCCAAGTCAGATGGTGTTGCTAATAGAAACCGTACTTGGAGTATCTGCAGTACTTGGCTTAATGTTGGTTTATTATTCAAGGGTAAACAAGATTAGATTAACGTCCTCATCACGATTCCACCTTGTCTTTGCGATGTGTATTGGGCTTGGTTTTATTTTTTTGGAAATAACCTTCATTCAAAAATTTTTGCTGTTACTTGGTACTCCTATTATGGCTTTGACTGTCATTCTTTTTTCTATTTTGCTTTCTACTGGAATAGGCGCATATTTGAGTGGTAAGTTATTTCACAAAAACCCTTACAGAGCAATAATAATATCTATACCTCCACTTGCTGTAATAGTTCTACTTTACTTTGTTTTCCTGCAAGGCATCATAGAATCCGCAATAGTTTTGCAGTTGCCAGAGAGGATTGCCTTGGCTTTTGCACTCTTGTCGCCGACTGGTTTTCTTATGGGATTTCAGTTTCCATCTATTACTAGGATGGCTTCTTCTTCTGCTTCCAACAGCTTAAAACAAGAGTTGCATGGTAATGAAGGAAGTGCAAGTGGTTCTCGTGGTGAAGATATCACACTTCTTTGGGGGGTAAACGTAATTGCCTCAGTGGTGGGAACAGTCCTAACTGCGACTTCATCTATGATAATAGGCTTTAACGGTAACTTGCTCATTGGAGTCGGTTTATATCTGGGAGCGCTAGGTTCTGCAATTGCCGCACAAAAAATAAATCAAAAAATAGGTCGTAGAGCGATCGTCTCTTGAAGATCTGAGATTATTACGAAAAGCTTTTTACTAATACATACACCCATCATGGATGTTACAACTATTTGATTTATTTCATCTTCTTATAATCAACAGAAATATTCCCAATTGAAATCAGGTGTTAGGCAGCGGATGATCAAGGATA
>JBPYDU010000030.1:0-37502 GCA_051985995.1 Candidatus Nitrosopolaris sp.
TAAATTACACAGATATAAGGCATACGGAGAATTATTTACTAATGGGACACTGAATATCAAGAGTATCTGAACCTGAATATCTACTTCAAGCCAAATCAGTTTAGGAGCTTCAACCCAGCCATGCATATATATGTAATGTCTTTCGGGTCACCACTTGATTAAATCATAAGGATAATCCTGTTGCTTTTCCTGTCCTTTTCCTAGCCTTGGCCTCAGGCGTAATTTATTTTTGAGCCATTTCTAACGCAGATATAGTTGTGCTTCTATTGGAGTGTAACCAACTTGTATATCTGTATATTCATATATGCATCTCTCCATTATCTGCTTCATTCAACGTTTCTTTATTGATAATGTCAGAATTCCTTTTTTTCTAGAGATGTTATGGCTGACTGTTCCCTCCCATGATGGTCGGTTGTCCTCCTTGCATACGAGAAGGCCAGAGCAAGGTGTTTTTCTAAGCTTGTGCTGGGAGAAGCTCTGAGAAGTGTATAAGGCAATAAAATATGCAATATGCATTGATACAAACATGATAATATTCTAGTTCGTAAAAACCTCTCTTCAAAAGATTAGGTCGATAGGCTCGTCGTATGAGTTTTGATCTTTTTGGGTACGATCTTTGGGATATGTGCGCCGCGTAGTAACGTAACTCTATCATTTATGGAATACGAAATACTAATACGATTGTTTCGTGATAGAGATCGTATACATAAATGATGATTGAAGGCGACGATTTATCTGATAAGAAATTGCGTGGGTCTGGCGGTTATGTTATTGCGAAAATAACTGAAGAGGAACAAAAGAAGGGCAACCTTGGAGGTCCTGATCTGTTTCTTGCAGGTGTGGGTAGACTGAAGGAGGATAGATTTTCAAAGTATTATTGTAACAAATGCGAAAAAGAATTTCAGGGCTCTCCAACGATTAATTATGAAAGACCTAATGAAGACCTTGGTGAAGGAGTTACTTTAATTGAAAAAGGCGAGTACAAGTGCACAGGATGCAACAATACGATATCTCAATACCGCAAATTCAATTCTCCCGAAGAACCAACAGGTTCCTCTGCTTCAATCAAACAGCCACAAGTGCAACAACAAGCCTTTGGCTCTAATGATAAAAAGAGTAGAGCTGTTCACGCGCAAGAGTCAGTAACCGGGATTGATACTTCTGTAGAAGCAGCCGAAACGACAACAGCAACGTCCCCTACACACGAGGGATTCATTTCAATTCAATCATTAGTTGGTATGACCGCATATGATAGCGAAGCTATGTTGGTAGGCACAGTTTTAGAAATTGGACTACGCAAATCAACAATAGGAGACATGGATATTAGTATAAAGATCTCCAAGCAAGAGAATAGCTACAAGAATTCTGACACTGAGGTCACTGAAGAAGTGTTATGGAAGAACATTTCGAAAATTGGAGACATTGTGCTCCTCGGTGAAAGAATGCGTACTCCTGCCACCAATATTCCTTCCCAATGTGCATCATGTGGGTACCAGAACGAAGAGGGTGCAATATTTTGTGAAGAATGCGGGAAGAAGTTGGCTTAATTCTTTAGGCTTATTCTAACATCCACCGTCCGTACCCCTTTGCCTTCTTGTAATACCAACAGCGGGTTTATATCAAATTCTTCGATCTCAGGAAATTCAGTCACCAATTGAGAAAGGCGCTGCAGGCTCTCGACTATGGCTCCAAGATCCGAGGGTTTTTCCCCTCTGACACCCTTCAAAAGTTTAATCGTTTTAATTGAGTGAACCATTTGACTGGCCTCATGCTCATCTATAGGGGCCAGCCTAAATACAACATCTCTGAGAATTTCTACATATATTCCACCTAGACCGAACATGACAAGTGGACCAAATATTGGATCCTGCTTAGCACCAAGGATTATTTCTTTGCCAGATTTTACCATCTCTTGAACGAGTACTCCTTTAATTTTCGCGTCTGGTTTGTACGTCTTCGCATTCTGAAGTATGGTACTAAATGCTGTTCGAACTTGTTCATCATTCATAAGACCAACTTTGACCCCTCCCGCGTCAGATTTGTGGATAATGTCTTGAGATGCAATCTTCAATACGACAGGATAGCCGATACTGTTAGCAGCAGATACACAATCCTCGTTGCTATTCGCGAGAACGGTTTTTGGAGTAGTGAAACCATAAGCTGCAAGGACTTCATAGCCTTCCTCTTCAACTAAGTTCTTTCTCCCAGAGTTCCGCACAGTTTCCAAGACTGCCCCTACTTTTTTCTTATCTGCGTGGTATATCTTTAGTCTACCGGCGGGTCTTTTTAACCAGTCTCTGAAGCGATACATTGCTTCGAGCGTACGGATAGCAGGTTCAGCGTACATAAAGTGTGGAATCCCTCCCTCGGAAAGAATTTCCTTATTTTTAGTACCCTCTGCAAGTCCCATTAATGCGGCAAGCATTGTCTTGCCACTACCTTTTGATGTCTTAACGATTGTTCTAGCCAGATCGTCGTAATCCAAAGTAGCTGAGGGTGTACACATTGTAACTATCGATCCGACACTTTGATTTGATATCACTTCAACAAGAACTTTCTCAAACCGATTAAAGTCAGCATCTCCCACTATATCTACTGGATTTCTCGCCGACCCATGTGGCGGAATTACCTTAGCAATTGTTTCTCTTGATGAGGATAGATCTGCCATTTTCAAGCCGTACTTTGAGCACGCATCAGTAGAGATAATTGCAGGGCCACCAGCATTAGACACTATTACAACTCCACCTGGTTCAGGAGGTGTGGGCTGCTTGGAAAATGCAGTGGAAAGTTCAAACAGCTCTTGCATGGTATCTACTCGAATTACGCATGATTGAACAAAAAGGGCGTCATAAATTTCATCGGCGCCCATTAATGCACCGGTGTGAGAGATAGCCGCCTTTGCCCCCTCAGGAGTCCGGCCCGCCTTTATCACTATGATCGGTTTCTTGTTTTCAGTAATGATTCGCTTTGAAATTTCCATAAATCGCCTTCCGTCGTGAATATCTTCGAGATACATCACGATAACTTTCGTTTCGACATCATCAGCTAACAATTCAAGAATATCATTTTCATCCATATCTACTTTGTTACCCATGCTTATCACTTTTGAGAAGCCGATTCCTTGTTCTATCGCGTCTTCCACAGTCGCTGCACAAATTGCGCCACTCTGAGATAAAAGCGCTATTCCACCGTACATTGGGGTAATTTTTAGAAATGTTAAATTCATAATATTGCTCTCAGATAAACTCATAATTCCGAGACAATTTGGACCTATGATTCGAGTTCCATAGCTTTTCGCAATTGATCCGATATATTTTTCTAATTTGGCACCCTCTTCATCAACTTCTTTAAATCCAGCAGTCACAATAATCGCACCCTTAATTTTTTTTTTGCCGATGTCTTCCATTACCGTAGGCACAATTCTGTTAGGAGTTGCAACCACGGCGAGATCGATGTCTTCTGGCACATCAAGGACAGATTTGTAAGCCTTGATACCCAATACCGTAGGACTGGAAGGATTAATCGGATAGATCTTTCCCTTGTACCCATTTATTATGTTAGAAAAAATAGCATTCCCGACTCCTCCCTTCTCAGAGGCACCGATAACAGCGATGGATTGCGGAGAAAGAAAAACCCTCTTTTCATCCGTAGTTAATGACGACGACGAAGACATATAGAAAATAGAAAAAAGACATGATGGTTATAAATGCATGTTGCTTCACAGACCCTAATTGTTTATAATATAAATATAAATGGTCGCAGATAAATGGACTAGAAAAGATTTAACCTGATTCTGCAAAGCTTCAGATTGATGAGAGAGAGTGTGGGTGCAGCGGTGGACTCTGAAATGAAAGGCCTCATTTCTGACCTTCAAACCTTGATCAGACAACCCAGTATTTCGGCAAAAAAGCAGGGGTTGACTGAATGCGCGGTCTTAGTATTCCAGATTATGGTCAGAGCAGGGATAAGATCCGAGGTGTTGAATCTGAGTCCTCACGAGTCAAACCAGAAGAAAGAGGCTATCGCTCCAATAGTTTACGGCGAAGTTAAATCCAAGATGAATCCGGACGCGAAGACTATATTGTTTTATAACCATTACGATGTTCAGCCAGTAGAGCCTGTAGAATTCTGGGATTCAGATCCATTTAGTGGTAAGGTGGAGGGTAATTATATCTACGGGCGAGGCTCTGCGGACGATAAAGGCGAGCTAATAACGCGTATTAAGGCTGTAGAGTATTTTGTGAAAAAAACAGGTGATGTACCTTGCAATATAAAATTCATCGTAGAAGGTGAAGAGGAAATCGGGAGTGTGAACATAGAGAAGTACCTTTCCAAATACAAACATAAACTTGCAGCTGATGGGGTAATTTGGGAATTCGGATATGTTGACGAAAAAAATAAACCAATTATAAGCCTTGGAATGAAGGGTCTGCTTTATGTGGAGCTAATCGCAAAGGGACCTTCTCAAGATGTTCATTCTAGCCTAGCAGTTTTGATTGAAAATCCTGCATGGCGTCTGATCCAAGCATTAAACACCATAAGAAGCACGAATGGAAAAATTTTGATCAAGGATTGGTACAAAGAGGTAAGAGAATTCACCCCTGACGAAGTGGATAATATTTCTCTAGAACCGTTTGATGAAAAAGAATTCAAAAGTCATTACGGAGTCGACAAATTCGTAAACGATGTGCGAGGAATTGAAGTCAGGAAGGCTCTCGTAGGTATGCCAACATGTAACATTGCTGGCCTATTGGCAGGGTATGTCGGTCAAGGAGCGAAAACTGTTCTTCCTTCGACTGCTCTGGCTAAACTCGATTTTAGGTTAGTCCCGGATATGGATCCCAAAAGACAGCTCCAGCGACTAGCAAATCATTTAAAAAGTAATGGGTTTGGCGATGTTGGAATAAAATTTATTCATGGAGAATCTGCATCTAGAACACCTCTCAATCAACCTTTTGTAAAACAGGTTAAAGATTCCGCCGCAGAATCATTTGGTGTTGAACCTATTGTTAGCGTCTCATCCTCCGGAACTGGGCCTATGCATTCGTTTGTCAAAATACTCGGCGCTCCATGTGTCTCTGTTGGAAGTACTTCCATTTACGCACGAATCCATTCACCGAATGAATTCGCAAGAATTGATCTCCTTAACAAGGCAACTAAATGCATTGCTGTCATCATAGAAAAGTTCAGCAAACAAAGATAATCAATTTAACAACTGCAATAGAACAACGAAATGAATTTGGGATGATAAGCCTTTCTATGAGTTAGAAGCAATCTATCTTTATAAGGTTAGTAATCCAAAATAAAAATAAAGACAAAACAGCCATCCCAAATTATACTATGGACTAAAAATTGAACAAAATTAGTAGCGGAACTTGCTCGCAGGATCTAGCCGCTGAATCCGGCGTGATATGGTATACGACTTGAAAGCTTAATTATGACATTAATTGCTATCATAACAGATACTGCGATTGCCCTATAAAGTAATTGACGGTAAGATTGAACAGTTGTCATTTACAGCCGAGGAAGTGATGCAAAAGTTAAAGAATGATAGGATCAAGTTTCTTGATTTGCAGTTTACCGGCCTTACCGGAAGATTCCATCACACAACTATGGCATCCAACATGTTTCACGAAGAAGACTTCGAGGATGGTCTTCCAAAACTCGACGGCTCTTCGATTCGTGGTTTTACAGAGATCCACGAATCTGATTTAATTCTTAGACCAGATCCATCGACATACGCCACCATTCCGTGGATTGAGAAGGATTCCACAGCGAGACTAATTTGTGATATCCTAACCGGCGGTTCACAGAGAGATCCTTTTCCGCGCGACCCTAGGGGGATCGCGGCCAAGGCAGCCAAATATGTTCGAGAAAAAGGGTACGAGTCCTCTTTTTGGGGGCCTGAAGTTGAATTCTTTGTATTTGATAAACTCGAGGTGAACACTATGACGCCTTATCACGGTCAGAGCTATAAGATAACTTCGAAAGAAGCGC
The DNA here is from genome assembly GCA_051985995.1 of Candidatus Nitrosopolaris sp. Classification (GTDB taxonomy): domain Archaea; phylum Thermoproteota; class Nitrososphaeria; order Nitrososphaerales; family Nitrososphaeraceae; genus Nitrosopolaris. The sequence continues at coordinate 5,998 of JBPYDU010000030.1, forward strand.
CATGGTCCACCGAGGGTGTAGGATATGTTCTAAGACTAAAAGAAGGATATCTTCCAAGTGCACCCGGTGACACGCTGATGGATTATAGAAATGAATGTGTAGACGTTCTCAGTAACGATTTTGGTGTCATTTGCGATACGCATCATCACGAAGTCGCAACTGCGGGTCAATGTGAAATTGATATTCGGTACGACACACTTATGAATGCAGCCGATTCTGTTCAAAGCTACAAGTATATTGTTAAAAATATTGCAAAAAAATATGATATGATTGCTACGATGATGCCAAAACCGATTGCCCTCGATAATGGTTCAGGTATGCATGTTAATGTCAGCCTCTGGGACAAACAGAAGAACCTCTTTTTTGATGATCTAGACGAATATGCGGAAATGTCAGAAACTGCTCGTTATTTTGGTGGAGGGATCATTGACCATGCCTATGCATTAGCTGCTATTGTTGCACCGACTACCAACTCATACAGAAGGTTGGTACCAGGATATGAAGCGCCTGTCTATATTGCATGGAGCAGGGGTAATAGATCAGCAATAATCAGGATCCCAGCCCATTACAAAGGCAAAAAATTTGCTGCGATGAAGAGAATTGAGTTCAGGGCGCCTGACCCCTCATGCAATCCTTACTTTGCATTCTCCGCTATAGTTGCTGCTGGACTAGACGGAATTATCAAGAAGAAACCATTGGGCAATGCTGTTGATGAAGATATCTTTAAAATGAGCCCACAAAGACGAAGGGAACTTGGGGTTAAGCAGCTGCCTGCGAGTCTACGAGAAGCCTATGAGGCGCTAGAGAGCGACAGGACATTCCTCAAACCAATCTTCGGCGACGACGCCATTGATAGCATTATTGAACACGAAATCAAAGAACACAATGAAGTAGCAGTAAGACCACATCCTCACGAATTTTCCATGTACGCCGATGTCTAATGGATCATTATGCATATGCAGCTATACTATAACAAAAAATAAAAAAAAGAAATCTGTTGGGGATCCGAAAAGCTCGAACGTAAATCCGTCTAGGATGTCCGAATGCTTAAATATGTAGAGCTAGTCGAGAATCTCCCCAAACGACAGAATGTCACACCGTAATCCGAACCACAACTGGCCCAAGATCTTTTGTCTGAAATTTAGAAAAAGTAAGTTCCCCTTGTCCGTGCCGGTCTGAAATCATTGTACATAAAAAGACGCATTAAAAATATTACTGAGGCAGAAGATATATGGAATCAGTGTAATATTTGTGCCATACAAAAATTACTTGGTTACTTTTTGCTTCTGGATTTAGTTCTTGTTTATTTTACCGAAGCGATCCTGTCTCAGCAGATTCTGCTTTAGTAGCAATGTCCTTTTTTAAGGAGACTATCTGTTCCTCTTTTCTTGATTTCAGTACAGGCATCAATTCGGTTTCTAGGATATGTGGTAGTGTACGGATCTTATTTTCAACAATATCTCTCATCTGTTCCAAATTCTTAGCACGGATCTTTAACATGAGGTCAAAGGTACCATGCATTTCATGAACCTCCAATACCTCATCCACATTGGAAAGATCAGCAATTACGTTTTCCACAGAACCCGGTTCAGTATTGATACCCATGAATGCCAGATGATCATATCCAAGTCGATCATTATCAACAGACAGGGTAAACTTATTGATTATTCCTGCATCAACCATACGACGGACCCTTATGTGTACAGTTGCGTCAGATATGCCAATTTGTTTCGCGATTTCTACGAACGGTGTTGATGAATCCTCACCTAACTTGTCCAAAATTTTGAGATTTACATCGTCCAATAATTCGTAGTCGAATTGCATGCCAATGGACTTGCACCTTCACCTGTTATATACTTTTATTACATATTAGACTTCTATATTTGGAGAAGGTCAGCAGAGTACAAAAGAAGGATCATACATTAACTGATTATGGGATTAATCTATTACACATCCATTTAAATATCCTTTTCTGGTAATAGAACGTTGAGACGGAGACTGCAAATGAAACCCAACAATTTTGCGATGAAGGATTGGCATTTAGAACATGTCGAAAAGATTATCATCCGTTATATCAAAGGCATTTCTCCCGACGCCTCATCTTTTGAAAAACGTAATTTCAAAAAATATAGTACTATATCGAGTTGCGCCAAGCAGATAGAATACGACATAAAACATGGCGTAACTACCGAAGAGGTTTTGGCGGTCATGCAAAGAATTAGGCACGAAAAATCTTTTTCTGAATTACGTGGGATTCCCGAGGCAGTACAGCGCTTAGATGAGTTGGAAAGGCAAGTTTCCGCTCCTAAGAAAGTCGCATCTTGGTAGTAGTCAAGGTTCGAGTTTGGTATTCAATTAATCTTTTTCTTACAAGCAGAGACCTCGTTTGTCTCCAATTAAAATTATTTCCTATCGAATGGTCAGGCACTTTTGCGGTCCCAGGTTTTCATCCATGTCATAAAATTTCAGCCCTCCATCAAATATATTTTCTTCCATCACCAGATAATAATAACGTCTAACATAATATAATGCCACATCTATCGGTAATATATAAATGTGAAACCTTTGATGACCCGAATTAGACATTATGTCTGACCACCGCTTTACGGAGGGTAATTTGATCATTCTTTATGCTATTTATAGAGGAAGGTCTGCAGATGGACGTAGCTTACCTGATTACATGCTTGAACGGGTAAAAGTATGTATGAACACCCTGAGGATTATTACCCGCTCGAAGCCAGATAAGCATAAAACCACTATTTATGTGGTCGTAAACCCAGAGTCTGCGGAACTGGTAAAAGAAGCATTATTGAAAGGGGGGGTTGACGAAAAAATAATTGTGATAGATTCCGGCCCAAAGACTATCGCCCAAACATTCGACCGAGTTCTAGATATACTAAAAACTCGGGTTAATCCGCCCCATGTCTATTTCGTCGGTTCTGTTTGGCTAAGAGATATTTACGACTCTGTAGTAATATCCAAGCTTAAGGGATACAGAATTCAGTTCGACGGAGCTTTAGATCACAGACCTGTCCATGAAGTTGAAAAAGAAAGGGGATTTGAGACTCCTAGAAAAAATTCAGAATACTACAAAAAAAAAGCAAAAAGTAAAGCACTTGATATGCTTCTTAATTACATTTTCCCTGAAAAATAGCGATTGTGTATACTCACTATGCAGATTAAATCGTTAAGATTTAATATCTACAATATGCTCGGCTACTTGGACGTATGTATGCGGTCATCGTCTAGTTTGGTTAGGACACTGGCCTTCCAGGTAATTCATGTCCATGAATACGAGGTCAGCCCGTAACCCGGGACTCTATCTTGTTAAAGATAGAGCGGGAGTTCAAATCCCGGTGACCGCACCATAAATGTGAATCATACATGAACCGAAGTGTCTATCGTAGATAGGAGACAGTCTTTATCGTCGACGGATTTAGATTAAAGCGTGGCATTAAATTGTTTGGACGATGAGCTAAATCCCGATTCCAAATCTCCGATACCTTCGACTTTCCATTTGATATGCTTGAGTGTTGCAGGATTCTGCAGTACTTTGAAGATCTGGGAATTCGAATGAGAGTTGACAACTTGAAATTGTGATTGTATTGGTGTCGTGGTGTTCGACATTAGTTGAGGTCTTCCATTAACTGGAACATCTGCGTAGGATACCGATCCTTGACCTAACAGAGTATTATTTGCGAATAGCTGGTAATCGATTCCGGAAGTTGTTAACGTCTTATCTGTGGGATTGTGAATGTTAAATAATACATTCAGGTTGATCAAACTACTGCCCGTAACATTTACGACTTCTACTTTAGCAAGAGCTACGCTTACCGCATTTAAATTAGCTGGAAGAGTAATTGTAAGAATCAACGGCAAAAGAACAATTGTTATCGCAACTGCTGCGATTACCGCGATAAGAACAATCCTTCGGCGACTTAGGAACATTATTTGTCCAACGCTAGCTGAATATAAGAGTGAATTAAAACCTTTCTTCCTCCAACGTCGATTATAACATAATAATTACAAGCGTCTATAATTCCCGGAGATTCTTCGGAGAACTTCGCTGTTGCCACGCTTTTGACATGACTAATATCAAACATTCTATACTTTTTTAACATGATCCCGTGATAAGATACTAGTAATACTCATAACTAATATCAAGATGTGGGTGAATAATTAAGCCGTATTACAAAGTCAATTACCGATGATACTATCTCTAATTATTAAACACAAAAGTATGAAGGTAAGGAAGCTACTTATTCTAACCTTCGAGAAGCAAAGGCAAACGAATGGAAATGTCAAAAGTGTCAATGCCTATTTGGAACACTTAAGAATCTAGTGCTTCATAAGAAAGAATACCACTCAGACTAATCGACACGATAAGATCTGCCACGTTGGCAAATCTTATCATATTGTCTTTTTTTGGTTTTCTTAATTTATGATAATAACACTCCCATCTGACTTACCTACCTTACACTACATCAGAAAAATGTTCATGAATAAAGCATCGAGAGAAGATTCAAGGGTAAAAATGTGTGGACTACTTACGTGGTTGTCCTCCTATCAACTTCTCGACTCTAGCAGTTACTGGGGAGTCCTAGGATCCGTTTGCTGAAGTGGCATTCCGCTCCTGGCGTCCATCTGTTTCAGGATGTATCACATACTTCCGTGCCATCAAAAACAAGAGTACGCCAAAGAGGAATAGTACTACAGCAAGGCCTTGTGCACCTCCATTTGGTACGGCTGCAAAATAAATTATCGAAAATATAATACTGGCTGAGCCCTGAAACACATATTTCAGTGATTCACTTATCTTAGCCTTCCTTGCAAAAAATCCGAGTCCGAAAATAGCCGCAGCAGGATAAATTGTGAGCAAGATGTACTGATCAATATCTAATTCCAAGCACAAGATTATATGATTTGATCTAATATATTCCTACTATCTGTGGGCATGGCTAAATCAGATCGGAGTATCACGGGTAAAGAGTCCCAATGGATGATTCCAGAAAGATTAGAAACCCGTACAGAAGCAAGATGTGAACACTACAACCAAAATGAATCCCATAAGGATTGTATTATTTATTTCAAAGTTGGAAAATCCACATTGCAGCAATTCTGGAAGGTTGAAGATGATTCATACGACACTCTAAATTTTTATAAGCTCATCTATGAAGAAGTTATTAAATTTGCTAGTCGTAGACTTAAAAAACGCGTTAGTCGATGCTGTGACAGAAATTGTAAATGAAGAATCATCTTTAGCAGTCGCCTTTTCTGGTGGTGTTGACAGTAGCTTGCTTGCACAACTCTGCAATAATATAGGAACTAAGGTCACACTATTGACTGTAGGATTTCCTGGTTCCCAAGATATTGAATTTTCAAAACTGATTGCGACAAAGTTGGGTTTAGCTCATAAGTTACTAGAATTAGAAAAGGAGGATTTCCAAAATAAACAGAGATACATATGGCAGAGATTAGGCTGTGGAAATATCTCCCATTTTGAAAACTGCATAGCATTTTACTATCTTGGGATGCTAGCACGACAAAATGGCCTAGGATTAATTTTAACTGCAAATGGGTGTGATGAACTGTTCTGTGGTTACGATAGATTCCGATCGATTTACGGATATGGTAATGCGAGAATTTTGCAATTAATACATGAAAAGATCGAAAATGAGGTCATTCTCATGAAGGAGGTCGAATCGATAATAACAGACTTTGGCATAGAAGCTAAGCACCCTTTCCTGTCAGAAAAATTTATCTCAGTTGCTCTGAAGATTCCTATGAATAATAAGATCAAGGGTGACGATGATTTCACTCGGAAACATATCCTCAGGGAGGTCGCTGTAATGATTGGTGTTCCCCAGGAAGCCGCAGCGAAGCCTAAAAAGGCTCTCCAGTATGGTTCACTAATCCACAAGAATTTCAAAGACTTGACATTCAAAGTTGGAAATATTGATCTAAGGGAAAGTTAGGTTTTATGATTAAAATATTTTTTTCTTGTAAGGCCTACCTTTTTCACGACATGAGCGATGATCTCTGATGAGGCGCCGAGATGGTTACTTGGTTCAAACACATAGTTTAAGTCTTCCGGCGATAGTTTCTTCGCTAAATGGGAATCCCTTTTAATGGCATCACGGAAGTGCTCTCCTCTACGCATTGCCGAAAATGCTACCCTTTGAATATCCCTGTACGCCGTAATTCTAGGGACTCCTTTTTTGACCAGCGCATCCAAAACAAATTCTGAATAGATCTGACCCTTTGTCATGTCCAAGTTCGAGGTGAGACGCTGGGTGTTTATTGTTAGTTCATCAATGACACTCGTTAATGAATTCAACATTTCATCGAGCAGAATTGCAGCCATTGGAAGTGTAAATCGTTCATTTGCCGAATTTGATAGATCTCTTTCATGCCATAACGAGATATTCTCCAATGAGACGTCAATCAGAGATCTAAGTAGCCTTGCTAGTGAAGAAACTTTCTCACTTTTAATGGGATTACGTTTAACAGGAACTGCGCTGCTTCCCATTTGGCCTTTTCTAAAATGTTCTGCCGCCTCTCCTAACTCGGTTCTCTGTAAATTCCTAACCTCAGTTGCAATTTTCTCAAGTGTGCACCCAACAAGTGCGATCAAAAATTGTATCTCTGCAATTCGTTCACGCGGAATTACCTGCGTTGCCGCATCTATTGGATACAAATGTAGGTTCTTTGCTACTATTCTTTGTACCTCTAAAGCTCTCTTTCCCATTAAAGAACCTGTCCCTACGACCCCTAATGTCTTGCAAAGCAAGAAGCGTTTTTTTCCTTCTTCAATTCTTTCAATGTGAGTTGCCATCTCTGCAGCCCAAACCGCAAATTTCAATCCAAATGCGATAATACTTGTATGCTGTCCATGTGTTCTTCCAACGGCTGGCTGTGCCCTAAATTCAAATGCGCGGTCGGCCAAAATTATGGCAAGTTTCAAAATTTTGGGTTCAATAATGCCAAAGACATCTCTCGTCTGCATCGATATGGTAGTATCTATGAGGTCATTGCTGGTTAGACCATAGTGTATCCACGGCTTCGATTTCGCCGAACACCTCTCGCTTAAGGCTTCCACAACAGCTGCTGTATCATGATCGCTAATTGCTTCTAATTTAGCGATTCGTTCTAAGGTAATCTTGTCAGACTTCGACATTTGGACAATTTCCTTCGCAACACCTCTCGGAATCATTTTAATTTGAGCCTGTGCACTTGCTACTGCGGCTTCAAAATCTAGCTGATATCGTAATCGGTTTCTTTCTTCAAATACTCGCTTGATTTGAGGACTTCCGTAGCGACCGGTATCAATCGGAAGAATTGGCATATACAAGTCCGCCGAAGACAAGAAAATAAAGCTTTTCGGAAAACAACAATCCTTTTCATGGTTCTACTCGCAAAAACGCAAAATCAACGAGGGTAAGAGCCTTTTTAAGACGGAACCGTTTTCATCTGCAACCTCGCAATGCCATCCGACGACTAACCCCAACTCAAACAGGTGACTAAGGGGACGATTACTTTTTCGAACCAATGACGTAGAATTCTTGATTGGTGAGCGATTATCGAAGCAAGGCTTATAATGACTTCAGCCCAATTCCTCACGACCATGAGTGAATTAGTAACCAAAATCGGTAACCACAAAGTCACCAAGATTAATGAGTTTGAGTTCCGAATAGAAATGGATGGTTCTAATGACATGAAGGTGCCAGTTACGATTTATGCCAACGACGCTCTTATTTCGAAGATGACTCTTGACAGAACTATTCATCAAGCAGCAAATGTTTCAACATTGCCTGGGGTAAAGAAACATGTTGTCGTTCTTCCAGACGGACACGAAGGCTATGGGTTCCCCGTCGGTGGAGTCGCCGCTACCGACCTTCATGAGGGTGTTATTAGCCCGGGTGGAGTAGGATACGATATAAACTGTGGAGTAAGATTAATTAAAACAAGTTTGTCTGAAAAAGATCTTAAACCCAGATTAAAAGATCTAGTAAATGAACTCTTTAGGGCTATTCCATCAGGAGTAGGAAGTGAGGGAAGGATTAAACTGAGCAAAGCAGATCTCGACGAACTCCTTATAGAAGGCGTAGACTGGGCTATAGGACGGGGATATGGATGGGAACAGGATTCAGAAGTGTGCGAAGAAGGAGGAAAAATGTTAGGAGCGGAGCCGGAGAGCGTTTCGGACATCGCTAGAAAGCGTGGCGCACCACAATTAGGTAGCTTGGGATCTGGTAATCATTTTCTCGAGATACAGAAGGTTGACAGAATCTTTAATGAAAGGGCTGCAGAAGCTATGGGGATTAACGAACAAGGCCAGTTGACTGTCTTGATTCATTGCGGTTCGAGAGGATTCGGACATCAAGTCTGCAGTGACTATTTACGTATTTCCGAAATCGCTTTGAAAAAGTACGGCACTAAATTGGTTGACAGAGAACTGGCATGCGTGCCTAATCAATCATCAGAAGGCGAGAATTATCGAAAGGCAATGTATTCTGCCTTAAACTTTGCGTGGTGCAACAGGGAGATGATAACCCATTGGACAAGAAAGACATTTGAAAAGGTGTTTGGTATGAGTGAACAAGAGCTAAATATGAAACTTGTATATGATGTAGCCCATAATATTGCCAAAGTGGAACGATATCAGATCAATGGAGAAGGAATGCGTGATCTAGTTATTCATAGAAAGGGTGCTACTAGAGCATTCCCTGCGGGTATGGACGAAATCCCCGCAAAATATCGTGAAATTGGACAGCCTTTACTTATTCCAGGATCTATGGGAACTGCAAGTTGGATTCTTATAGGTAATAAAAAGTCTCTTAATTTAAGTTTTGGATCTACAGCACATGGAGCAGGCAGAACAATGTCACGATCTGCAGCAAAAAGAAGTCATACTGTTGACGAAGTGAGAACCGGATTAGAATCAAAGGGTATTTATGTCAAGGCATTAACGAAGGAGGGATTGGTTGAAGAAACACCGGATGCATATAAGGACGTCGATGCGGTTGTAGACGTCTCTGACTCGCTCGGAATAGCAACCAAAGTAGTAAGATTAATCCCGTTAGGGGTGATAAAGGGCTAATGTCTGAGGAAGAAGATCCAGATATCACGATTATTAAGGCTCGAAAAATGAAAGAGCTACAGAAGCAAGCTGCCACAAACGAGAAGTTCAAAGCAAGGAAACAGCAGAATAGTCAACCTCGAACAAATAGGGAAATTATATCTAGTTACCTGTACTACAGAGGTGAGGAAGTACTGACTCTTGCAGAATCTCAATTCCCAGTTCAAACAAGGGCGATAGTTGGTAAAATTGTCGAATTAATTAAAGCTGGAGAGATTAGCCAAAGAATATCGGGCGGAGAATTGTTGGCATTGTTCCGGTCGGTGGGCATGAATATCAGGGTTAATACAAGTATCAGAATTGAGGATCATGGTAAATTGGTTTCCTTTGCTGATAAATTAAAGTACGAAAATGAAGACAACCCTACCACATAGAAATGAAGCTATGCCATTGATTGGTGCTTTTCTTATCGATTTTGTGACCGTCGACTTTGAATCAGATAGTAAAATCGCAAAAGAGATATTGAAAGAATTTCAGAAGAGCTGCAATTTTGACAATGATGATAATCGCAATTACCTTCTAGACTCTCCGATCCCCAGTGCAGGATGGTATTTTGCCAAGTTATTCCTGTCGGGCCGGTTTGTAAAAATGTTGTACGAGCTTAATTCAGAACAAATTGATAATTCAAAAGGAAAGAAATTTGAGGATAAGTTTGTTTCTTGGTTGGGTGTAAGGTTCAAGACAAAAAAATGCGAGGCATTCATAAAAATTGCTCCAGAAATGAAATAAGGAACACTTTCTCCCGTTTTACAGACCCAACCGAATCTCTCGTCTGCTCTCCTCTGAGTAGTACTAAAACCTCATTCTCTATCTATTCATGCCTTGACCTCCAACTTATGGACTGGTACCGATATTTTCGTGGCATTGTCACTTAGGCCAGTATATCTCACACAATGACTCGATTTAATATAAAGGTCAACCCTTTTTCTCTTTTTACGGAGAGTGCATAGTTTAAAATACGTATAGTACGGAATCTATACGGTATATTACCTATTTGGGGCACTCCCTGTCCTAACGTAGCTGCCTTGGTTATAAGGACGACAAGCAGATGATAAGGAACAGTACTATGTCAAAAAATTCCAATGATTTACAAGTAGAGCAACTACTCAAACTTTCGCGATTAATAAACAAATCAAGACCTAGAATAACGAATCCGGATTTGCATAAGTCGATAATCGAAGGTCTTTACAAAAAAGGAGATTTGACTACAACAGAGAAGTTACTCACAGTGGTTTTTTGGGATATAAAGAACTTCTCTTCTTTGTGCGATATACTTAAAACCCATTCAACCTTACTTGTCCCATTCTTACGAGAGTTCTTTGAGCTAGCGAGAAATATCATTTGTGAACGCAGTGGCGTATTAGACAAATTTTTAGGAGATCGGGTGATGGCTCTTTTCGGGTTTCAAAGCAAAGATAAGAATTACACAAACGATGCGATTTGTGCTGTTCATGCGGCTGTTGAATTAAGAGAAGGATTCAAGGAGCTAGAATCAAAATGGGTAAATATATGGAAAAAACATGTTCCACAAAAGATATCTATAGGGATAAAATGTGGAATTAACACTGGCTTTACCACAGTGGATAATATAGGGACTAAAAAAAGAGTCCAGTATACTGCCATTGGTAATACAGTGAACATTGCCAGCAGATTGACGGACATATCTGATAGCGATCAAATTATTATATCCCCATCTACGAAATTGAAAATTGCAAATCAATTTGAATTAAGAAGGTTAGGTCTGGTTAGCAATCTGAAGAATATTTCTGGATCGTTCGAAATCTTCAATGTAATAAAGAAGAAAAACGAAACGGGCACCTGCTATGTTTCCAACAGGTAAGGGGATTTTAACAACAATGATAACAACGGGTCCTAGAAAATGGAAACTGCACTTTGTAAGGTCTTACGTATTCATACTGATTGAATCGTATAGTCATCACAGAACAACTAATTATGAAATCTACTTAGATTATTCCGTTATATCAATGTCTGATGGAAATTGTAAGATATGCGATGCGGTGCGTATGCATGTGTATGGATGCTACAACAGATGGCAGAAAATTCTAGTCTCGTGCTTCATCTTCATCTCCATCTAAACAAAGAGAGCTTTATGTCCAGTTAATAATGGCCAATAATGATCTGATTTTAATTTTTCATGTAAGTACGAATGTCTTCTTGTAGATATTTTAGATTGGTACTGGTAAAAGTCCTTAAACTCTTCTTCCTCTCCTTCCGCCCGGCTTTCGTGTAGTGTCATGAGGTACTGGAGTAACGTCATCAATTCGACCAATCCTGAAACCAGCTCGCGCCAGAGCTCTAATCGCGGCTTGAGCTCCTGGGCCTGGGATCCTCGGCCCGACGCCCCCAACAGCTCTTACGCGTATGTGAAGGGCATTGATCCCTTTTGTTTTGGCACCATCAGCCGCGGCAACTGCTGATTTCATTGCAGCGTACGGCGAAGATTCGTACCGGTCGGCCGTTACATGCCTCCCTCCAGAACTAAAAGAGATCGTTTCAGCACCGCTAACGTCTGTTATATGGACTAACGTGTTGTTATAACTGCTAAATATATGCGCGACCCCCCACTTATATTGGGTAATGTCAGCGAATTCAGTGGACATGAATAGAGAAGTAAATTTATCACGTGGCGGCTATATTAACGTAGTTAGAATTGCAAATAGTCTTAGTGCCCCATAATCAAATTCAATAGACAGAGTCGCACGAACATCCATACATAATATGTTAATTGTAGCCTAGTTTAGCATATATAACAATACAAATCGCTGTAAATAGCTCAATCTCCCGTGAATGTAACTGGTATAAACAGCATTCAAGAAGATAGCTGCACTGCAGATGGGGGTTGGATGATGCATGCTATATTCTACGAGAAAAAGATGAAGGGACAAAGTAACAGCGTAATAATAAGGCCCAAGCCCAATGCGATTGATTCATATCTATATTTAATAACAACCCGGTTTCAAAACTTGAGGGAAATAAAAGGAATATTAATGCGGCCATATGGCAAAGGCGTGGATTATTTGATGGAATTGTTGGTTTCGACGACGTAAAAGAACTATTTGAAATGTCGATTAGGGCAGACAGGCCAGTGCATCTGCTTTTGGTGGGACCCCCCTGCCTCAGCTGAAGTAGTTCTACAAAATCTGGCATTTTCGATTATCTCTTTGAATATAGACCGAGGTATTTCATAATAGACGGATAGAGAAGATGACTTCAAGCAACACACGGAGGAAGAATTTGTATTATCGCTGTGGAAATTCTAGATAAAGAGGAAGGACTAGATGCAAATGTTGCTACCGTTATAGCTGACGTTGTATTCAACAGACGCAGGCTTAAGAGGTTAGTGTCTCGCACAGTTGGGGGCTTGATATTAGGGTCCGCTTTCTAATGCCGACATCTTAATGCACAATGAAATCGTGAGCTCTCTCCGAGAGGAACAGATCAAATGTGCTTAGAAACTAGAACTAGATTTAAAATAAAGTAGGAATATAACATAAAATCGAATGGCAAATTATCGTCAATTCTATCCTAATTGTTATATTCTCTTGTATTGTAATTGAGAATCAATCTATCGTTTGCTAGTCCTTGAATTGTTGGGTGGATTTAGCGACTAGCCGATTAGTTTGCTTTAGAAAATTGGGCCGATACTGGGACTTACACCCAGTCTGCGACGGCTATTTACCGAACGTGTCCTAAATCATAGACGATATCGGCATCAATTAGGATTCTATGGATCTTTAAAAACATGATGGTATAATTATCTGGAGAAATGTAGCAAAAGGTAACAATTGAGATCTATCCAATATACAATAAATCAGGTCTACATTTCTCACCAATAGCAGTTGGTTGAACTTCGTTCTTTACTAAATGTAATATATGACTGTGACGTTTTTCCAAGATTGACACCTAAAATGGTGTTTCGAAGGGGCAAATTATTTCGACCTATTGGTCCTAATCCAACTAGTATCCTCTAAGCCTTATCGGAATTTCCAATCCTCCTTCCCTTTGTACAGGTTCACTATTATTGACGGTCAGCACGCTTCCGAAAGAGGACACAAGAGAATTTTTACCATTGCTACAAGATTACTGAAACAATGCTAACTTTACTTACAATTCTACACCAACTATCATCCTGTCGGTATTTGCGGTACTGTCACGTATCCAAGAATATCAAGACGATTCATTTATCATCACTTTTACGAGCATCAAAGTGAACATAACCCATTTCCTGGAGCTGAACACGTTTTCCTGTCTTCGTATCCAAATGAAATACTTTCCCCTCTCCTTTTTCTACTTTGCCAATAATAAACAATTTCAAGTTTGAACGTCGGGCTGTAGACTTTGCTTTCTTCAAACTTGCCGGCGCAATGGTTCCGACTATTTCATATTCTTCTCCACCACAAAAAATCAATCGTTTGTAGTCTAGATGATTATTTCTAGCAAATTGGTATACGCCTTTTGCTGAAGGAATATTATCGATGAGAATGTTAACATTACTTTGTCTGGCAAGTTCATAAAGGGAAATGCCCAAACCGTCACTTGAATCCATTGATGCTGAGAAATATTTTGCAAGAGATATCCCAAACTTTTGTGCGGGCTTGGGCCTCATCACAGACGAGATAGCATTCTTCTTGAAGTCACCGTACGCTTTCGCATTTTTCGTTAGAATTTTCAAACCAGATGACGTGTACCCGAATTCTCCTGAAACGACTACCAAGTCACCAGGTTTTGCACCGTTTCTACCAGGAAGTTCTGCTCTGCTATTCTCTGAAAATCCTATCATACTGCAGTCGATAATTAGCTCTTTGGATTCGTTCGTATCGCCACCCACTATCTTGACATCAAATTCCTCAGAAGCAATCTGAAACCCCTTTGCGAGCTCATCGATCTCATCCTTAGAATACTTTTTTGGAATGCCTACAGAAATTAACGAAACTTGCGGTTTGATTCCTTTTGCTGATAGATCACTGACACAGGCAGATATGCTCTTCCTAGCAATTTGCCATGGGTACATTCCTTGAGGCACGTCAGTACTCTCAACTAGCATATCACATTTTAGAATGAGACTTTTCATGCATTTCATGTTTAGTAGGGATAGGATTGACACGTCATCATCTTTTCTTTTATTATCACCCTTTGATCCAATTTTAGAAACAATAATATTGATAATCTCTCTTTCATTTAATATGTTCATAAATTAATTTGACCCTCTCCATTACCTGGTTGTAAAGAGATTTTGCATTGTTAGCTTTTGATTCAACTGATATTCTAATCGCATCTTCAGTGTTTGATGATCTTACAAGTACCCAAGAATCTTCGTCAAATATTGCTTTAACACCATCGATCGTCGAAATTTGAGATGATTCTGATCTGAATAGATCAAGTAGTTTATCGAGCAATTTAAGATGCACAGTCGAATTGACAGGAATTTTTGATCTGATTTGGACGTACTCCGATGCCAATCTAAGACATTCATTTATCGTTGCCCTATCCAACGAAGAAACAGTCGCTGCCGCCAACAATCCGTCCCTGCACAAATTGAATCTGGGAAGAATAAATCCTGCGCTACTCCCCTCCCCGCCAGCATCTGCCTCAAGTTCTAACATTCTCTTAACAACATTTGCCTCCCCGACTTTTGAATATTCAGAGTTACCATGATGACATTTTATTAATTTCTCGACAGAAACACTAGTATCTATACTAGTCACAAATTTTTTCATTCCCATTTTGAGAGCACTGGCTACGCATAACAACAGCGTTGAATCTGGATTCAATTTCTCGCCTCCGTTATCAACCACCACGAGTCTATCGCCATCTAAATCAAACGCAAATCCGAAGTCTAGCTTATTTTCCCGTACTAAAGTACGTAATTCATACAGAGCATCGACAGTAGGATCGGGACCTCTTGAGAATATTCCAGGGACATCGTTAACACACCGAAATTTGTGGCCGAGTTTTTTAAAAAGCCCTTCGACATAGTTGCATGTGGCGCCACCGCCTAGGTCAAAACCTAATGTAATCGCTTTGTTTGCTTTTGTTTCTTTTTGCACTATCAAATCAAAAATTTCGTTATTATAGTCCGATTCTATATCATATGATTTTCCAAATGTGTCTGGCGTACATGTTGTGCCTCTCAGCATTAGATCCAATTCATTCTCGTAAATCCCTCTCCCATCAAGTACAAATTTTAGTCCATTCCACTCCAGCGGGTTATGTGATGCTGTCACGACGAGACCGGCTCCATATTCCCTTGTCTCCCTAAATACGATAGGAGTAGGGGCTACACCGAGATCGTAAACCTCAATTCCTTGTTCCATTAAGCTCGCCGACACAGCTTGAAGTATTATTTTTCCAGACTGCCTCGTATCTCTTGCTAACACGCATCTCCCTTTTGGTTTAATTAAGCAAGAAGCGAATAATCTGCTGAATTTGATAACTTCATGCAAATTTAGGTCATTCCCATAAATTCCTCTAATGCCGGAGATTGAGATCTTCATATTGGATACGACTAAAGACCTGTGATATTTAATTTAACTTGATTTTGTCTTAATTTTTGTTTCAAAAATTGCAACATTTATTCTTATACACGCACATGAAGGATTAAATAATGAATGATCAACTGCCTCTAATTAATTGCCCTAGTAGCTCAGCCCGGCAGAGCGAAGGTTTCGTAAACCTTAGGTCGTGGGTCCAAATCCCACCTAGGGCTTATTTAGACAGTCATTTGTTTATCCATTCAATAGAATATGCGAAGGCAACACTGTCAAACGTTGGAGTATAGCTTAGCCTCACTGAGTAGAAAAGTAGTGATAGCTGTACTCTTCATACTAGTAGTCTAAAATACCTGGGGAGATGACGCGTCCATTGGCAACATGGTCGTCGGGGTCGAAATCAAACTTCAAATTTCAATCTCTGCCTTCAGCAATCGTAGCTTCATAGATAATCTAATATTGGCTCAGTCCAACGAAGCTAACGAGGAATCACATCCTAGTTGGGAGCTATTGCTGCTAGTTTCATCAGTTTCTTTAATGCATAGCCGGTGATTGTTCCAACTAAAAATCCTCCACCTGCTGAATAGATTATATCCTCTAGTGCCAGCTGGATCGCACTCACCAATACTATTGTATTCGGATACTAGCTCTCCTACTTGATCTCCACTCTGACTGTTTATGGTAAGCCAAGTTCGGATTCATTCGTTGACTCATGGCCAAGATCGCCGAGCGATATAGCTCGTAGCGATATAGTTCGCAAGCTCCTCCGTTCTCAACAAGTATACATCGGTACTCGTAGGCTGCAGTGATACTTCTACCGGTTTGTGGATGGATTTTGGAGCTGCCTCTCCAGATCTTGGACTGATGGTATACCGCCTAGACCAGCTTCAAGTACCTCAAGTGTTGAGAGGATATGGGGAAGCTCGATCAAATTATGTAGTCGTGTGCTCCGATCGGGTATTGACATCAATGTTTCAAGATTAGGAGGACTGTCTCTGGATAATCCAAGCGCTCTCTCCTCAAGTTTCGTAGTTGATTGAACGGGTCGACGTTGGAAATTTGTTCTCTAGGCATCTACCGCTACATCTCCATTTCTATCGGTATGCCCGTCCCATGATCCCACATTCGCTGCATTCAGGGCATTCTATCCGAATTGCATGGAAATCTTTTTGTTTAGCCTAACTATAACTGGATAAGGAAACACATCAATGAATCCATCCGAACTTATCGACAAGTACATCAGAGATCTGACCGATTGGCGCTGCAAAACTTTCTCCGAAATCCGCGAAATCATTTGTGGCACTGATCCAGAAATAATCGAAGAGTGGAAGTGGATGGGTACCCCAGTCTGGTCTCATAATGGAATAATAGCGATAGCTAACGCTCATAAGGACAAGGTAAAGCTAACCTTCTCTCAAGGTGTGAGTCTCCCAGATCCAAGTAAGATCTTCAATGCTGGTCTTGAAGGCAACAAATGGCGGACAATTGATTTTTTCGAGGGTGACAAAATCAATTCTGCTGCCCTAAAAAAATTAGTCAAAGCTGCCATTGCTCAGAATAATCTTAACGTGAAGGGGAAGCCCAAGAGAAAGCCAGCAGCGAACAACAAATCAAGAAAAAAACGGGCTTGACTCCTATACTCCGTTGCGGGAGTCTTTCAGCCAATCCCAAGTTCTGCCTCAGTACTTCCAGCGTTTTACATTAGGATTTCATACGGCATATGAATTTGTACACTCTTGCCGCTTGGATTCACTACCTTGCCCGTCATCGCGCCGGCACGATCACCATCATCCAGCCATCGAGAATCTCATTTGTACTCGTCGCGCCGCCGGAACCACGGTCCAGTTTCATTACGCCCATTCGGCGCCCGGTCGAGCCACTAGTACATCCTCCACAGCACATCGAGACCGCGCGCGTAGGTGGTGTAGGTGTGGTAGACGATGCAGTCTGAGAGCTCGAACGCGCTCATGCCCGGGGCCTCGCAGAACCTCGGGTTTTCTTATGTGGGGACGTCGGCGTTGGTCATGGCCGCGAACTCGCCTGGGTTGGCGGCTGAGCCCGCGTTTAAGTTGGAGTCAATGCTGCCCTTGCGGCGTGCGGTCTTTAAAGGGTTTACCCCTGCTGATAAATATGATAGAAACATATTGTTTGATAATTTGTTTTATCCTTACATTAGAGATATGATGGTAAAGACATGAAACGATTACTATATTGATCTTGATTTTTCAAGAGCTGCAAGCTAGGATGAACAATCAGCAACCGATTATTTCTAGTTAAAATATAACCTCAGCCTGCAGATTGAATTTTTAAGATAGTTTTGCCACATGATAATTGCAAGCCCTAGTTCAGAGGGAATACATTATTCCGCCGGATACAATCGGAACAAATTCCACACTGGCCAATTCCTTAATTCGAGCAATGATTGCATTAAACCAAAGGCTATCAATTCCTTGACTCCAAATAGTTATCTTTTTGTATTGTCTCCTTATACCACCGTGGAAGAATCCATTGCAATCCTCTACTGTTATATTGCAATACTTCTGACTCACTTCCTCTATAATGTTATCTGCCTCAGCAGGCAAATATAGAATAGTCAAGGTTGGAAACGGAATAGTATTCGAGGCTGTCGATGATGTATCTTCGGCCATAATTGTATATCTACTTCTAAATTAGAGCCCAATATCTGGATTTCGTGCGATTTGACATTAATAAGTAAATATATGAATCATTATTATCCTCCACAGAGATATAAGTTCCAATGCATAGAGTTGCCTGCCCGCGCTCATACAATTCTTTTTATCCATACAATCCTAGGTTGGTTTTTGGCTGTTCAATTTTGATCCTTCGAAGTTTTCGTTCTACCAGTTCTGCTTCCTTTAGTAAAGACACGATATCACAAGAGGCTCCTGGCACTAGTTTACTGACAGACTGCGAAACCACTCCTGCCGCTCGAAAATCTGGAGCATTTTTCAACACTTTGACTAACAAAACAATCACACCTTTTTTCAATCATGTTCCTGCCCAATTCCAGCCCTTGTAAACTTGAGAGCTTTCTTGCTGCTTGCAGTAGCATATACTACCGGTTCAGTCGTTTTAATATCATCTTCCTCTTGAGTATCGTCATCCGGCAATCCAGCAGCGCTTATGACAAGCTCACACTGTTTCTCAATTGCCCATCGGAAATCGTCTTCGCTATTGCTCTTCCTTGCCGGAAAATTTGGAGTACCGTTTTGTATTGTTGATAACGAAGGAAAACCAGGCGAATCAAGAACTGCAACAAGCTCAGTCGTTAGAGAGTGTACAAAACATTCCGAAGCAATGGCATAGGCCAGCCCAACACTGGGAAAACCGTCAATAACTGTACCTCATTTGAGACTAACCTTCTTTGCCTCCCGAATTTCGATGGGCGAGTCTGTTGGCACCACATATATCATATTGTTATGCATCTTTACCCCATTAAAAGATACTTAGACTAATAGATTAGCAGTAATAAGATTATTAAACGGCCTAACCAAACACTTCGATTATTTTATCGAAACTAGCTCTAGTTTGATTCGATTTATAAATCCTTAGTAAATGAATAATTTTTTCCTGCTCAGCAAGGTTTATGTTCTTATTGACCCTTTTTGAAACAGGACCGTTTAGTAACAGCGAATTAGCAGCAGCCGTCACGTTGCATGTCTTCCTATCGATACTAGAACTCTCAAAGTCTATGATGTGAGCATAAACACTATTTGAAACCAGCACATGATGATCTAAGCAGCTTAATTCTCCGTGGTCAAGATTCGCCATATCTAAGTCATAACATTGCTCTAACGTACTTATTACAACCGTACGAACTTGATCATAGTTAATATTTTTCTGGTTCAACCAACGAATTATATTCCAACCATCTATAAAGTCCATTAAAATAAAATTTTCGGAGTTCGCGTAAATGTGGGGCCCAACACCGGCTGAATTTGCGATTTTATGTAACTTGACCTCTCTTTCCATGGACCTGCGGTTGGCATCGATTCTTCGAATTTTTAGAGCGTAGGTTTTTTTATCGTTTGCTTCGACCTTCGCCACAAGACCAACGCCGCCCTTACCCAGAATACTAAATTTGCCAATTTTCGTGCTTCCAGCGGGCAAAATTGAGCTAACTCCCATAATTTCTAATTCTTTCAAACGGCTGACGTATTCTCGGTCTTCGGCTTGTCTCGGATAAGAAATGACAGCAACAAGTTCAGGACAATTTACATCGATTTTATCACAATATGCGTTGATCCGATGTGATAAGGTCCTTGACTGCCTCCTTTGCGATTCCATTTATTTTTTGATCATCACCCGAATACAGGCGAAATAGCCTTTGAATGTCTCCTACCAGTCCCCTAGTGATTCCTGTACTCTCGATATCCTTAGTCAATAACAATTTCAAGAAATGTTTTGCATTCGTAGTTTTTCTTCGTACTAAATTTGAAACTCTCATTTCGCAATCGACCCAAGTGATTAACGATTTCTTCTGATTTTTTAATATAAAATTGGCAGTTTCTTCCTTCATAAATACATTCGGACCGATTTTTTGTGTGTATGCGGACAAGGTAACGGATTCTAGTAAGAACCCAAAGGCAGCAGTTTTTTCTTCATCCGTGACGCAAGTACTCCGAACTACTCTAAAATTGGCAAGTTCTAGTTGCCTAGAAATTGCATTAAGGCTTCTTTTGAGCTGTCCCCTTATGATATCAGGACTACGTTTTTTATAATTGAATTCGACTATAACTAAATTAGGATAAAGGTCCTTATAATTTCCAACGACCTTTTTTTCTTTTTTGATGAAAAAATCAAAAGATGGCTTTGCCAAGAATGATCTGGCTGCAAGCACCAACTTCCCAATACTCTGAGCCGAAATAGCCGTCCCTAAATTTCTTTTATGATCAATCGGATCAATTATTATAAGCTGACTTTTAAAATTCTTTACACTATGTTCATCAGCCTTTTCGATCGAAATCACGTTGTGTTCTTCGCCTATATTTGACATTGCATGCAACACGGCCTCGAACGAACCATATTTCAATATCATAATTTCAGCGACATAGCCACTAAACCCTCCTGTAGCAATGTCGGCTCCATATACACCAATGGATTTCAAAAACATCTTAAACAGCCTCACCTGGTTCCTTTTTTCCTCATCTAAATTGTTTTTCATATAATCAGTATGGAAAGGCGATCTGTCAGCGGCGCTTTTCCATTTACCCTTGGGTACTTCGTAACAAGGAACTACGTTGACTCGAATTCCATTGATAATCGCTTCAACATATGGATGATCAGAATATCGAATATAAGGATTGAATCCTTTAAGCGACTGCCAACCTACTTGCTCGCCGAGTTGTCCGAACTCTTTATCATTGACTGACTTATCAATTTTAATGAATATGTCAATGTCTACATCGTCCTTTAACCATGTTTCTTTTGCAAATGAGCCTCCAAAAATGACATCCACTATTTTAGGAGAAATATAACGACTAACAAGGCTCTTAGTTTCGATTGCGATCTTCGTTAGTTTTTCCACATCGTCAGGCAAAGGTTGGCAATGCTTTAGCGCTTGGGAAATAATATTGTTAACACTCTTCATCTAGCATTCACCGTAAAGATATTTGTATATCTGGGTCCTGAAGAAGTAAGATCGCTTCGTTTTATATGGACTTTATCGATGATATCTGAACTGAAATTCTTCTCCCCATGTTTGTCTAATATCTCTTTTCGCATATTCAACCCTCTTCCTTTTGCGCGAAATACTGTAAGGTGGGACGTAAACGGTTTGTCCGGCTTGATGCCTATCTCTGACAATTTTAGGACTACTTGTTCTGCAAGGCTAACAAGTTTTTGGTTGCCATTTTCGTCTACTCCTACCCAGATAACCCTAGCAAATTTAAGGTCAGGGAATCCGCCGATCCCAGTGAAAGTTAATTTTATTGGCTCAAATTGTATTTCTGACAGTTTGATCTTAATGTCATCAACGACCCCTAAGCCTATATTTCCTAGGAAGATAAGGGTAAAGTGAAGATTATGGGAATTCACGGCTCTCGTTTGCTCGTGGGTCCATCCCGCGTCAGTTATCAATTCTTGCTGTAGCTTTTCGATGGCTGTGGTGTTTGATACATCAGCTGCAATAAAAGCCCTCATGTAGTCCAATTTATCCCAAGTATCTTTTTATTATTTTGGAATAACCAGGCCGCAGCCAGCATAACTAAATATACATTCTATCTCGTTCTGACAAGAGCGCGGCGAAAATTTATTAGCTTCCAAGAGTAGACGGCAGAGGTGTCGTAAATATGGTAGAAAAAGATACCAATGAAGAGAAAAAGAAGGAGGCGGAAACCAGAAACACCGAATTTCCGGACAAAAATATCAAAAAGGCAAAATTAATCGTGTGTCTTACGGGAATGCCTGGCTCTGGCAAATCTACTGTTGCCGAGTCACTCAAGAAGAAAGGATTCGCTGTTATAGCCATGGGCGATGTCATAAGAGATGAGGCAAAACGAAAGAACATAGAGCCTACTGATATTAACTTAGGTAGTTTAATGTTAAAATTGAGGCTGGAGAGCGGTCCAGGAGCAATTGCCCATTTGATACTAGATGAAATCAAAAGGAGAGAGATTAGAAGCGATGCCGCTCAGAATATCGTGATTGATGGCATCAGAGGCGTACCTGAGTTTGAGATAATGCGAACCTTGGGCCAGGTTAAATTGCTCGCTATACATGCATCCGCACAAACTAGGTTTGAACACCTTAAAAAGAGAGCTAGAGGAGATGCCCCTTTGAACGAAAGTGATTTTGCGATGCGCGATAAACGTGAATTGGACGTAGGCATAAGCGAAGCAATTGCGATGTCCGATGAAATGTTGTCAAACAATAATCTAACAATTGAAGAATTAAAGGAATGTGCCGCTGGAATAGTTCAAAAATGGGTTGGAGAAATTTTATAATGAAATTGGCATTTGCAACAATATAGGTATGCTGTAATGAAAAAACCATCAGTCACAACCCCTATTGAATTAAGAGTTGAGGCTTCAGTTAACCCCTCAGAGTCCCGCGAGAAAGTAATTGCTGCAGTTGCGAATGTAATCGAATGTTCGCCGGAGTTCCAATACGGAAGCAGGGTTATTAGTAGGTCACTTGGAATCGAATCTCTTCGTACAATTTATGAACAAATTAGGTCTAGATCCGCAATGGGTGTATTGAGACGTGTGTTACTTAATAATCGTATTGCAGATAGCACCTACTTCCTTTTGAACAAACAGGCGGCTGCTACTGGCATTGCAGTAATAATTGAGGACGAACAGGAATCCCCTCTTGGGCCCATAAGGGTAACGTTAGATTGCGAAGAGCTCAATGTGCTTATTGATTGGCTAGTACCAGTCGATTGAGTATGTGTATCTAACCTCATCACCTTCTGTACATTTGCTGTCAACATGTGAATAAGCGGCTTCAGTGTAAGTCAATTATCCTCCTATGTTGCAAGTACCGATTATGATCTTCAATCTTGTCCAACGAAGTAAATTTATAAAATCCGACACCCTATTCTGTACTGAATTGAAAAATTATGAGTGATAGCATTAAAGAAGATGAAGAAGATATTGAAGGTAGTAATGACCTTTTTGAAGGTAATGAAATCCCAACCTCTGGTAAACCAGATGCGACATCATCGAAAAATTCTGACACTGGCGTCATGACATCCGCCGCGGAAGTTGGCGGGAGCGCTGCGGCTGCTTTACCAATAGCAAATCGGCAAAATGCTACACAGAATTCGGAATCAAGACCAGTGTTAGATTCAAAATTTTTCGCTATCAGAACAACAGGTGGACAAGAAAACATAGTTGCAAACATTATTCAAAATAGAATTAACGCGAAAAAGATAGGAATTCATTCAATTCTTATTTTGGAGAATTTTAAAGGATATATTATCGTAGAGGCTCCCGATTCAAACATCGCTTATGAGGCATTGGCCGGTGTCCGTCATGTGCGAGGCCAAATCCGTGGAGAATTACCCTTCAAGGACATCGAAGGCTATCTCGTGAAAAAACCTGTCGTATCAGATCTGAGTATTGATAATACAGTAGAAATTATCGGAGGCCCGTTCAAGTCTATGAAAGCGAAAATAACTAGAGTCGATTATGAAAAGCAAGAAGCGACAGTAGTGTTACTTGATTCTCCGTATCAAATTCCTGTAACGGTAGACGCAAATTATCTGAAAAAGGTTCTGCACTGATCTAACCGAAAACCGGATGTGATCGCTCCGAAATATGGCGAATGTCTTTAGTTCATGATCCAACCACGTCCACATCTCCCCATTGTACACCTCGCGAAAATTAGGAGACCTCAGAAAGTTCATCATTCATACATATCGTATCGTAAATTTAAAAGACATTTATATTTCAGTTCAACTGTGTTTTAAAGCATGGGCGATAAAAAAACTGTTTCTGCTTTGGTAAATGGTGGAGAGGCAAGTGCTGGCCCCCCACTAGGACCGGCCCTCGGTCCAATAGGTGTAAACGTATTGCAAGTAGTAAATAAAATTAATGAAAAAACTAAGGATTTCCCTGGAATGAAGGTCCCTGTCAAAGTAGAAGTCGATACCGCAACAAAGCAATTCACTGTTGAAGTAGGAGTTCCGCCCACAGCTGCCCTGATAATCAAAGAATCAGGTGTAACCAAAGGCTCAGGGACAGCTGGCACCAACTATGCCGGAAATATAACTATGGAGACTGCCATTAAAATTGCAAAAATGAAAATTGATAGCTCCTACGCTAATGATATAAAGGGTGCAGCAAAGGAGGTAATCGGATCTTGTCTAAGCATCGGAATGACAATTGAAGGTAAACCTGCGAAACAAATATACTCTGAGGTTTCAGCAGGAAAGTACGAAGAACTTTTCAAGTAATTCTTACTTCCATGTAATTATCTGCCTCGATAGGTATGTAGGTTCGCATTTTGGATAGTTTTCTGGCTTAGCCATCTGTTTGAGCTGCTCCGCTGAGGGCCGATAGAGGGTGCGATAATAAATTTGCAGTAAGTTTAAAATATCCCAAACTCTGCCATATAATTTGTAAATTTTAAAGAGGAATATGAATATGGCTACAATTCAACAAGGATCAGCTGGCGGAATGCCAGTATTAATATTGAAAGAAGGCGCGACTCAGACAAAAGGCAGAGATGCTCAGAAAAATAATATTACTGCCGCAAAGTTGATTGCTGAGGTAGTAAGGACGAGTCTTGGGCCTAGAGGGATGGACAAGATGCTGGTTGATTCCCTAGGTGACGTGACAATCACTAATGATGGCGCGACGATTTTGAAAGAAATCGACGTTCAACATCCTGCGGCCAAGATGATGGTCGAGATCAGCAAGGCAACTGATAACGAAGTAGGTGACGGCACATCCTCTGTCGTAATATTAGCAGGCGCTCTGATAGAAAAGGCAGAGGAGCTTATCGGAAAGGACGTTCATCCTACTATTATTGTTGACGGTTACAGAAAGAGTGCCATAAAGGCAATTGAAATTCTCAACAGCATGGGGCAGAAGATTAGGGAAAATGATAAAGAAGATTTGATCAAGGTCGCAAGGACTTCTATGCAGACAAAACTAGTCTCTAGGGAATCAGCCCAGATAGCAGAGTTGGTAGTTAGTGCCTGCCTTCAAGTTTCTGAAAAAAATGATTCAGTATCTAAGGTAGATACCGATGATATTAAAGTAGAGAAAAAGGCAGGTGGTTCTTTGCATGATACTAAATTGATCAAGGGAATTGTTCTTGATAAAGAAGTTGTGCATGGAGGAATGCCAAAGAGGGTTGAGAAAGCAAAAATTGCTCTTCTCAACTCTGCCCTCGAGATCGAAAAAACAGAATTCGATGCGAAGATAAACATCAGCTCCCCAGACCAGATGAATCTATTCCTGGAAGAAGAGAATAAAATGCTAAAGAATATGGTTGACAAGATAACTGCGACCGGTGCGAATGTGGTTATCTGCCAAAAGGGTATAGATGATATTGCTCAGCATTACCTTGCGAAGGCCGAAGTTTTAACGGTTCGTAGGGTCAAAGAAAGTGATATGTCGAAATTGGCAAGAGCAACTGGTGCACGAGTTGTGAGCAACCTTGATGACCTTACGGCTAAAGACCTAGGCTCTGCCGATCTTGTGGAAGAGCGAAAGATTGAAACGGACAAATGGGTGTTCGTAGAGGGAGCCAAACATCCCAAGGCAGTAACAATACTGATTCGAGGCGGATCTCAGAGAGTTGTTGACGAAGCAGAGCGATCAGTCCATGACGCATTGATGGTTACAAAAGACGTGCTCGAGAGACCGGTCATAGTTGCAGGCGGAGGTGCTCCAGAAGCATATGCAGCAGCAAAACTAAGAGACTGGGTAAGCACACTATCTGGTAGGGAGCAGTTAGCTGCAGAAAAGTTTGCCGAGTCTTTAGAAGTGATTCCATTGACATTGGCAGAAAACGCAGGCATGGATCCAATTGATACTATCACAGATTTACGGTCAAAACAGAGTAAGGGGTCGAAATGGACTGGGATCGACGTAAGAAATGGCAAAATTGCGGACATATCCAAATTGGAAATATTCGAGCCACTTGTCGTTAAAGAGCAAATCATTAAATCAGCAACAGAAGTTGCGTCAATGATCCTCAGGATCGACGATGTAATAGCCTCTGGGAAATCTGGTGGACCACCAGGAGGGGGCGGCATGCCACCGGGAGGAATGGGCGGCATGGGTGAAATGTAAAAAACTAAGGAAGAAGCCATTCAAAAGGGGTAATTTATCAAAGGAAAACCCTGTCTCTTTCTTTTTTTGTCATCAAAAAGTATTCATTATCACTTAGTTCTTTTTTAGTTATATTCGTTATGTTTTTTGATACTTGTCTGCTTAATATTTGAAAAAAATTAGGCTTATACAATAAATGACAGGGTTTCATCTATTAGTATTGTCAACCATAATGATTCGGCAAACTTATCACTGTATATGGGCCTGGGTTGTTTTATCAAAATTCTTTATGACTTCAAAGTGCTCATCAAATCTGTCCGCCTTGAGTAGAGTAAGCTCTGGGAACAAAGTTGAAGGATCTCCCTTCGCCATTATTGAGGCGGGATGGTCTATGCCAAGAAATGAAGAACATAGATCGTATGTCATTTGTCTAACTTCTAATTCGTCTATGATTCCAAAGCTATGAAGATATTCATGTGCCAGTAACATAAAGAGATAGGAATTATATTCCTCGATAGACTTATGCTGTTGGATCATGTTCAGAATCGTTCTATTTACGACGATTATATTAGATCCGAGGATATGATATGCTCCGATTCTACTAGGCAAGCCCTGGAGAATGAGGCTCAAGCCAGCTCTATGCATATTGAATTTACTATTAACTGCTAACTTCACTAATTCAAAAGCTTCATTAAAATCCTTTATCTTTAATATCCTTTCTGGGACATTTAGTTGAGTCAACCACATACACTTTTATGGTGCAAAACAGACTATAAAACTTATAGTTACTATTATAATTATATTAAGCCAAGACATTAGTCTTAGGTGTTCCAATTGAGCCCAACCCATCATTACTCTTATAGGGATAGGTGATTGCAAGGTTGAACGACGATGCGTGTCTTATCTTGGGATATCACATATGCCTGAATACGTAAGAGTGTGTAAATCCGAGTGACGTACGGACCATCCCCTCTCTTGAAATATTTGCAATGACCTGGCAAACCTATTTATAGAAAATATTTTGAGGGTAGCCTATGCTGCCAAACACCGGCCAATTGGCCCTTATAGCTGCTATCACTTACTTGGTAATATTCTTCCTGCTCGGGTCAGGCGTATTTAACTCGATTATAGAGGGACCAGCGCAGAGTACAAGTACATTCATCGTCCCTTCCAGGTCGGTTCAAACGATCGGAGAAACGATTGTGACAACAATGATCCTGTTTATCGGAATGGCTGGCTCATTTCTACTATATAGATCAGGAAAAGCTGTGCACCCAAAAACTCAGGGTGGATTATTAGCAGCAGGCTTTACTATTATTGGGATAGCTTTGATACTCGGATTTAGACTAGTCACAATCAAAGCTTGAGTGGAAACTGGAAGGGTCGTTGCGTGATAGCATTGTAGAGTCTGTGGGTAATGCGGCGGTGAGTAGTCAATACCAAACTAGGTCAGTGTGCATAACTTGTTGATTATGGAGCTCGTCTTACAACGATAAGGTGTATATCTAAAATCTTAAGTAGAAGATATACTATACCTCCTATAGGTGAACAATTGTATTTGAGTTCAGATGATATTGAACCGTATGATTGGTACAGCAGATTCTTTGGCGGAGCAAGAAGAGGTCTGGGAGGAGGATTCTTTGACGATATGTTTAGAGGATTTGATCAAATGAGGCGCCAGATGGAAAGGGAGTTTGAAGATATAGAAAAAAGAATACCCAAAGACTTGGTAAGAGAATATAATACACCACAAGGTGGAAAAGTAAGAGAGGTAGGACCAATAGTCTATGGATATTCAATGACTATAGGACCTGACGGTAAACCAAAAGTAAGGGAATTTGGGAATGTAAAATCATCAAGAGGATTTGGTGGTTTCACTAGGCCCGAGATTAGCGGAGAGATAGAACCTTTAGTGGACATAACTACAACTGACAAAGAAGTTAAGGTTGTAGCGGAAATGCCTGGAATAACTAAGGATAATATTAGAATAAATGTTCATGATACCACTTTAGAAATCAAGAGCGAAGATCCTCAAAGGAAATACCATCGTACTATTGAAATACCGCCAGAAACAGATATCGAAACAGCCAAATCTGCTTACAATAATGGAATACTAGAAGTAACATTCAAGAAAAAGGAGCAGACAAAAGGAAAAACAATAAAGGTAGAGTAGCTGATTATTAATTTATTCTCCAATCAAACTCTAACAAATTCGCAGCCATTGTTTCTTTTCTTGCAACCATTTTATTTTTGGCTAGGTCCTTCACTTTACTCTCGTAGTCTTTAAGGCTAGGTATCTCGTTCGAATTTTCATTTGACGGCCTATCGGAATTCTTACTTTCAATTTTTGGTCAAACGCAACTTTACATTTTACCTTTCGCAGGCAGTGAAGGCATTACGGCCCCGAAAGTCGATAACTCAATGCAAACTGTCTGTATGTACAATGGCTCCTGTTAGATATATTGATCGTAGTAATTAAGGTACAATCCTATTTGATACATCTAGTCCTTCTGAGTCCTAAAACACATTTTATCAAAACAACTGGATATGTAATGAACAATAACGGGTAAATGCTGTCATAAAATTTAGAATTTATTGTTGTTTATCCAAAAATTCAAAGAATATATTACCCATAAATAAGTGAAACCACAAAATATTGTCCTCTTCCAAAACATCAGTATGAAGCGTATCTTTCTGTTTTCAGCACTAGGTGTGGGAGCAGCCGTAGTCACAGTATTCTTTTTTTCTCTTTTTTCGCAGTATCCACCCAAGACTACGTGATTAATGTAGATCCTATAAAAGTTAACCACCATCTTTTCGATACGGTAAAACGAAATTACAAATACGGGTAAACTTCCCTTGACAAATATTCTCATTAATCATGGGCGCAATTGATAAGTTGACTTTACTATCCCCACCAGAAAATTCTTCACTCAAATCAGTGACTGTGACAGCAGATCATCGCTTAGCTGTTACTCAGCTAAACTCCCTTTAAGATTCCCGGCATGATGAGATCATAAGAATAAGTGGCGCGAAAACCATACAAGAAACCATCTATGTTATTATAAGAGGTATGTCATATTTAGAAGCATGTCAGTAGCCAAAATAGTGGAGCTTGTTGGGAGTTCTGGGAAAGGGTGGGAAGATGCTGCACAGACTGCAGTTAAAGAGGCAACCAAGACAATTCGAGGAATTCATGGAATAGAAGTTAAAGATATGACTGCGAAGATAGATGGTAAAACTGGAAAAATACGAGAGTACCGAGTCGGTATTAAATTATCCTTTGGTATAGAAAGATAAGTATTAAATCACGACATGCCCCCGATGTCATGAGTAAGGAATATAACCGAATAGGGTAGGAATTGTCTCCTTCAGACCATTTAATTCTATATGCTCGATTACTTTTTCGCTTAAATTCTTCTTCATATATTGAATATGGATACGCGGTATTGACCACCTGGATTTACTCCTGAAGGTTTGCGCTTCTTTGATTGCGATAATACGAAAGTGTTAGTGGCAGTTTTAGCCGATCATCCAGTCTTCCTAACGTGTGGGGGACGGCATAATTTACTTTCTTCCTTTCCTTATTCTGTAATTCTTTAATCTTTTCTGCTTGTGACATTTTTATCTTTATCCTTGATATATGGATTAGGGTTTAATTTTGAATAATCCCATAGTTGTTATCTGTGTAATTCTTTTTCAATTCCGTTTATCTTTTCTACTATTCTTTCCAACTGAAACTCCCGTAAACAGTTGCAGCCGCAAACAGTTTAGACTATCATTAAATGGTATGTCGGATTTGCTTTCAATTTTTCCCTAGACATCTGAACAGTTGTAGTGGTCGTTGGTATAGAAACCCAAGGAAAATCGAAAAATCGAAAATATTGCTAAGTATATTCACTTTGCTTTCGACTGGTTTGAATCTCGGCTACCGTGCTTCTCGATCTTTTTTTCTAGTGCGAGTATGTTCTGATTTAGGAGAAAAAGTTCGTTTAGAATTTTATCGTGATGTTTCGCGAATTCTTCCAACTCTGTCAAAAGCCTTCTATTCTTCTCTTCGATATTCTCAATTCGTTCTAGTATATAATCTTGCTTCCGTGAGGTCTTTTTCTGCCTATTATATATCCACCAAGCTATTACTGCACCTATCGCGGCGCCTCCAACTATACCCAAATACGTACTTGAGGAGTTTGTCATATCGACACAATTTTTTGTAAGTTCTGGGATACATCCCCATATAGCAAGAATTGGCAACCACATAACACAAGGATTTACTGCTTTGATTTTATAATATTTTCTCAGCTTACACTTAAAATAAATTATAACTATCACCCTCTATAATAGACTGTCCTGGGACTCCGTACTCCAGCTTGGCTCTATGTCTTTATCTTTAACGGAGGTTTTTCATGCAATTAGTTATAACCGTAAGAATCTATGTGAGAGATTGGATTTCAGAACATCACCCTTGTAGTATTTTAAAGCTTTTCCTTGGATGTGGGGACACAACTTCCATAGATAGGAAGAGAAAGTTGGAATTACCCTTCCTAAAGCAATTCTACAAAAACCCAATAGAGTCGTTTAAAAGAGTTAACATTAATAGCTCTAATTAGGTTTGTTTAGAAAGACTACTAATAAAGATGATGAAAAGCAGAGACAAATAGAGCGCTTTTACATTCTTTTGAAGGCATTGATGGATGAATTGTTTGAATATGCGCCAAAGTCAGGACATGTCAAGATGCCTTTCAATGTATCGTTTGGATTGATCCATGACAAGCGGGATTCTGTATTGCTAACAGGAACAGATCAGAGAACTGGGAAAAAGATGTATCTTTATAACGTGCGAATAATTGGGCAGATGTTTGAGGACAAAAGAGAACAGATTATTGCGGATAAGACGGCAGACACATTATTTAGTTGGATTGCAGACGTATGCTCCTTGTACGTAAGACCATTTGTTTATAATTACGTTGTAAACACTCAACATAGAGGAAAGGGAGCGGCTGATAGAACTATTAGACACATTGTCAGGGGTTTTCTAAACAGACTTGTTAATGATCCTGAACTAAAATATGTCTTGGATACTATTAAGGGATAAACATATAGAAACAA
>JBPYDU010000031.1:0-37944 GCA_051985995.1 Candidatus Nitrosopolaris sp.
TTATATGTGTTGGATATCTTAAAGAACAGATCATCGATTATATAGGAAGTGGAACTAGGTTTGGGGTCAAGGTCGGCTATGCAGTAGAAGAAGAGCCTTTGGGAACAGGCGGTGCCCTCAAGAATGCCGAAAGTCTTTTGGGCGGCGTCGGAGAGGAGGGATTCTTTATGGTAAACGGAGACATACTCACAGATCTTGATCCTAATAGGCTACGTAACAGCAAAACAGCCTCTTTGGCACTTGTTCCATTAAGAAGTCCTTATGGCGTAGTAGAGGTTGACGTTCAATCTAATGTTACTGGTTTCCTTGAAAAACCTGTAATCAAGGATAGATGGATAAACGCTGGTGTGTATCACTTTACAAGAGATGTATTTCAACACCTTCCTGAAAATGGGAATATTGAAGTTACAGCCTTACCAGATCTCGTGAAGAGCAATAAATTGCAAGGCATAACATACGAGAATTCGTTCTGGCGTTCTATTGATTCTCACAAAGATATCGAAGATGCAACGAGGGAAATAGAATCCGCGGCCATACAGTAATGCTAACACACCGTATAGGGTACAACCCAGGCAGTCTACTTTCAATGGACGAAGTTCTTTCTTTCTCAAAGCTTGCTGATAAAAGCGAGAATGTGGATTCTTTGTGGGTGCCTGAATCGTGGGGACGCGAGGCATTTGCCAGTTTAGGTGCTATTTCCCAGATCACAAGCCGCGTAAGGATTGGCACGTCCATCGTTAGCACCTTTGCCAGAACACCAGCGACTGTGGCAATGGCTGCCACCACTTTAGATCTGCTCTCAAATAATAGGACCGTCATAGGATTAGGAGTAAGCACCGAAGCTATAGTCGAAAAGTGGCATGGAATAAAATTTTCAAAACCTCTTGAAAGAATCCAAGAATATGTAGAGTGCCTTCGCCAATTGATAACAGGCGAGAGGGTCAATTATTCTGGGACATATTACAACATAAAGAATTTCAAACTTTTATACAAACCGCCGAGACGTTCCGTGCCTATTTTCATGGCAGCTTTAAACAAAAAAATGGTGTCACTTTCCTGTGTTATTGCCGATGGTGTCTTGTTATATTTACGGCCGTTAGAAGAACTAAAAAGAACAGTTTTGAATATCAAATCTGCTGTAAAACAACGGGACGGAAAGTTTGAAATTGCTTGTGCCTTTATTGGTGCTCTATCGAATAAAGAACCAGAAAAAGCCCGCCAACGCGCAGCCAAAACACTTGCTTTCTACATTGCTGTCGGCAAATACTACAACGAATTTCTTTCTAAAAACGGCTTTAGTTTAGAAGTTCAAAAAATTACTGAAGAATACAAATCGGGATTGGAGGCTGCCTCAAAATGCGTATCTGAAGAAATGTTAGATTCGCTCACAATATCTGGCAATTCCGAGCAGTGCATACATGCTATGCAAAGATTTTCTTCATGCGGTATTTCGCTACCTATTATACAGATCAACCCGGTAGGAGACCCGGAAACTTCTTTTAGGGAGATGCTCTCAACCTTTTCTAGTGCGTAAAGTAGCGATCGCGGCTTATGCGACGTCTAAGTTTAGTCGAACCTCAGACACAACTTTGTTCGACCTTGCCTGCGAACCTTGCAGAAACATCTTAACAAGATACTACATCGCAAAAGAAGAAATTGATGCGGTAATATTTTCGAATTGTTCTTTGGAACAATATAGTTCTTCTATTATCTCTGATATGCTGGGATTGAGTCCCAAGATTTCTCACCGGATAGATAATTTGTGTAACTCAGGAACAAACGCCATCGTTTCTGCCTTTTCATATATTTCATCGGGTCTATGCGATTCCGCATTGGTAGTAGGAGCTGAAAAGATCGATACAACAGGGCACAGGCTTATGTGGGACGTCACTAGAGGTGAGTATGGGCTTCCAGTACACTGGGCTGCACTCTTTGCAAAGGCTCACATGAGAAAGTATGGCACTACCGAAGAACAAATGGCCAAAGTCTCGGTAAGGAATCATTTGAATGCTGCTAAAAATCCTGATGCGCTATTCAGAAAGCCGGTAGCGTTTGATGAAGTATTGAACTCAAAGAAGATCGTACCGCCTATAAAGCTGTTGGATTGTTCCTCCATATGTAATGGCTCATCAGCTATACTGCTAGTATCAGATAAGAAGGCTAGAAACATCAACGACAATCCAATCTGGATAAAAGGAATAGGACAGCGAACAAATTGTGCTAGTTTCAGCAAGATTGCTGGTGATCTTACTTCCATAAGTGCAATCAGACAAGCCGCAGCTGACGCCTATCGAATGGCAGCCATTGAACCTAATAGTCTAGACGTCGCTGAACTACACGATGCCTTCACTATCCTTGAAATTCTATCCTACGAGGATCTTCATTTTGCGAAAAAAGGTGAAGGCGGAAAATACATCAATGAGGCAACTATATCCATAAATCCCAGAGGTGGAATTCTTGGCTGTGGCCACCCAATAGGCGCAACAGGTGTAGCCCAAACTGCTGAAATAGCCAGGCAATTAGATGGGAAAGCGGGTTTAAGACAAGTAAAGGGCTGTAAAACAGGTCTGGTCCAGAATCTCGCAGCTGCAGGTACATCTGCCACGGTGTTGATTCTAGGCGCAGACTGATGAAAAAATTTCATTACTTTCTAAGAAAAGGTGAGTTCAGAGTTGCAGTTTGCACACGGTGTAGTAAAAAAGTATGGCCTCCTACGGAATTTTGTTGCTATTGTTTCTCAAAAACAAGCTTTAAAAAAATGAAAGCCATCGGAACTGTAATCGAGCTTTCAACTTCTCATATACACGGTAAAGAGGAATTGTTCGGAGTTGTTGATATAGAGGGCATTAAACTGATTGGATCGTTATCTAGTAACCTCTCTAGTGGGATGAAAGTCAGAATGGTTCGATGTGGAATCCGTGAAAATGGATTTGCATTTTATCATTTCGAGCGTCTAAAAAGGCTTAATTCATATACGGAAGCAAAATCATATCATGTGAACGATAAGAAATGAGCTATGATAGGTTTGTTGATGAGAGACTACTAACAAGCCGTGATGCTCTAAACAAAGTCCAAATCAAGATGAAGATCTTGGATTTCGACGAAAATGCCCGAGATTTCTCACAGAGGTATGGGAGGCGAGTGTTGGTGAAGAAAGTCTTGTTAACTATAAAACATATTCCCACAGAAGAGATTGAGGAAAGGGAATTGGACGTAGAGGAGCTCGAAAAGCGAATTCGTAGAGAAAGGCTTTTTTCATCTTCGAACAGATGGATTTCGCCTGGTGAGATCAAAAATGGCTATGTATTAGCCAGTAAGCATATAGATTTACTCGCAGATGCGCTTGCACTTGATGTTGTTCAATTCGAATAACTTGCATCATATGTATACATAACGCGCCGCTGATCAGACTCGAACTGATGACCCACTGGTTAACAGCCAGCTGAACTCCAATGCGAAAACACATTTGAATTTGCTCTACCATGCTGAGCTACAGCGGCGCATTATACAGCAAATTCAGGCACAAAATAAATGTTATGCTAGATTAGGAATAGCATCCAACGAACATACAAAATTTTTTCGGAAAAAGTAAAACTCAAAGGCAGTATATTTCAGAACTCGAATAATGAACATTATAAAAGTGCACAGCTAAATTCCTTTTTCTTTTGAATAGATATACAAGCCATCCAGAAAAACCCTTTGGTCTTTCCCTTTCATCTTTGTTGAAAGCTCTATATTTGCAGCAGTCTGAGAGACGTCCTCCAAACTCGGACCTTGCACGATCACATCCTCACCAACGACGCTAACCTTTGTAGTCTCTCCTACTATTTGGGAGGTACGCGGTGATCTTTCCCCGAAATAGTTTTCTATATTGACTTTGTCTCCTTTGAGTTTCACAGACATTGGAAAATGAGCCGATACTATTTTTAGTCTGTACGTAAAGCCTTTCTCGACCCCAGTTAACATACTTCCTAATATGCTTCGAGCTGTATTTGTTATTGCAAGGTCTTTCTTTCTCCTGCCATGTGGTCGTATAACAATCTTCTTGTCTTGAATTAATACAACGACGGGAATCCTCGAAATGTTTTTTTTAAGTTTTCCAAGTCTGCCCTCGACAGTAAATACATTGTCACGAATTTCTGCTTTTACACTTTCAGGGATTAGAATCTCTGCTTTAATTTCATCTTCAGAAGATATAACCAATTAAGACTCCCCCTATCCCTCGTTCTTGGGCTTCATGATGCGACAATATACCAACGCTAGTAGATACAAGAATTAATCCCATGTTATACGCTGGCAGAAATCGTCTTTCCCAATTTAGATAGCTGTTTTTCTTTACACTGAAACGTGGGGTAATGATTCCGCACTTGTTAATCTTTGCCAGTAACTGAATTCTGAATTTGCCTGCCCTTCCGTCGTCGATTTGCTCGAATTCGCCAATATAGCGATGCTTCTGCAGCACACCTAGGATGTCGCTAGAAAACCTTGACGCGGGAATCACGATGCACTCCTTTTTTCTTCTAGATTCGTTATTATATATGGTAGTAAATAGATTTGACAAAACATTTAATGCTGGAATCTTTTAATCACCCGAATTATTCATATTTGTTGAAGCCCAAATTAAGAGCTACTTCTCTAAAACATTGCCTGCAAAGCATTAGATCATACTGTTGTATAAGACCTGTATATGAACCACATCTTTTACACCACCTGGTTCCTTTTCCGTGCGCGAGTTTTTTCCTTCCTGTTTCCGAATAGTCCCGTGGTTTAGGCATATATTACCTCTGCCCCAAATTGCTTTTCAAAGAATCGAATCGCATCACCTTTTGTTATCCTGTGTGCTTTGCCAATACTCCGATGAACTCCTTTCCTAGCAACAGTGAATCCCGGCCGTGTAAGTGCGATACTGACATCCATGCCAAAGATACCTATATCTGGATTATATTTAGTGTCTGGCAGATCAATATGTTCCCGGATCCCTATAGACAAATTCCCGAAATTATCGAAAGAAGACGCCTTAAGGATATTCCTCTTTGCCGCCATAGTGCGTCGTAGGAACTGAAGAGCCGCCTCACGCCTGAGAGTCACCATCGCAGCAATCGGCTCACCTTTATGAATTCCAAAATCTCTAACGGATTTTCTTGCTCCTCGTACAGTCGGTCTTTGCCCAGTTAACTCTTCTAACCCACGTTTGGCCTTCTCCAGAGGCTCTCCTGATTTTCCTACACCGATATTCACGACTACCTTGCCAACGATAATTCTCTTCATGGGATTGAAGGCTAATTCGGTCGAGCTCTGACTCATAATAGTTAATTCACCTTGATTAGTGGTGCTTCCAGACCAACAGCCATGACGATCGCAGTAGGTAATTCGACTGATCTGTTTTCCAACGATAGAACAACACGCTTTGGGAGTGAAAATAGTCCATCTTTGATATCTTCTATCCTTCCAAGGCTACCTGCGTTATCTCCGCTTGTGATCAGTCCCAAATTTCCTCTTTCGAATTTGACTATGTCTTTGATAGTCAACTTCTCAAAGTCCAACAGACAAGTATCACCTACCGATAGTGGTTGCTCGCTGATCATGGTCCTTCCATCGTGAAAACCGTATTGTAGTTTGCTACCCTTGGTGGTAAACTTGCTGGAAACTTTAACAAACTTCACCATCTTTTCGGCATCTTGGATCTCAACAGGAACCAACAATTTGGAATCTCTCGGAACTAAGCGGTAGGATTGTGCGTTCGTAGCTAGTTCGATTACGTCCATTAGGCCGACGGGAAATTTTACATCCTTTCTCTCAATTCCATCTACCTTTATTTTTCCTGCTGAGACGATTGTTTTAGCTTCATGCATAGTGTTTGCTACGTTCAGCACATCTCTAAGAATTATACCTAAAGGGTAGGACTTGTGTTTCCTATGCGGACCTGGTGAAGCCTGTAGCACGAATTGACTTTGCTTTCTTCGAATATTCCAGAATGTGGGTGCCAATTGCCTCTTTAGTCTGGTGTCTCCTCCCATCTTCCCCATTATTCTGCAGCCTCCTGTTTTTGCGTCTTCTTTCTCGCTTTAGGCGTATGTTTGGAATAATCTGCTCTCTCCTTGCTTGGATTCAGTTTGCGTTGGAGTTTTTTCTTCCTGTATTTGTCATCCAGATGCAGTCCGGTTATGATCAGATTGGACGAATGAATCTGAACCTTCACATTTCCGCCTTTGACTTTCTCACGTTGGATCCCTTCGATCGACAGAGTTCCTTTCCGTGTGTTAACTTTCTCCACTTTTCCTTCTATTCCAGAGTATTCACCACGGACAACCCTAACACCGTCTCCCTTAATCACCCTGCAACTCCTAGAACCGTACTGTTCACGCAAATTCTCTGAAAGCGTTGAACTTACCCTAGAGTCTCTTAAGTGGCTTGGAACATGCAATAATTTTGGGTTAATTCTTGTCATAATTTAACGCACTCAAACTATAAGCGACGCAAGGTTCGCTATCCTCGGCCATTTTTCTGCAGCCTCGGCTGCAACTGGACCCTTTATGTCGGTTCCTTTGATTTCGCCTTCAGGTGTTACCAATACTGCTGCGTTATCCTCGAACGTTAAGCGGACGCCATTGAGCCTCTTGATTGCATATTTTTGCCTAATTATCACAGCTCCGAATATCTGTTTACGTAGTTCTGAGGCGCCTTTTTTCACAGTTACAGTAACCAAGTCACCTACAGCAGCAGCAGGTAGTCTTGAATGTCTACCCTTATATCTACCAACTTGGGCTATACGCAAGACCTTTGCACCGGTGTTATCCGCACATACTAATTCTGCAGTAACTGGTAGCACCCTCGTAATGTACGGCCGAAATTCTTCAACTCCTTTGGCAGATACTGCTCTGGTTTTAGACGACAATCCCTTTGTCTCCCTCGATTACGACAAACGAAACAGTCTTCGATAATGGCCTGCATTCAGCAATTGTTATTTTGTTGCCTTCCGTTACCTCAATGCAATTTGGCAGATATGCATGTACCCTCGATCTACTTCTTTCGTAACGCTGATACTTGGCTACTTGATGTGGATATTCTCTAGAAACGACTATCATATTCTTTGCCTTGGCACTAACTACTATACCAGATAACAGCTTCCCTCTTACAGAGAGTCTACCGTGAAAGGGACACAAAATGTCTTCACAGGCCTTCCGTGGAGGGGTAACTGCAATGCCAAGATTCCTAGCCAATTCTATTCAACTCAATGAGTACGCGAAACACGATCTTCTGGTCTTCCGATAAGAGACGGACCTCTTATAAAGCAAACGCTAGAAGGAAGGAGCACCCTCATCTTCTCTGCGGAAAGTTTTGAAATCTTCTTTGGTCCTGAATTTGTTCTTAAGATAAGCATATTCTTGGTTTCAAAGATAATAGTTCCGGACAAGCCAACGAACAGGGGCTGGGGGCTGGTCAGGATGGTTGCACGAAGACCGATAAGCTCGTGTGAGAGAATATTCTTAGGTGTTATCATGGTTTTTCTTGGAGTCTCTTTCGTTAAGAATAGTCATTATCCTAGCGATGTCCCTACGAATCCAACGTAGATCCCCGGCCTGTTTCTTTAGAGTACCTTTAGCGCCTTCAGCCCTAAGTTTTGCCAAATCTGCATTTAATTCGGATAATTTGTCAGTCAAATCAGGATTGTTCATTTCCCGCAACGTCTTTAGTTTAAGTCTAGCCATTTGTATTACCCGGAGTTACCGTTTTCTCTGTATCTGAAACGGTAGGCTTTAGATCAATATCTCCAACATCGACAGCAGCGGTTCTACTCTGCTCTGGAGCGACGCCATCGACAGTTTGAGGGTATGCTGAAACAACCTGCGCGGCGGATTCGGAAAACTCGAAATCTTGTGGAAGCTCATTTTTCAACGCGATCCTCAATTGTATCCCCATCAGCCCCATTTTTGTCAAGACAGATGTAGTTCCGATCCTAACAATTTTTTCAGCCAGATCACCGCTTTTTGGTATGACTCCAGAGGAGTGTTTTTCAAAGTGAGCACGTTCGCTTCGAAGTTTTCCCGCAATCGCTACCTCCACACCCATCGCTCCAGCATTCATGATTGTATTCATCGACCACATGGCTGCCCTTCTGAAGGCGGTGCCTCGTTCTATTAACTGAGCAATCCTATTGCACATAATTTTTGGATTGAGTTCCGGAACAGATACTTCAAGGACTGATATTTGTGGATTTGTCAAACCAAATTTTTCTTCAAGTCTAGTCGTGAGATCTTTTATACCAGTTCCCTTTCTACCAATAACAAGACCAGGTCTTGTAACATAAAGCGTAATTTTAGTCCCTATGGGTGTTTTCTGAACGTCTACGTCACCATAGCCTGCGTCCTTCAGCGTCGCGGCCAAGTACTCATCTAATTCGAGGTTGCGGAAGTTATTCTTCATTACGTTCTTAACTGCGCTCAATATTAAGCCAAACCTTCCTTTGCTACCAATTCTATATGTACTAATATACCGATTTTTGGACTCGCTCTTCCCATTGCCCGTGGAGTAAATCGTTCAATTTTTGTCCCCCTGTGAACGACGGCACTTACAATCCTGAGTCTATCAAGATCCATTCCCTTGTATTCGGCGTTAGATTCCAGATTATCAAGGAGTTTCAAGAATTCTTTAGCAGTTTTTTGTGGAAATCTACCTGCACAAAAACCATCTTGGATGTTCGATCTATGCGCCACTTCATTGTTGTACCGTCTATAGGGAACTGCGAGCTTTCTAGCGATCACATTTTCAAGAAACTCCCGTGCCTTCTCAATTGAATATCCCTTAATTGCTAAAGCGACTTCTCTTGAGTGTTTAGGCGAAATGTTTTTTTCTCTTAATGCCGCTCTCACATGCTTGGTTTTGTCAAATTGTTGGAATGCGTACGAATAATTTGGCATTAAAGATCACTTAAGTGGTACGTAAAGCGACGATCGGGATGCTCCGACGCCGGGAGCCCCATGCTGGACTCTTCGGTTAGTTATCGCGTATTCACCAAGATAATGACCTATCATTTCCGGCTTTATATTAACTGCAGAAAATTCTTTACCATTGTGAACTTTTATACTCAGGCCTATCATGTCAGGCAAAATAATCATATCACGAACGTGAGTCTTTAATTCCCCTTTGAGTTTACCTTCTCGTGCTAATTTTATCTCTTCCCGTAATTTTCTCTTTTCATCATTCATGTATTTTCCGACTCTCTTATCAAGGGATCGTCGATGACGTGCGTTTAAAAGTGGAATTAAGGCTTCAATTGATACCGTTTGCAATTGCTCAGGCGAATAGCCTTTGAATTTGAATTCCCGAACCAACTATATCTGGCACCTGTCTGCTACTTTTAAATCTAACGAGACATGAAATTGCTAGACAAGGCCCAAAGTTGTAGCAAGATCCCTTGCTCCTTCCGCTGCTACGAATTTCACTATTGCCTTCTTACCTCGAATACTCCTTAAAGTATTGACATCTTGCGCCTCGGTTTCGTAAAGAGTCTTTAACGCCGCCTTAATATTCTTTTTAGTTGCATGATGATTGACCATGAATATTATCATATTCTGGGATTCTATTAGATTGAATGCTTTTTCGGTAATGTAGGGTTTAATGATTATCCTCGTAGCTTCTTCGGCGGTCATGTTTTCTCGCCCTCCAGTGCCGGTACTACTCATATTGACCTGTCTCACTTACTGAATACTGAACTGGTCTGGCGTCTTTTAGTTTTTCAATGGCATTTTGAGAGAATATTGTCAGCCTAATTTGTTTCGACCCTGGAACCAAGTCTAACACGCTTAATTTCTTCACGCCCTTTACGTGTACTCCAGGGAGAGAACCCGATAGCTGGCAAATCTTGTCTTTTTCACTCCCTGTAACAACCAATGCACTATACCCCACACGATTTTTGCGTCCCCTACGTCTAGCTACGCCAGATCTGATCTTGCGTGATGAAATTGCTCTGCTCAAGTCTTTACTCAAGCCCAAAGAAGTCAAGAGCTTTCTTAGATCCTTTGCCTTTGTAACTGATTCAAGATCATTAGAGACGACAATAGGAAAATTTGAAATGCTTCCCACCTTATGCCCACGTTTCTCTATCAAATCCTTTCTCGCAGTGGCTGCAATAGCAGAACGTAACGCTAGATTTTTCTCTTTCTTATTAACCTTCTTGTAGATTTTTTTCTCAGATTCAGGTGGATGCGCTACTCTGCCATGTCTCACCCCTGCAACACCGGCCGCCTGTCCGGCTCTTGGAAAACCTTCGCCTCGTGCTCTAGCTATTCTTGCCATTCCAAGACCGGTATTACGGGATTCGGCACTGACAATCTCGCCTGCTGCAGGATATCGACCTTGCCTTTGAAACCTGTGCGACAACAAATTCACACAGACCTTGTGTATGACGTCGGGTCTGTATGCGCTTTTAAAGACTTCCGGTAATTCGGTAGTATCTGTTTTCTGGCCATCAAGACCAAGTACTCCGACATTTATACTCATTGGACGACTACCTCAAGGACTTTTGGTTCAAGGATCTTTCTCTGGAAGTTGCGAATCGGCTGTCTCATTTTGATAAGTCTCTTTGGTACACCCGGGAGTGAACCTTTCACAACCATGTAATCACCTTTCACCAGCCCGAAGTGCTTGAAACCGCCACTCGGATTGATTGGATCCGGGGTAATCTTATGCGTATTGGATATCATAAGGATTCGTTTATTGTATTCTGTTCGCTGATGGAAACCTCTCTGACCCTGTCTCGGAACCGTATACATTACCACTGCAGGGGAAATAGGCCCTAACGTGCCAACAGCACGCACACTTTTTCGAGACTTGTGTTGTTTTCTCTTTACACCAAATCTGGTAATTGGACCCTCAATACCCTTCCCCCTAGTGATAGCAGAAACATCGATGTACTGGCCCACCTGGAAAATGTCACTGACTCGAATTTCTTTGCCTAGTATGGACTTTAAGTAATCGTATCTAGTTTTGACATCTTTTCCTGTTACTGCAATTTCAAATACAAATGGTTTCTTTTGAGATAGGTTAGCGTCACGCGGCGAAACCGCAACGACTGCCACGACAGATATAGCCCGATCAAGTTTCGATTCAGCCTTCATAAGTTTTTCTTCGTCAGAATTGGCATTAACTTTGCGAGCAAGATCTTTTGGTAAATCTCTTGAGTAAACATCAAAAATGACATGCTTTCCATATTGATTCTCCGAATAAGCTCGAATGCCAATTATTCTGAGCGGTGGGGTAACAACTACAGTACTAGGATTCAAGAAATGCTTGCCAAAGTTTGGAGTTTTCTCCCGATCGTCAACAGTTAGAACGTGTATCACTCCTGCTTTAAAGCCAGCAAAACCAGTTAGGTTTGATTTTTCTTCTGAATTCCTAGGCCAGTTACGTATTCTAGATTCGATGCTTTTAGCCCTAGCCCTCGGCCTGAAGGCTATGCTACCTCGTCTCGGAGCGCTGTACTTACGGTGGCCCATATAGACCCAGACTAAACTTGCCCTTTAATAATCATACTCCCCTAATTTACGGGCCAGGTATGCTAACTGAAGCACTGCACAGCTTCCCCTTGAACATACACATAAAGATATAAAGACGTATCCAACAAAAACCCAATGTCGGATAAACTACTTGGAAAGAATATGATTAAAGATAGCAAGGGACCCGAATATTGCTTCTTCCAATCTAATTGTCTTTGTAGCCTGAAATGGAAACATATTGAGTACGAATTCGTAAGTATCAACACTGCCACCTTCCACGGCTAGCATTTCGTCTACCCCTTTTTTTGGTGTACCGAACACTATCAATAAATTTCTTAATGATTTGAGGGCTGCCAAAATTCTAGCCTCTTTATCCTCGATATGACTACCTGTTTTGGAAGTAATTATAATTTGAGTGTTGGAGGTTGACTTTAGCAACTTATTAAGACTGTAGGTCTCCTGTACCTCATATCCCCAATACTTATCTTTAATGTCATATTCCGTGGCCTCTTTGCCTCTTAACGATGGATAGGCGGAGACGATTTTCACATTAACCTTTTTTCCGTGAAAACCTGATCCTTCGTAACCGACAAGACTGCTCAGGCCTATGTCCACACGCAATTCGCCTCTGACCTTTAGAATTACTCCAACCCGAACATCTCCCAACTTGATATCTCTGATTCTTTGTAACTCGCGATGATGGGGAGCATTTATTGGATGCAAAAGACCTGCATATTCTAACTCTTTTTTATGAGGATACAATAACTTTCTGAGGTATTGGGGAGTATCAAGG
Organism: Candidatus Nitrosopolaris sp.; assembly: GCA_051985995.1. Taxonomy (GTDB): domain Archaea; phylum Thermoproteota; class Nitrososphaeria; order Nitrososphaerales; family Nitrososphaeraceae; genus Nitrosopolaris. Next base: position 12,289 of record JBPYDU010000031.1, read on the forward strand.
TAACGTAAAACTGTCACTAAGAGGGAAAAATCTTCTTGCCATACATTGGCTGTCTTGTCATGATATACATAAATTTTTTTTACACGAAAAATAGAACAGGCTCGGGCAAACTGGCCTATTTTTATGGTCTTGTCCCTCTTAGTTTGCTCATCCGAGAGTGAAGAATCTGGAAGGGCTATCGAAATATCAGGAAAATTTCTATTACTCATTTAGCAGTTGCTTTATTGCGCCATCCAGAAATCCGTTCAAACCTAGATCAATGTGTCTTAATAACCCATTTTTATCTGCCAGGAAAGCCGATGGGGTCCCAGGCATGCTAAATTCTTCGAAAGCTTTTGCTGTAAGTCCCTTCGATTCTCGGTATTGTTTTATTCGGTCATACATAGACTTCTCTTTCACTATACGAGCTGAAATCTGTACTGCTCGCTTGAATGAAAGGCCTAAACCTAGTACAAGTCAAAGGCTTATCGATGTTGTGGAGTTTTCTTTGGACCCTTTCCGATACGGTTAGATTTGGAGCATTGTCTCCTATGTGAACATCCATACCCTTATCAACTTCAGTAAAACTCTTATCTTACAAACAAAACAATGGTGATAGCTGACTAGGCACCTCGACTGGCCGGTTTGCCTTTGGCCATGGCCGCATATCTTTCAATCTCTTCTTCTTCCACTTTTCTCATGGTTTTAGAGTCATTGGCGATTATTGCCATCTTGACATGTCTTGTACCTGTTTTCTCTTCGCTTACCAGGGAAATAGATTCCATAGCGAGGGCACCACCTTCTTCCATTGACATATTGTCCTTGTAGCTTTTTTCTAGAAATTCAGTCACCTGGTCGCTACCTGCACCGATTGCGACAGCGTCATAGCCTATGTAGGTTCCACTTGGGTCGGTCAAATAGAGAGCAGCACCACTCTTGTCGACGCCTGCAAGTATTAGCGCAACGCCAAAGGGTCGAACGCCAGCATACTGCGTGAATTGCTGCGCCATATCCGCTATGTTTTTGGCTACCCCTTCAACATCGACTGGCTCATCATATATCAGCCTGTTACTCTGCGCAAAAAACCTGGCATGGTCGACCTGCGTCCTAGCATCAGGTATGTAACCTGCCGCCGCCACTCCAATATGATCGTCAACCTGAAATATTTTTTGTGTTACATTTGATATCTGTAACTTTCTTGCCTTTTCTTCGACTGCCAGGAGTACCCCTTCTCTACTTTTTAGTCCTATGGCTAGTGTTCCTCGTCTTACTGTCTCAATTGCATATTCGACTTGATAAAGCCTACCATCCGGTGAAAATACTGTAATTGCCCGATCATAACCCGCTGCTGCTGGTAACAATTCATTTTTAACTACTTCGTAATGTTTAATTTAAATTTACCTTCAATAATGTTGTTTTTGTCAGGGTTTCCAAACGGGAATGGTTCAAGACGAAATAATTTTTTATGGCCACCCCAACGTGTGCAGTACTCATACCAAGACAATCGAGATAACTAAGGGTCCGACCCTCAGCTTAAGGGGAGATTGCATAATAGGTGTCAACGCAAGCAAAGCATGCAGAGATTTGAAGCCTTCCTTGAAGCGCTTGCTCCAGCAAGCAGATCTGACGGTAAAAATAGAAATCGAGGTGAATGATTTATCATTTGCAATTGATGGGAGCAGCGATTCGCGGCTATCTCTTCTAAACGATCATGAAATAGTTATCCGTAAATCAGATTTTGTTTGCCCTAGAACGGTAGCTATTTGCTGCAATAAAGCTTCATCAGACATACCTCGTGATATAGTACAGTTATTAGGGAACCGGCACATGCGGGGACTACTGAGGATAATCATAGAGTAGTTAAGTACAATTCTTGGTTGTAAGCTCGTATCTTCTCCTCTCACAGCTGCTTGTCAGTGATCTGTTCATATGCCCAAACGTACCTTCTCGTTAGTTCGCTTAACAAGCTCTCTGGTATTACTGGCGATATGACCTTCACTCCATCCCTTATGGAGTTATCAACGTTATTTTTGAAACCTGTCCTTATAAGCCAGTCCCTTAGCAGCTGCTTATCGAAGCTTTCCTGATCTCGTCCTGGCGAATAGTCAGCTCTTAACCAGAGACGAAATTCATCCGGTCCTATTGAATCGCCTAGTAGGATATTCCCTTTTGCAGGATCCCGGCCGAATTCAAATTTAACATCTGCAATGATAAATCCTCTTTTTTCTACTATGTCGCTCATCTTATTGTATAAAGATATTGAAGTCTGTTCCAGATAAGCAAAATCATTAGCGGAAATGATCCCAGAACATACAACCTCGTCTCTTTTTACCGGGACATCATGCTCTTCTGATTTTGTCGTTGGATCGAAAACTGGGTTCGGCAATCGAGATGCTTTGGTAGGTCTAGAATTGTCAGACAAGGTGACCCCATCATGCGTGGACCTGCTAAGGCGGTCATAAAGGCTGCCATACAAATAGCCTCTTACCACACATTCTATTGGTATCATTTCCAATCGTTTTACCTCCATCGTGTTTTTATTGGGGACTTTAATCATATGATGCCTAGTGTCAAGCGAGTTGAACCAAAACTCGCCGAATTTGCACAACACTTGCCCTTTCATAGGCACCGTATTCACCATTTGTATATCGAATGCTGAAATTCGATCTGAAAACTGGAACAGCAAATTACCATTCTCTAATTGATAGATATCTTTAACTTTACCTTTGCGGATTAATCTCATGATCACCTTTGTCGAGCTCGGAAATAAAACGTAATCGGATGATGTGGTTGGAAATTTTAGAAAGATTATGAGCACTATATTAGTCGCTAGACAGCTAAAGCAATCCCGAAAATTATTATGAAAAAGATGGAGATCCGACTGAAGCGTCGGACGTTGACAGCATGTTTTTGACATCGAACAAGGAGTTAGGAGGGTAATCAGCAACCTTCTCAAGGTAAGCAATGCCAATGTCTTCGAGTACCATTTAGGGCAGTGATCCGGAGAGTGTCCTGCATATAGACTGAAGCCAGCTTGGTAAATTCATACCTGAAAACTGACAATCGGCAAGCACCAATTTCTCGCCTTCGTTTTTCTTTTGTGGTGCAGCTGTGAATAAGTGTTTTATTGGTTGCGCTGTTTATTTTACTGATCTTACTAGAATTATGAGGTCATGGTGGGATTCGAACCCACGACCTAAGGTTTACAAAACCTTCGCTCTAACCAGGCTGAGCTACATGACCGCAAGCATAGCATTCGTAATCAGATTTCTTCAAATATTTAATTAATACTTTCGGTAATAACATCAGCTTGTGTTTGAGGACTAAATGTGTTCATGAAAAGATCTAGAATGTCCGATTTCCTGATTTTGGTCACTATCGAGAATAAGCCATACGTGAGCGATCCTGAGGGCGAGACGATACTTCGAGACTTGGTGGTTAAAGGTGGATATACGAATATCAAGTCCATAAGGACCGCAAGAAACCTAAAATTGACTATCACAGCAAAATCCAAAGGTGTGGCGGAGGAAAGGGTTCGCAAAATGTGCGAAGAACTCCGAATTTTCAATCCTGTTGTCAGCAATTGTACCGTGAAAACTATCGCTAAGGTTTAATAGCATCGCGTCGGAGCAGCAAATAGAATTCTGTTTGCTACCACACGAGAGTTTGGGTGGCAGCAAACCACGTGCCATCTACAAAACCTATCTAGAATGAAAATCTTAATAGGCCTCACGAAGGTCCAAATAAATCTCAACGCATGGCAAGAATTGGGATTGTTGTCTTCCCTGGGAGTAACTGCGATCGAGATCTCCACTTTGTCCTTAATACTGTGTTAAAGATCCCGGCCGACTATGTGTGGCACACAGATAGCAAGCTGTCGGGATTTGATTCAGTCATAATTCCTGGCGGTTTTTCATACGGTGATCGACTTCGGGCAGGTGCCATAGCTGCACATACTCCTGTCGCCATCGCGTTGAAGAAGATGGCGAAGGACGGACGAATAATACTTGGCATCTGCAACGGCTTTCAAATTCTAGTCGAGTGTGGCCTACTTCCAGGAGCATTAGTCATGAATAATTCTCTTACATTCGTATGCAGATGGACCACGATAAAGGTTGATAATATCAACACAGCGTTCACCTCGTTATTCAAGAGAAATCAAAAGATTAGGATTCCGATTGCTCATGGCGAGGGAAGGTATGTGGCAGGTGGTCAACTTTTGAAATCCATTTTAAGAAATAACCAGGTTGTGTTTCGATATTTTAGAGACGATCCAAACGGGTCTGTAGATCACATCGCAGCCGTCTGCAATAAAGAAGGTAACGTAATGGGGATTATGCCTCATCCGGAAAGGGCGCATGTCAACGGATTTTCTGACGAAGCCTCGATGATCTTTCGATCCCTTTCTACTTTTCTGCAGCCAGACAAGTAACATGGTTTGAGATCATTATGGCTGCCCTAACCAAAGAGGAGTCGAGAAATCTCGCCTACAGATTAGATCGTGAACCAAACAAGGTCGAAAAGGAAATTGTCGGAGCGGAATGGTCCGAACATTGTTCATATAAATCGTCGAAGAGATTCATCAAGATGCTACCTAACAAGGGGAAGCACGTTGTAATTGGTCCAGGATATGACGCCGGGGTACTAGACGTAGGAGATGGTTACGTAGTTACGGTACATATTGAGAGTCATAACCACCCATCAGTGGTCGATCCTTACGGAGGTGCCGCGACAGGTGTGGGTGGGGTGATTAGAGACATAATTTCCATGGGAACTCGACCTATCGCGCTCCTAGATGCGCTAAGATTTGCACCGCTCAAATGTACCTCCAGTTCAGAATGGCTATTCAGAAACGTTGTCAAAGGGATCGGTGACTATGGGAATTGTATTGGAGTGCCCACCATCGCAGGGGAAGTCGAATTCGATCCCTCTTTTTCCGATTATTGTCTTGTGGACGTAGCCTCAATCGGCTTCGGTCATAGAAACTCTATTGTTCGAAACACTGCTGATTTTGGTGACTTGATTATTCTAGTTGGGGGCTCGACTGGAAGGGATGGAATTCACGGTGCATCTTTTGCTTCAACAACTTACATACATAATGAGAGATCGGCAGTACAAATTCCGGATCCATTTCTAGAAAAATTGCTTATTGAAGCAATAACCGAAGGTGTGGAGGAGGGTGCTGTTAAGGCTCTAAAAGATCTCGGAGGCGGAGGTTTGTCGTGTTGTTTGTCAGAAATGTCAGATAATTTGGGAAAAGGCTTCGATATCGAGCTAAGCGAGGTACACGTCAAAGAGAAGAGAATGTCAGCTCGAGAATTGATGTTATCCGAATCTCAAGAACGAATGCTGATAATTACTGACGGATCAAAAATTGATAATTTAAGGCGAATCTTTGAGAAATACGAACTCCAGTTCGTAATATTGGGGAAGGTCAAGGACCATCGCAACTTAGTGGTTAGATATAAAGATAAAGTTGTTGCGAATATCCCTTCAGATATAGTCGCGAACGCGCCTCTAGCTAAGAGATCATCTAGACGCCCAGCCTACCTAAGTAAGTTAAGGCTTGCATTCACGCCTCCACCGACTCCTTCAAACTTAACGGAAGTGTTACTTTCGATGCTATCCAATCCGTCGATTGCGAGTAAGGAGTGGATTTATCGGCAGTACGATCATGAAGTGGGATTGCGAACCATTCTAAAGCCGGGATGCGCAGACTCTTCCGTTCTCAGGTTGAATAATGGTAAGTTTATTGCAATCAAGTTAGATGGAAATTCTAAGCATTGTTACATCGATCCTTATCAAGGGACCCTAGGATGTCTTTCGGAAGCGTGCCGAAATGTGGCAAGTACCGGAGCGAATCCTATCGGAATAATTGATCATTTGCAGTTCGGCAGTCCTGAGAACCCCGAAGTATTCTGGGGTTTTCGAAGGGCGGTGAATGCGATATCTAACTATTGCAAATGCATGAAGCTCCCAGTGATTGGAGGCAAAGTAAGCTTCTATAACGAAACTGCTAAAGGGCCCATTAAACCCACCCCAGTAATTGGGGCAATCGGTCTTATTGAAGAAAAACGAATGATTACACAGCCTTCTTTAAGGCACGGAGACGCTATTTTTGTTGTTGGGACTACAGCTGAGGAAACCGGTGGTTCAGAATACTACGAATACGTTCATCACAAAACCGGCGGCAATGTTCCCAAAGTCGACATGAAAATCGATAAATTGAATCTTAGGAGTACTTTGTCGCTAATTGACAGAAATCTGGTGAGTTGTGTTCACGATTGCTCAAAGGGCGGTGCTGCTGTTGCTGTCTCCGAAATGGCAATCTTAGGGGAGGTAGGTTTTAGCATTTTCATCGATAAGATGCCAAATTGTTGTTCTACCATAGATAGTTTGCTTTTCTCTGAATCTCACTCCAGATATATAATTGGGACACAGCAGCCGAAAAGGGTCGAAGAATTATTGTCTGATATCGACGGCTTAGTCTTCTCTCGAATTGGTGAAGCTTGCAATGAAAATGTGGCGTTCAAGACGAGAAGTAAAATTCTGATCAATACTGACATTGGGGCAATAACAAGAAATTTCAGGAGAATAGAACAAATTATGACCAAGTAAAAAAACCTCGATAAGTATTAGAGATGATAGCCTTGATGTCTACGTTCCCACCAATTTTTTATGGCTAGCGTGTGATTCCGCAGAATCTTGTGAGTTCGAGGAGCCAAATACCTGACATGTAGCTGCTTGTCGAGTATGTGGCCGAACGCAGTTTATGCGTCTTGAACAAATTTACTCATATATCAAGCTCCTCGAGGAAAGGATGTTAACTAGAGTCGAAAAAACTCGAAATCCCACTACTTGGGAGCATGATTGATGTAGTGACAGTCTCTTCCGAACTGAAACATAACAATTTATTTACCGCTTCATCAACAGCTTGATATTGACTCCTAGATTTCGACTTTTCAATAAAAAGGATGACTCTGTTGATGTAAAAATTGCAAGTAATCAATTACAAACATCCAAGCATGTGCCCATTTCAGAGGCATTATCTCTTAATCGTACCATTGAATCGAGAAATGTCGAGGCACTGTGTGGCACTCTATCTTCCGTTAAAGAAGTTGTGGCAAAATCGTTGAGGACTATAGAAAAGCTTGCAAATGATTTGGAAAATGAGAAGATCAAGGTCGAGGAAGCAAAATTTGAATCAATTGTGGAAATTTCAAAGAGAACTGTTGTTTCGAGTTTGAGGCGGGAATCATCAATTGATTTGCCTTCGCCGATATCTTATGGCGATTGCATAAAGTTCAAGCAAAGATTGGAAGCCATTACGAATCGATTCAGAGAAGTTAGCACTTCTCACAACCGGGTCTTCAATATTTTTATCAAAAAGTATGCAGGAAAGTTAAGAGATGAGTTTGAAACGCTCTCTTCGTCATTTAAAGAAGTGAAATCCATTCTCGCCGACTTTGATATTAAGCAAAGACCGGTCCTGGATTGTACCGACCTTCTGAACATGTTGTCCGATAGGATCAGTTCCATAGAGCTAGACAAAAAGCGTCTCGAATACAATCGTACTGAATTGACGCAACTAGAAGAAGGGCTCAAGGAATTAAACAACCGACTGCTGACCACTGAAAATTCAGCAGAGTTTCACGAAGCAGCTAGGATCGCTAAGGAGATAAGGCAAGTAGAACAGGAGGAAGTAGAGGCGCAGGGCCGGTTGCTCGACCTTTTCAGTCCCATTTCGAGGGCATTTACAAAATACTCTTATGGCATAACGAAACAAACATCTGAGCGACTAAAAGTTTTAGCTGAAGAGCCATGGAAGATCTTCTCAGAAAGCGAAATAACTCCATATCTTGATATTCTAATCGAAATTCAAATCGCATTGACCAACGAGAAAATACGTCTAAAAGATGCTAATAAGATAGAGCGTCACCTGGACAATCTCATCCAGACACTTCCAAATTTTAAGAACGAGTTCGAAACTAGGCAAAAACATCTTAAAACTCTTTATCGAGCCAAAGAGGCAAATTTTGGGAGCCTCTCTTTAGAATTGAAAGAAGAGATCAAGAATTCCACACAGCGTATAGGCGACCAGAAAATCAGGTTGTATCAGCTAGAAAAGGAAATAGAAGGAAGGAGACTTCAAATTATTGATTTGCGAAAAGAGGCAGAAGATTGTCTCTTCAAAATATTGGGCAAAAGATACGAGCTAACTGCTTAACTCTTGTGTTCGTCTATCGCCAAAATATTGAAACCACGCCTAGCGATGCAATAGCAAGTCCTCCATACGATAGAACGAAGACACCTGACAAGTACCCGCCAACTGTTATACCGATTCCGCTTGCGATCATTAGAGCTTCACCTATCCGCCTTTGGCTCCTCATACACAGTGATGATAAATGGGAAGGAGATTATAAAAATATACTGAAGCCCACTGAAAAAAACACAATGAAAGTTAGAGGTGGATTAAGCTGCCTTGAGTTCCAGTGTGTGGAGACTGACCCACAAATTTTCTTCTAAAATGTCCTGAAGGCCTTTTTGAAAGAAGCTCAATGAACCATGCTTCGTGTTCAATTTCCTCTTGCATTATCCTCTGTGCTATGTCGTATGTTCTCGGATCCTTACCCGCAGTCATATCGCAAACCTCGCCCCAAGATCTTATTGCACACTGTTCAGCCTCCAAAAGCACCTTCAATATCGAACTAAGATCTTGCCAGTTGTCTGGCAAGTACGCATCTGGACAACCGGCCTGGTCTGCAAACTTCCTAATATCTCTTGGAAGGCCTCCGCCCAACTCATATAATCTTGGAACCATTGCTTCAAAGTGGTTCCTATCCTCAATTCTCGCGTCTTCTACTATTTCCTTGACACCCTCACCTTCTAGTCCTGTACAATGCATTCTTAATATCGTATAGTAATAGTAAGTTGTAAATTCGGCCCCAACACCTTTCGTAATCAATTCTTTGAGCCTCTCCACATTCACACCGTTCTTTTGAAGAACTTCCAGTGCAACAATTTTTGGAACAGATTCTTTCGGATTACTTGTCATAACTCCGATCACGTACTATCGTATAAAAGGTTTTTTTCTAAATCCCTCAAAAATGTATAGTTTCTAGGCACGTCGTTACTAGCTCTTTACCCGCGACACCTTAATTCTTTCGAGAACCCTCCAATACTCGACTTCTCCTCCTTGGCGAACCTTCTCAATAATATCTTGTTCTACGGAAGATGTTTCAAAAACCTCGAAGGTCTCGAGATCCATAATCTGTAGAACTTTTCCCGAAATCGAGATGATCTGACCGTTCCTCTTATCGATTAATGGAACCTCAACGCTTGTAGACACTGGTGAAACTAAGGTGTGCTTAGATCCATCAAATACACTGATGGCAGCGACTCTAGCTTTGGCAGAACCATGCTTTCCAGGTTTACTATGATCATACGAAACGATTCTACACGGTTCGCCGTCAATCACAATATACGAGCCAACCTTAAGGCTCCCCAGGTCCATCGGCTTGCTCAATGTAATTCCATGCAATGAGGAAAAGAAGCATATTTAACGCTTCTGTTCACTTTAATTTATCCAAAATCGATAAACTGACGAGGCTAGTTAACGGAATTCCTTTCCTGGCTATATCCCTTCGTGTTCGTTCGCAATATTTATGATCGCTTTGGTGGGTCTTTTCACCCTCGACTTCGAGAACCACCACGTTCCTTGAATACGGAAATGTGAATTTTGGCTGGGCTGTCATTTGGAACTGTAAATGTGCGAGAGTCAATTTTTTCACCCTCTCGCGTTTAGCTATTATATTTGCAATATCAGCTATCTCCGGAAGTCCAAAAGCATACTTGGTGAAATACATTGATATATACTTAACATTCGAGGCCTGGCGCTCGAAGAGTATGTCGCTCAGACTTGACATAAATGACAATCTCTCAGGATTTTGCTTGCAAATCAAGTCTGAAATATCATTTGTATTTAAATATGAAGCAAGGATGTAGTGATTTGCCCGATTGGGGAAGTAAAGCACGCTTTCAGCAGAAAATGTCGCAGTAACAAAGTAGATATCCTGTATGTTCAGAGAGCTAGACCATGTTTCTACAAGACTGCCAGAATCCTTTTCATGAGGCGTACAAATATACCCTTGTACGCTCTTCTCAGCACCAGCCAACCAAATTTTGATACTATGACGGCGATAAATATATTACCATCCCGGTCTTGCGTCGTATCGGGAGGTGGCTGTTGCCATAACTGTGTGGAGAAAAGGATTATTGGTTTCTTGTGCTTTTGGTACTTTCTGCTATATACCATTTACTAGAGTCTAGCCCTTTCAGCTTGTATTTGTGATAAGGTAAAAGCAAATAACACCCCGCTACTGCTAGCGCGCCTAAAGGGTCCGACAAAAATACTCGCACTGTTTGACGCAAGGCCACCTCAAGTGGAAGTCGAATATTGAACTTTTCGATACAATGTCGTATCTGTTTATGACCTATAAGAGATCTAAGAACCTGTGAATTGAAGTCTGCAATTGTCCCTGGGGGACAAAAATAAACAACCGACCGGTCATTGTAAGTGATACCCAAGTTAAATTCCAAAACCTTGCACTCGAGGTACAGGTCTACTGCAATAATGTCACTCGGAATTACGATCTGCTTGGCAATGTTGGCTCGAATCGACAATCCTCGTCCTATCGCCGTGTATTGAGAAAGCCTCTTATTTCTAACAGATCTAAGCCACGAGGAGACGTAGGTAGCGGCTCTGCCTGCGACAGAGACCGACTTGGTTGGCTCTGAATTCGATATGGTTAGTGCTATTCGCCCGTCTAACACTGATAGCATTTCATGGATAGAATCCTTATTAGGGATCACGTCGCCGTCGTACATTACAATCACTTCACCTTTTGCGTTCTGAAAAATTTCATTCCAGGCATTTCCTACGCCCATTCTAGAAGAGTGGTGCAAACATCTTATGGATGCTTGCGGAGAATTATCGGTGGCGAATTCCTCGATCAATCTAGCAGTATCATCTGATGAATCATCGGAAATGATTATCTCACAAATTTCGAAATGTTCAGACTTTTGTTTGATGACTGACTGAAGAAGGTTTAGAATATTCTTCTCCTCGTTGAAACTTGGAATACCCACTGTTACGTTCAGCATCGTAATGTATAGAACTGCCTCGGTTTGCGTTTATGAAGTTTTTGGATCAAACCAGAGTCAAAAAGATTCATATGTGATACCTCGATTTACCTTCAGGATTTTGCAGAAGGGCCAATGCAACATATGCGAACTAAGAGGGCTCCTGAATTCGGTAAGTCTTAAAAAAAAACAATTGGTGTGTCCTTTATTTGTCAAAGATCATAAAGAAGAACGGTGCCAAACCGCCTCAGTACCAAATGTCTCCGTGGTCCCACTTGAGCGAACAACCTCACAGGTCCTAGAATTGATAGAGCTCGGAATATCATCAATAATTATATTTGGGGTGCCGGCAGAAAGAGACGTTGTTGGCTCACAGGCATCAGATCATAACGGTATCGTGCAAAAGACAGTAAGAAAGCTGAAAACGGAATTCGGGAATGCTCTCAACATCATAACAGATGTATGCTTATGCCAGTATAATTTATCCGGCCATTGTGGGTTATTCGCTGGCCAGAACGGCCTTGTCGACAATGATGGTACTGTACGAACGCTCTGTGAAGTTGCAGTATCTCACGCTCAAGCAGGAGCAGACGTCGTTTCTCCATCATCAATGATGGATGGCCAAGTTAGTTCAATTAGATCCTACCTCGATGATCGTGGCTATGATAAAATTAGAATTCTGTCCTCATCGGCCAAACATTGTTCTTCTCTATACACACCATTCAGATCAGTGGCATTCTCTAAACAAATAGGTGACTACAAGTCCTTAGATAAGTCTTCATATCAAGTGCCATACACAAATCGAAGGGAATCAGTCAGAGAAATAGAGAACGACATTCGCGAAGGAGCAGATATGGTAATTGTGAAGCCTGCGATTATGTATCTGGATGTAATATCCATAATAAAAGAAAAGTTCAGTTTTCCGATTGCCGCACAAAATGTCTCAGGTGAATATGCAATGATAAAATATGCTGCCGCAAACAAATGGATTAATGAGCAAGAATGGAAGATTGCTTCTATCTGTGCAATGAAACGTGCAGGTGCGGACAGCATTATTTCTTATTTTTGTAAGGATATAGCGGCTATCCTTAACTGCTAATCGGAACTCCCTCATCTAAAGAGCGTTGGGGTAATCTTTTGAGATTTGCAAATACCTAGTCACGGTTATATAGTATTCTCGCGACACGAAAATGTCCCGCGGTAGCTCAGCCTGGTAGAGCTTTCGGCTGTAGATGTTGGCTGAGTTGGGAGCTGACCACGTGAACCAGCCTATCGGGCGTACAAAGACAGAAACCGAAGAGTCGCAGGCTCAAACAAGTTAGTCACTAGCTAATTTGGAGTAAATCCTGCCCGCGGGATACTATATAGCCATCATTAATCTGAACGCGATCATCAGGAGCCACGACTTTAAAGCCTACAATTCGAAAGCGTGATATCTACTGGATCTTACCTCAATCATTGTCCAGTAACTACCATAGGGTGATCCCCTGCTACATTGTCTCACCCGCCAACTCTACATTGTTACTGACTGGCTTCTGGGATGGATGTTGATGAATATATTTATACAGATGTAGTAAATCTGGTCATGGGTGCTGATGAAGAATAGGAAGAGCCGGCTGATGTTTAATGTGAATTGCTTGGTAGTGATGAAGATTATGAGTGCTGAGGCATCCTAATGTTATCTCCAACATTATAAATCTCAAGGTTGGTATCGTTAATATGAGATTGCTATCCCTTTATTCCGGTGGCAAAGACAGTACTTACGCGTTAGTTAAGGCTAATGAAATGGGACACGATATTTCTTGCTTGTTAACAATGCATCCGGATACAGACGCAAGCTCATTGTTCCATTATCCCAATATCTGGGTTACAAGATATCTCGGCGAGGCGATGCGTATTCCTTCACTCGGATTTACAGCACCATCTGGTACGAGGGAAGACGAGTCAAAATTCTTGGAACAAGCGATAATTGCCATTAAATCACTTCACGAAATTCATGGCGTTGTTCATGGGGGAATCTTCAGCAAATTTCAAAGTGAGATAGTTCAGAAAATTTGTCGCAAACACAATTTAGCTGTAGTTGCTCCTCTCTGGCACATCGAGCAATCTGAGTATATGGATCTTCTCCTGGAGAAGAATTTTCAGATAAAAATTGTGAGTGTCTCTGCGATGGGGTTGGACAAGGGGTGGTTGGGAATTTCGTTAGATCGAGAGGCATTAAACAGATTGAAGAGTTTGAGCCAAAAATATCGTTTCAGCGTCTGTTTCGAAGGTGGCGAAGCGGAGACCTTGGTGGTTGACTGCCCGATTTTCTACAAAAAGTTGCAAGTAAGGCAGGCCAACATTCACTGGGACGGACAACGGGGAATGTTTGAAATACTGGAGGTTGCCCTAGTAGAAAAGTAGGTATGCTGGATAATTTACGTACTGGCCTTCGAAGCGCATTGAAAAAGATTGTTGGAGCTTCTGATATAAACGAGGAGATGATTGAATCCTTATGTAAAGATGTCCAAAGAGCATTATTGCAGTCTGATGTCAACGTTAGACTAGTTCTCTCTATTACCAATAACCTGAAGCTCCGTGCGCTAAAAGAACAGCCTGTGAAGGGACTTTCAAGGAAAGATCATATTGTTACGATTCTTTATGGCGAGTTAGCGAGTTTGCTTGGTTATACAGGGGAAACGATAAGAAGCATTGACAAAATCCAACGTTTGCCCGATGAAGGCATTGCCTTCAAAGCTGGAGAAAAAAATATTGTGTTGATGCTTGGAATCCAAGGCAGCGGCAAAACGACAGTCACGGCGAAGCTGGCCAAGTGGTTGACAAGACATGGCTACCGCGTCGCGGTTATCGGTGCGGACACGTGGAGGCCTGGTGCCTTGACACAATTAAAAACTAACTGCGGTAAGATAAGCGTTGAAGTGTTTGGTGATGAAGCAGATAAGGATGCCGTAAGTATAGTAAAAAACGGACTAGAACATTTCGGGAAGCAGGTTCTTGATGTAATAATCATAGACACAGCAGGCAGGCATAAGGAAGAAAGAGGTCTATTAGAGGAAATGAAAACCATGTACGAGGTGTCCAAACCCGATCTTGTACTGCTCGTAATTGACGGGACAATTGGACAGCAGGCATACAATCAGGCAAAAGCATTCCACGAGGCGGCGCCTGTAGGAGGAATAGTGATATCCAAGCTCGACGGTACTGCCAAGGGTGGAGGCGTCATTGCTGCGTCTGCTGCTACCGGCGCTCGCGTGATGTTTATAGGAACTGGAGAACGTATCGATGATCTAGAGCAGTTCTCACCCACCCACTTCGTAGGAAGAATATTAGGAATGGGAGACATCAAGGCACTGTTAGAAATGGCAAAAAGCCTAGAGTTGCAAGCAGACGAAGGACAGGCTAAACGTCTAATGGGGGGTAAAATGACGATAGAAGACTTTTACGCACAGATGGAAAACGTCGGAAAAATGGGCTTTAGGAATGTAATTGACAATCTACCAGGGTTGTCAGGAATGGTGAAGGATGACCAGCTAGACGCATTGCAAGAAAAAATGGAAAAATGGAGATTTATTATTCAGTCTATGACAAAAGTCGAAAAGCGCAGCCCCGACATTATGAACGACTCGCGGAGGAAGCGTGTAGCAAGGGGTTCAGGTATGACAGAGCATGACGTCAAGGAATTGATAAAACAGTATAACAATTCTAGGTCCATGATGAAACAAGCAAAAGGAAGACAAATGCAGGGGATGCTACGGAGATTCGGTATTGGTTAATGCCAGCCCGCATCCACCTCTTAAACTCGAATTGAGAAAGCGTTACAACCTCTGTAGCTACTGTATTAATCGTCAAATTACAGTTGGCAAAAACAGATGGCATGATGGAGATTTCGATAGATGTCAAATCTGTTGCGGCCTAATGAACAGAGTAGACTTTATAATCGGTCGCATCGAGGAGGCAGTAAACAAGATTTATGAATTCGACACTTTCACGATAGGGGCTACTCTTCCGCCAGATATCTATGAACGAGAAGATCAAATTAGATCTAGGCTTAAAATCAGAGGAAAAGAAAGTATAAAAACCCAGATATTAAACGAACTCAGACGTAAGTTTGAAATCAATACAAAGAAAAAAGTCGACTTTTTCTTACCAGACGTCTCAATAAGCGTGGATATAGCAAACGGAAAGGGAGTCGAGATTACTGCAAAAGCACGAACATTAACTCTTGCCGGGCGCTATATAAAAAAGCAAAGAGGACTGCCTCAAAAGCAAACTAGGTGTATGCAATGTAAAGGGATAGGATGTGGAGTTTGTAACAATTCAGGCCTTATTGGGCAGAGTGTCGAAAGTATTATTGCACATCGACTTGTCTGTCTCACTGGGGGTAAGTCTCCAAGATTCTCTTGGGTGGGCAGCGAGGATCGGAATAGTCTTGTCCTAGGCGAGGGTAGGCCTTTTTTCGTGTGTATGTCCGATCCAAAAGTTAGGGTGTTAAAAAATAATCTAATTATTGATACTTCAGAGGTTTATGCAACAATAGATGCGAAACCACAATGCGTTCCTCATTCACCGATTCGATTTCTTACCAAAACAAAAATCATTGTGGAAAGTGTTAATACGATAACTGAAAATAGTCTCGAAGAATTGAATCTATTAAAGAACGCAACGGTAAAATTTCAAAACAAAGATAAAATAATTACCAAAAAGATCTATTCCATCAAATTTAGGAAGGTAAAGAATAATCAATTTGAAATAACTCTGCTGGCAGATGGCGGATTTGCAATAAAGAAATTTGTAAGCGGTCACCAAAACACTTCGCCAAATGTTTCAGAGATTTTGGGAAATAAATGTGAAACTATATTGTTTGATATAACAGATGTAAAGTTGCAGTAACATTTTTTTGAGACATGTTATACTTTGAACCTAACTGAATGGTTTCAGATCCAATGCGGATGATAGAGGATGCCCGTCGCTCTGCTAAAATCCCAGAGAAAACGTGTCGGCGTATAGCGGAAAGATTTCCAATCGTCATGGATGGCATTCACCGAATTGAACTCGCCTCTGGTTTAAAATATCCTTATTATTATGTGCTGCCAGAACTAGTACTTGTTTCCTCATCTGTGGAATACGACAAACTAGGGATTTTTTTTGCGAGGACTATCCCCACAATAGGATTCAATAACAGATTAAATATAGTGATACAAATTTCAGCTCCTTTGGTTGCTTATGGACTTCTTGGGACTGTGCATGCAATATTGGCTCACGAATTCTTACATTACCTTGAACTAGTAAGAAGGATTATCAATATGAATCTGGTATCAGATGAAATCTCTAGCTCATTATTTGAAGAAAAATACTCAGACGATGACCGATTAATGAACGCCGAGGTGGTTTTTAGCTCCGATCCTACATTAATTCGGCATATCTCAAAGAGGTTTAATGATGGATTCCGAGATCCAGCCTTGGAAAAAATAGCTATTAATGAATGGATAGATAAAGGACTCCCGGTAACAAGGGTGCGTATCGACTGTAATATAATAAAAATACCCTTGGAATCAATAGTGTCACTTGAGGTAGATTATGACTTAAAGGAAAAAATTACTGCCTATGAAACGGCTTCAAGGTCTACGATGTCTTTTTAGACTCCTGTTAGAAAGAAGTTCGAATCGAGAGTGCAAATAGAAATTTCTTTCCCAAAGGAAGGGCTAAGGGCCAATTCAAGAAAATAGCATATACACATCCGTTGTAGTCAGCGTTTTTTTGTTGCCTTTTTTGAGTGTTCTGTAAACTCGGTGAAGCCACATTTGCCACAGCTGTATCTGTCCCGATGTTCCGCCATAAACACGCCTTTTCCGCACCTGGGGCAGTCGCGCTTATTCCTAGTAACTGTGTTACCTTGTATCACGTAAAAATTGTTTACTGCTACTTCCCCCTTCAAATGTTTTTTCTTGTCAGCCGTGCTACTTCCTACCCCCGCTTTGCCCACGCGTTTTGGACTGAGTAGTACTTGCCTGTTTCGCTTTTAGCTTCGCAGCATTCTCTTCTGAAATAATTTTTTTTCTTTCGTCCTTCGGCAAGTTCCTTAATAGCCTATATCGAGGGAGTTGTTTTGTCGCAGCTTGTTCGTCTGGGTAAATATAGAACATAGCACGGACATCAGTCTTCCCTCTTCTGCAAACCATTGAAATGGGAATAACTGTCTTCTTATCGACATTATGCTGTTTGGCAATTATTTCTGCGGCATCGGTTCTCTTGATTCTGCCTGCTGCATTCTTGAAGATTACGCCTATTTCATGCCTATTTAATAAAGAATTCCTACGATCTTCAAATGTAATAAGTTCAACACTGGCCAAACTCTAGTCAAACGATAAGCCTAGAGGAACTCTTATAAATATTCCTACAACGAAGACCGATTAGAGCTGAAATGGATGGAATAATGTCGTAACACTCAAGTTTCGTTACCTTGATACCTCTCGTTTGCTATGTATATACTTCCGCTTTGGCTCTGGTATACAACTATGAGTTTGTGGTTCTATGGGCTTATGTTGATTCATCCTAATGCGGGCCCGGTGGGCTTCGATCCCACGGCAACTAGCTTCGGAGGCTTGTGCTGAAGCGATTAGCACCCTATCCTGGCTGGGCCACGGGCCCCCGGTTTCTCTTTTTAAGTCGTATTTAAGGGTACAGCCTTACTCGCCTAGATAGTTAATTGAGCAAAAAAGTCAGATCTTTTAACCAGAATCGGAGAGAAATTCTCTAAATTCTCGATCTTAAGTAGATTACTTATCGACACAGACAGTTATTTTAAAAAAGTTATATATCCAATGAGGTAAATAATGATTTAATGTATGCGAAAATATGTGACCTGGAAATGTTGTCGAATTACATTACAGATCTTGTTGTCGGCGATATTCTAGTAGTACAGGCGTTAGTTGCAAACCCTCTAGATTGGCATCATTTTTACGAAAAGATTTCAACTATAAAAAAAGGCGACCGAACTGACTTCACTGTTGTCACGAAGGAAGGGGAAAGGCTTGTCGGTTCAGGGCATGTGCAGGACCTAGAGAAATGGAATAACAATGGTAAGTTCGGATTTAAGATCAAAATAACCATTAAAAAACAAAAGTCTTTATCAGACCGACGTTTGAGATTACACCGTTCAACCATCCAACAAACTGATCTACTCGCTGTGCCTATCAAGTAGGCCGTGCTATAGATTTGGGCTCGTAAGTTGATTGACTGATCTTAACACTTATACCTGAGAATTATTAGTCTAGAACAGGTGGGTATTAAAAAGCAACTGAACAGTCCCTTTTAACGCTATGGAGGGTGCACGAGTCTGAAGGATGTTAAGGTTTTCGCAGTCGATATTGACGGCACGCTAACAGAAAACGGTTCTGGGATGGCATATTTAGATGGTATTGCTACTCTGCGTTATCTCGAATTTCTTGGCTTGAAAGTAATTTATGTCACGGGAAGAGCGTCGATCGAAGCGTATGTTCTTGCAGTATTTAGCGGAACAACTCGAGTTGCAGTCGGAGAAAATGGCGGAGCCGTAATGACTGCTCCTGACGAACACATACTTCTGGCTGACAAACAAAACTGCTTGAAGGGATATGAAATATTGAAAAAGAACATTGAAGGGGTTCAGATGAAGCCTGTCTTTAATAGGCTTACAGAGGTCGTTTTGTCCAGAACTTTTGATGTGCGAGAAGGCAGGAAAATACTGGAAGAGAATAAGTTGAATTTAAGTCTTAGTGATAGCAAGTATGCATATCATATAAATGAAAAAGGAATTGATAAAGGAGTTGGACTGCTGGAAGCTCTAAGGATCTTAAAAATGGATCCTCAGGAGACCGTTGCTATCGGTGACAGCGAAACCGATCTACCTTTATTCGATCTGTGTGGGTGTAGTGTTGCCCTACATCATGCTGAAGATATTGTGAAGGCTAGGGCAACTCACGTCGTTAGAGGCTCTGAAGGCAGAGGTCTAGTTGACGCTATCGACCTTGTAGCCTTCAAATATCTGGAAGCAGCTACGCAAAATGACTTTTCGCGCTCTGTTAGATGAGATTCGGAGGGTTGTCTCTGCCGGTCTCTCCGATCTAGGCTACCCACAAGAGAGCTTTGACCTTTCAGAGCCTCCAAGACCAGAATTTGGAGACGTTAGTTCTAATGTGGCATTTCAAATAAGCAAAAAACTTAACAGAAACCCACACGACATTGCCATATATTTTGTTGAAAATAATCTAAAACCAATCCTTGGAAATGAAAATAAGAGTAGTCAATGGTCGCTGATATTATCAGTCGAAGCGCATCCAGGGGGCTATATCAACTTCAGAGCTAATTATGGAAATCTAGCAGCATTAACTTTAAAACAAGCACTTGAAAACCCCTCTTACGGTTTTTATAATGTGGGAAAGGGAACTCGTGTCGCTTTAGAACATACAAGTGTCAATCCAAACAAGGCCTTGCATGTTGGTCACTTGCGGAATGTAATCATAGGTGATACCATATACAGGATACTGAAAACCACCAATCACAACGTTATAGTTTTGAATTACGTAGATGATTCCGGATTGCAGGTAGCAGATATAGTGGTTGCATTCAAGTACGCCGGATTTCCTGTAGAACCGGCCGAAAAATCAATGAAATTTGATCAATATTGTGGGGATCATGTGTATGTAAAAATAAACGAATTGTATAAAACCAATCGCGACTTAGAAGAGAGAAGAAGGCTCGTTCTGAAAGAATTGGAACGCGGTAGAACTGAGCTGGCACGATTTGCATCGAGTATTGTGTCAAGGGTTTTGCAAGATCAATTAATGACCTGTTGGCAAATGAAAGTTCATTATGACCTGTTGAATTTCGAATCCCAAGTCGTTACTTCGAAATTATGGGAAAATTCATTTAATTGGTTAAAGGATAAAGGAATTGTGCACCTTGCCTCCGCCGGGAAGAACGAGGGGTGTTGGGTAATGGAGGGTGAAAATGGGTCCGTTGATGAAAAAGTAATTGTAAGAAGTGATCATACCACCACTTATATTGCAAAGGACATACCGTATGCTGCTTGGAAATTAGGGCTAGTAGAAGATCCATTTGATTACCATAAGTTTTCCGACCAATGGGACAATACTTCGCTTTGGGCCACCACATTAGATTCAGCCCAGAAAAACAACGATCACCCTAAATTCAATTGTGCCGATAGAGCCATTACGATAATCGACTCACGACAATCTAGGTTACAAACTATCATATCTGGTATATTGTCGCAATTCCAGGGAATAGAAAATAGATATCACCATCTCGCATACGAGCCAGTCACACTAAGCTCTAAGACGGCAGATCTTCTAGGAGTGGATATAGGAGACAGACATTCAATGCAAATGTCAGGCAGAAAAGGCGTTTATGTTAACGCTGACTATGTCATAAAAATGGTTCGGTCAAAAGCGTATGAAGAGGTTCGTTCAAGAAATCCCACATTTTCTGAAGAACAGCTTTACAAAGTTGCTGAAGCAATATCCGTCTCTGCTATAAGATACAATCTAATCAAGTATGATCTCGACAAGATCATTAACTTTGACATTGTTGAATCACTCAGCTTAGAGGGTGATACTGGCCCGTATATTCAATACGCATATGCAAGGTCTCGAAGATTGTTAGAGAAATCAACAGAAAATTTATCTCAACCCTCATTTTGCTTACTGAACAAGGAATCTGAAACTACTCTGATCAAAGCTATCGCGAAGATAGACTTAGTTGTTGAAGATGCGGCAAGGACGCTTAAACCAAAGGCCGTTGCCAGATATGTCCATATGATGGCAACAGCATTTAACTTGTTCTACGAAACAGTTCCTGTCCTAAAGGAACCGGACAGGGAAAAAAGGGTGACCAGACTAGCGCTAGTTAAAGCATTCTGCCGAACACTCCAAAATGCTTTGTATCTTCTGGGGATAGAGCCTTTGAACGAAATGTAGGAGATGGGTAAAGAGCTGCAGAGTCCTAATATGGAGCAAACTATTTTTGAACGATTAAAATGAAATCGTTCCAGGGAGTGGCTTTTTCTAGACCTAACCACAAGATGATCCTAGCTTACCCGAACAGGCTGAGAAAAAAGGCACCGGTAAAAGTAAACCTTAGTGGACTAGTCTTGTTCTTCATAAGCAATGCTTTAATTTTGGCGAACTCTGGACTAAACCTGAGGTGGGGTGGCAGAGCGGCCATGCGTTCGCCTGCAGAAAAAAACATTGAAGAGAGCGGATTTATAAGGGTTCGAATCCCTTCCCCACCTTGCTTGATTCCGATATGATATGAAATTACTTTTTAGGACCAGGATACTGGGAGTCTGAACTGCGAAAATAATACTGTAATCCCTTTTGGCCGGCCGAATATTTCAGCAAGAACCAAATAACCCGTACTTACTTTATTGGAGAATATGTCTATCGGCATACCACAATGGATTTCCCTTTTGATCCTCCCGAAAGGAACGGTTAAGAATGAAGGAATTTTTTTTCTAATGCTCACAGTGTTAATCGCACTGATCATTTTAGCTATTGTTCTGCGAAAAAGGAGAAGCGGAGACGACGTGGTAGAGCAGGAGTAGAGATCGATCGCCTGGTATCTTGCTAAGCCTCGTCGCTTGCCAATGTATTCTAATAGGTACAGCATCATTAGTTTCACGGAAATTCAGTGTCAGGTTTATTAACACATCGTTGGCAATGCCAGACACCGGATATGTGTTACAGAATTGATAGAGACTCGCTTGATGACATCAAGGTACCCTCTGAGGCGTACTATATTCCAGTTAGAGCATCATCACAGTATACTGTTACAGGAGAAAGGATACACGAGGACCTGATCTAAGAATATGCGATGATAAAGAAATCTGCAGCAATTGCAAACATGAATCTTAACATCCTTGACAAGACTAGTGTAAGCGCCATCATTAATTCCCATATTGGTACCTGAAAGCAGCCGAGATCTACAAGGAATCATTGGTAACTGGAATCAGCATTTGGCAACTCGTTTTGAGTCGAGGCTTAATGCCAAAAGACAATCTCGATAAGGTATTGTCAAAAGATAATCTTTTAGGTGGGATGCAATAAGGAATGGTGCTAAAGGCACCAGTTCAAATTTGTGTGTCTTTTGCAGCGTTATTAAATCTTCGATCGTTTTCAGCGTTGGTCGTCTCACGCGCCTCTGCTGTAATGGCGATTCGCCCATTAATTGTCCATTGGGCGCTGCCCACGTTTCGTCAGGTCCTACGGCCTTCGGGATATCAATAATTAGATTTTCAAATGTGTAAGTTACGGCAGCACTTTTTCCAGTTAGTCTATCAAAAAGTTCTCCGATCAGCCCGGACCATTGCCCATTTGATTTCTTGGCGACACCAATGTTTTGATTCACGGTAATTCTTTGGACGACTTCGGATTTAAGAACTGCTACCGGAGATTTCTTGTTGCAGCATAAGATTCACGTAACCTTCAATTAAGAGTCTAACGATAGTTTTTTTATTGGCAGACAGATTTAAGGACATAAGAGAAACAACATCCGATGCGGTTTCGATAATTCGTGAACTTGGCGCACCGGGAGTGCAGGACTCTCTAGGCAAAATCTTAGAAACGACAAAGGCTGCAAAAGAGATAGTAGACAAACTCAAAGAGCCTGAGTTTGTAAAGAACATCGAGAATATTAGACTTACTACCGAATCTATCCAGGAGGCCTCATCCAAAATTGAAAATACTATTCGTGAGATAAAGCAGACTGGAGTCCTAGATCAGGCCCGAGAAGCAATAAGGAGTACAAACAACGTCTTGGATACTTTCTCCGGGAGCAAGGATCTTGCCGAGGGGACCGAAATCATGAAGTCAACGCTGAGCTCAATAAGAGATCTTGTCGATGAGCTAAGACTTATTGCAATATCTTTCAAAAAAACAGGCACCCTAAACAATGCTGCGGCGATAATAAACGAATCAACAGATATGTATCGAAATATTACTGGTCCAAAATAACGATATTATAAAAGAAGCTTGTAGAAGGTTCGCTCTTCAATCATCCTCCGCCCACGTTAACGAGACCGATCTTGACAAGTTCGGCTCCGATACCGTAACCAACCAGCGCTACCCCAGTTCCTAGCCCTGCCATTTCAATTCCACCTTTGACCCAGTTTTTCTTTGCCAAACGACCTTTTACAGCTCCTACTATAAACGAAGAAACTACACTAACTCCTATTGCAATGGCTATCGAGGCCCCTGAGGAAAGTAGTCCGGCTTTGACAGCGAAATATGGCAAGATAGGAAGAATACCGCCCATCAAAAATGATCCGAACATGACGAGTGCACCCCTCAAAGGGCTTCCCAATATTTCCAAGTTTAGCCCTAACTCTTCTGTTAACATCGTCTTGAGCCAGACATCCTTATTTGAGGTTATTTTATCGACGACTCTCTTGAGTTCGTCTCCTTCAAAGCCTTTGGCTGTGTATATATCCACTATTTCTTGGCGTTCCTTGTTGGGCAGATTTTCAATTTCGAACTGTTCGCGTTTTATTTCGGATTCCAAAATCTCTCTTTGAGACTTGACTGCTAGGTAATTCTGGACCGCCATCGCCTTGGCCCCGGTGAACATTCCTACTAAAGCGGCTAATATTACGACATCTGCCGAAATTTGTGCTCCTCCTACGCCCGCAACGATCCCCAATGATGTGTTTATGCCATCACCAAATCCGAACACTATATCCCGGACATAGCTACTTTCCTTTATGTGAGGCTCAATATGCCTAGAACCTTTAATCGACTTCAACCCCGTTATTTTGTCATCTCAGTATATATACGATAGCGTTGTCTGCGTCTCTTGTAGGCGTTAACAAAGCAACAAATTGGGGCAATTGATTGGTTACCCTTTTTCTTTATTTCACGAAGTGCCAGAACCTGTGTATGAAATTCCCTAAAAAATTCAGCTATGCCCAAAATCCTGTAACTCGATAAGAGTACGATCTATCAAAGCTGCATACCCAACATACTGAGACAGGAAGTCGGCTGTAGATTTTAACGCATCGCTACCTCTAAAGCCTTCGTCATATTTCATTTCTACAATCCCCTTATCTGTCTTGATCAGGACCGTGATCAAAGAGTATTCTCCCAAGCGTGGATGCCGGGATTCAATATATTGCCGTAATTCCATATGCTGGATAATGAAACCTTGGTTCTGGCTATTCCCGCCTTCTAAAAGAACTGTTACAGCATCAGGTTCTCTGTTGGCTCGATCGCAGGAAATGTCGATTCTTTTTATCATTCCGGTCTACTCATCATAGTCCAAGAATCTTACCCACTCCGGGAACCACAGCTTATCTTCAGGCACACCTATACCTCGTGCAAGTATTTCTGGACTATTATAATATAGGGCATTGGCTCCTATTTCCTTGTTTACATTTTCATTTAGCTCATTTATGGAGGACACTTTGCCTACGTACTTGTTTGCTATCAATTCCCTGTTTTGGGTATAAAGACCAACTTGCCGTCCATCTGCTGTCGGAACGTAACTCACTACTACATCCACACGTTTAACACCGGCTTTGCGCAAATAATAAATTGTTTCCCGAGCAGTGCCTCCGGTCTGGATTGTGCCTTGCACAGCTGCTATTCTCTTATTCTGAACTCGATCTTGGATAATAAATTTGAGAGACTTCCCGGTAGTAAGTAACTTGTTTTTACTGACCTGTTCAGAGAAATCGATCATATGATCAGCATCATCGTACCGGTCCTTAATTATTCCCTCTGCCATCTCGAATTTTTTCCAAAATTTTTGAAATTCGACGCTAAAACCAAGCGTCATCGGACGAGTATAGTCAGGCTCTGCATAAGCAGTATCAATCTCAAGTTCCATCTTACATCCTAGAAAGT
The DNA here is from genome assembly GCA_051985995.1 of Candidatus Nitrosopolaris sp. GTDB lineage: Archaea > Thermoproteota > Nitrososphaeria > Nitrososphaerales > Nitrososphaeraceae > Nitrosopolaris. The sequence goes on from JBPYDU010000031.1 coordinate 37,308, forward strand.
CAGCTTGTTCTCTTCCAATATTCTTTCGGATTTCATAGATACTTTTATCGTTGAATACTGAAGTAACATGTGACTCTCTGATAAATTCAAACGGATCCATAAGTATCGTCTCCCGTGGCAAATTTGTCATTATCTCTTCGATCCCTCCTTTATGTAATACAATTAGCGCACCGGCTCTTACGTCGTTGAACTTCATATCTATCAAGGATGTGTGCAAAGAATTTTCGGAAGCGATAATGCTTAATGATTTGCTATTGTTAGAGGCAACAGCAAGAGGTTTGAAACCACTACTGTTCCTAAAGGCAAAGATGTCATCGTTGATTTTAATAATCAAATTTCCGCGAAGGTGCCTGTCTAAGAATTCTGCAGCTCTTTCGGGGTGCGCTCGTTCTATCAGCAAGTTTCTGAAGATATGATAAATCTTATGGAGGGAATCTGATTCTTTTGCTCCTCCAACTAGCGGGTGTAGGTGAAGTTTTTCCGTGTCAACAAAAAAACCGTCAAGAACTACTTGAATAGTGTTCATGCTATGGAATTGTGGAGATCTTTTGGATAGATACCCGATCGCGCTCTTTGCGCTTAGCTTCTGTTTTCGCGCAAGTAAGGATATCTTATCATCAGATGGCAGTGAGCCTTC
>JBPYDU010000032.1:0-5171 GCA_051985995.1 Candidatus Nitrosopolaris sp.
TATGACAAAAGCAGGTAATATGACAGCAGCGGGGGGCGCGGCGGGTAACACGACAAAAGCAGGTAACATGACAGCAGCAGGCGGCGCAGCAGGTAACACAACAAAAGCAGCAAGCAATGCAACATCCTCAACTTCCTCAAATCCTTTGGCGAAGATAGGACAAGCATTATCCGGGCTATTCGGCGGTAAAAAGTAAGAACTAAAGAGTCTTGTTGCTATATGTCGCAATAGTTTACAAGACCTAATTTTTCTTTACTATGCTTGCTTCAGCGAGTCCACTTGAGGCGAAATTTGGAGATCGAATTCTTCCACTTTTGTAGTCGAGATAAAAGAAGAGGAAGTAGCAGAAACCAATTTTAATAGAATATACATTGTTCTGTGATGATGGTGTCAGGCGAAGAAATCTCTATCACTTATGATGAATTTTTAAAGGTACATTTGAAAATTGGCAAAGTGATACATGCCGAGAGTATCCCGGGCATGAAGAAAGTCTTTAAAGTGATCGTAGATATTGGTAAGGAACAAAGGGAGCTAGCTGTCGGCGCTGCGGCTTTTTTTTCCCCAGGACAGTTCGTTGGAAGAATCGTAGTAGTTTGCACAAACTTGGAACCTCGCAGGATTGGGGGGGTCACTTCAAATGGGATGTTGCTTGCCGCGGAAGGACCTGATGGACGCCCCGCATTTCTCACAATAGGCGATGATGTCCCTGTTGGTTCAGCTGTTCGTTAGATTTGATTTAGATTTAGAGTAGGATTTGGATTGATTTATTTGGCTAGTTAGATAATCATTCTCCAACACTTGTGCGAATACTAGCACACTATGAATGGTCATGCCTAGTCAGCGTTCCTTGGATTGATAGATTGATGAGAGCAGCCTTTATAGCGAAAGTTTACTGTCCTAGTTTGGGTTGCAAAGTGTGTCTCAGAATAAGGGCCTGGTAATCGTTTACACCGGGAAGGGCAAGGGCAAAACTACGGCTGCTTTGGGAATCGTTTTACGTTCCGTGGGCCACGGACATAAAGCCATAATGATTCAGTTCATCAAGGGAGAATGGTATTACGGTGAATTAACTAGTTCAAGAAGATTAGAGCCTGAATTTGAAATGATCGCTGCAGGTAAGGGATTTGTTGGAATTTTGGATGACGACCACACTATAGAACAACATCAAGACGCGGCGCTGAAAGCAACCGCCTTGGCGATTGAGAAACTCTCAACTGGGCTTTACGACGTAATGATACTGGATGAAATCAACTATGCGGTAAAACTAAATTTGATATCAGTTCAAAATGTACTAGAAATTGTTAGAATTAAACCTCCAAATACCACGCTAGTCCTCACCGGTAACTATGCACCTATGGAGGTCATCGGAGTGGCGGACCTGGTTACAGAGATGAAGGAGGTTAAGCATCCTTTTGGATTGGGTACAAAAGCAGTTAAAGGGATTGACTATTGATTGGCTGTAGACATATTCGTGATCTTTAGAGGTTACCACGCAACGATCTCATATATGGGAACCTTAAAGTATACCTTTTGAACCGTTTACCTTTATAATTGGTGACTGCCGAGATCCGACGACTTCCAGAAGAAGGTGACGTTGTTATTGCTACCATTAGGCAACTAACGGGACATGGAGCATATGTCGTTTTGGATGAATTCAACGGCATGACGGGGTTCCTGCATATTTCTGAAATTGCGACTGGCTGGATACGGAATATAGAGCGCTATGTAAAACCTAGGCAGAAGGCAGTCTTCAAAGTTATAAGGGTCAATAAGACCAGAGCGGAAGTTGATTTGTCTCTGAAGCAAGTATCCGGAGAAGAAAGAAAATCTAAGCTCATTGAAGTAAAGAAAAATGAGAAGGCTTCCGCATTCATGGATATTATCAAGGAAAAAACAAAGATTAACGATGTTCAGGTAAAAGAAATAGAGGACAAAATCCTTCAAAAATACGACTACGTGTACGACTTTTTTGAAGAAGTCGCAAAGAAGGGGATTGCAACTCCAAGTATCGATTTGTCGCAGGATATACTGAAGGCCATTGAAGAGGAGAGCAATAAAATCCAGATTCCTCAGGTTGAAATTCGAGGGATCGCAGAGATCGCTGTGAGAAAACCTAATGGAATCGAAGTAATCAAATCAACACTACTACCAGTAGAGACTAGCAAGAGCGCTACTAGCACTGTGAGCGTGACCTACATTGGAGCTCCTCGGTACAGAATTGTAGTCGAAGCTGAGAATTTTAAAATTGCCGAGAAAGCAATGAACAATCTTGTAGAAAAAATTCATTCTAACATAGATAGACACCATGGAAGCTTTAATTTTATCCGTGAGGAGTCGAAGAAGACACATCTTCAAAGGTAGGTAAGGTAAGAAGATCAGGTGAAGCATCTTATCCGAAAATGTCCAAAATGCAAATCTTATACCCTCAAGTACGTTTGTGAAAAATGCAATCTCTCAACGATGGATGCGCATCCGGCCAAGTATTCGCCGGACGATAAGTACGCTACATACCGTCTCGCCGATCGATACACCAAATTAGAAGAGCTGAAGGATTCGGCATCTCCAACTCAATTGGATAAAGAAAGTAGTCTATGAAAGCTGCTTAAAATCTACTCAAGCAATGTCCGGTAATGTTTGCCTTGAACCTAGTTTAGTGTTTTACAGCCGTAGTGTTCTTTGTCGCGTTTATAATATTATTTGCACCAAAGCTAGTTGCATTAGTATTTCGTAGTATACCCAGAACTGACTTTATAGCGGAGGCATTGATTCCCGCTGTCTTGTTCATTCCTGCAGCAGCACTAGTAGCGTTGGTAGCGTTCATTCCCGCTGTCTTGTTCATTGCCGCGGTAGTTGCATTGATTGCGTTGTGAAGCGCAAATTTTGTTGCATTCGTATTACGAGTCTGATCGATTATTGATTTCGTTAAAGCAGGCGGAAGGTATGATGAAATGGCATTGTTCGCAGCCGATTGATTGGCAGCGCCTGCCGCGTTAGACTTGCCGACCTGGGACGCAGCCCCTTGTAGAATTTGGCCTGCACTAAACGACATTGCTCCAATTATGGCGATTGCAGACAACAACAACAACAAATGGCTTCTCTGTCGCTTTTTGTTCATTATTCACAGAGAATTTGTCTCCAATTTATCACTTTCGACCTTCTATTCTAGCTGAAAGTATAGTTAGAATGATAACAAGAGAATTGCCAGATAGGGAAAGATAATGAAGAAGCTTCCATTCAAACTGCAGTAGCATTAGCATTATTAGAACGAGAATATTTATTTTACCAGTGAAAAATTATATCCCAATATCTCAACTTTTTGACGTCATAAATCAAAAAATAAATTGAGGGATACAGCATTTCTGCTGTCTTCCTGACCAAATCTTCTTTTTTTATCTGCCTATACAAAGTCCGCTTGGGTTACTAACCATGCAGTTATTGTCTGCGAATGAGTTTATGTTGATGTTAGGTGCTAATCCATTAGCGTTGTTGAGGTCGATTACATTATGCAGTACGTTGTTCATGTTTATCGTATTTTCGCTGCTTTGGGCATCTAGGAAAAGACCATTCTGACCGCCCTCTATGTTGTTTGCTGCGATAATTCCTTTGTGTGTGTTTACTAATGTGACACCTGCGAGCTCATTGCCTGTGATTAAGTTGGACATAAGGCTTGCACCCTTGCTGGAATGAGATGCCACTCCGAGGTTGTTATTCTTGATTATGTTCTCCTGCACTTGTGTGTTAGTCGAGCCAGTTGTAAAGACCGCAATTTCGTTGCCCGTTAAGATGATTGACTTTATCTGTACGTTGTTAGAACCTGTGGCTAAAATGCCAGCCTGGAAACCCTTTATGACGCCGGGTCCCGATATCATGATGTTGTCATTGTTCGGTACTACTATTCCTACTTTAGAGCTCTGTTGCCCCGGACCTGTTAAAGTATAGCCGTTTAAGTTTATGGCTGTGTTGTCGGCTCCTACAATTAGGCCGTCTCCGGTGCAGTTAAGATTCGATGTCAAGTTAACGCTTCCTTGGACTACTTCTCCACACGCTGGGTTGGTTATGGGTGTAATTGTTGCTGCAGATGCTGACGATGGTGTTGTTGCTGATGATACTCCCGCTGCTGATGGTGATGGCGTCTGTTGTGTTTGTGTTTGTGCTTGTGCCATTAGAGCTGTTGGTTGGATTGCCAAACCAATCACTGCCGCTACGGACAAGATTGTCGCTACCATGTATGACATTATAGTTCGTTTCATTCAAATGACGGCTCGGAGATAAACTATTTATGCGAACCTACTGTTTGTACTAAATTCTAAATTCGTGTTTATTGAATATAAGTATGTATTTAGGTTATTGATCGTAACTATTTATTAGTATAAGTAGTTCTTCTACTGAAGTTCCATTCCAGACTTTTATTTCGTAACTTAGTTCCTTCACAACGACAGTGTGGTCTGGTTATCGGGTTACTATCGCTCCTCTTAACATATAGAATCCAAAGACTATAGATTAAAGCTCCTGTCGACAAAGATTAACTAAGATAAGAACGGTTATTCACTTTATTGCTATCGTGTAACATCTCTGCAACATTATTATTGTAGAAGAGATATGTCCAGATTTAGATATCTTTTTCCAGTAAATCAGTTTGGGTTACCAATAAATAGTAACGACATCTAAAAATAAATTACGATGAGTATAGCAGTAGGATACCATGGTGCAGTCTGTATACGAGAAGAATTATAAATAAACTCACTTATACGACAATCAATTTATGAGGATTGCCGTAGTTGGAGCAGGGGTCTCAGGCAGTTACCTAGGACACATGCTGCAAAAGCGCGGACACGACGTAGAAATATTCGAATCCTCAAGGAAGGAAACTCAGTGGGCTATTTGTGCTTGGGGTGCTTCGAGAAACATGCTTGCCAAGTTCTCCAACCACGCCGGGCTCAACTTTGATAATTACATCTTCCACGTAGGTAAGACTTTGAAGATGGATCTGCCGAACCAAGTCCGAGAATATTTGGACTTGAGAGGCTTGGTAACTTATAACAAGCAAAAATGGGAACATGATTTATTAAAGGATTCGAAAATTACATACGGCTTTAAATGTACACCACAGAATTTTCAATTCATCGAGTATGATTATGTTATTGACTGCACGGGATTGCATCGCACACTAC
>JBPYDU010000033.1:0-19805 GCA_051985995.1 Candidatus Nitrosopolaris sp.
TGACACCAAATTTGCAGTCGAGTGTTTCTTCCCTGTATTTATTAATGCCAATGACATCTCCTTTTTTGAATGGATCTTTTTGAATCCTTTGCTCTTAATAAAATACATCAAACCACCAAAGGTTGAAATATTGCAGTCTGCCCCCGAGGAGTCCTGATGGATTAGACGTTCCGATTCGGCAGCCTTGGTGTATATCCAGTACCTATCCGGTTTGTGAAACAATGAATCTACAGCAGCTGTTATGGCTACACAGCAGGCTGCAGAAGACCCGAGTCCCACACTCTCTGGAAGGTTCGAAACTAACTCTATTTCTAGTCCAAGGTCGCAACCTCGTTCACCGAGAACCGTTCTTGCACATTCACACAAAGGTGTCAAAATTGTTTTTGCCTCTTTGGTACCTCTCAAAACTGTAAATTTTGAATTCTTAAGTGAACCGACGAGTCCAAGGTCTGAATTAATAGTGATACTAGCGCTAGAGTTCACATGCACACTCACATTGACACGTCTGTTGATAGCCGCCAGGATCGCCGGATTATCATAAATTACAAAATGTTCGCCAAACAAAACAACTTTTCCTGGCGCGGATGCTCTTGCTGAACTTCGCCTTAGTCTCATGTAAAAATAATTGATGCGTAACCAACCACGTTATTTGTGTCGCCTACTATATCACCGCTTGTTGCGTACCTTAGCAATTCTCCTTTGGTCGCGCCGAGCGCTTTGGCTGCTGTCATAATTGATGCAATTGCGCCATAACCACAGGCAGAGACATCAAGTCGTTCCAATGTAGCATAAAAAATGGAAATATCGAGAGATAATATGGCATCAATTAATTCGCTATCCTTTCTGTGGGCTTGGATATTTGGTTCGTAGTGGGTAAAATCCGAAGAAGCAATAAGTAACGAGTTAAGAGCTCGAGTAGAGTCGGCTATAGCCTCGCCTAATTCTGATGCCGTAACCTTGTCTTGCATGATCATTACAATTGGCACTATTTTGAATTGATTTTTTTTGCTATATTGAAGAAATGGAAGCTGAACCTCAAGACAATGGTCCCTGCTATGTGCAATCTCATCAAAATCTAGGATCCCTGACTTTTCAGAAATCATTGACGCCAGCTCGGTATCTATTTCAACCTGACCTAAAGGAGTCTCCCAGATTCCGCTCTTCACGGTTGCCAGGCCTGTTCCAATTCCGTAATGATTAGGACCTATCAACACTACTCGGTCGAAATTCATGAATGATGTTTCATAGTATCCGTTTGCTGCAACGGCGCCAGAATAAATATATGCTGCATGAGGGGACACGATTCCATAAATTCGCCGTGGACGGAAATCTTTAGACGGTGGTAGACTACCAGGACCGAAACGCTGTTCGTTAAACGAGTGCTCTATTAATTGATTGAGCTCACGTGGGTCTGAGGGATAGAATACGCCCGCAACGGCTGGCGCTCTTCTATTCCCCTTAATCAAGAAATTTCCTCGACTAACTTGGTTTCGAATTCATCGATTGGCATCTTCATCTCGCTGTCTAATTTGATCGCTCCTTGTTTCTTCAAAACTTCCCTTGCAAGCAGCCAGTAGACAGTAGCGAGGGCTTTTCTTCCCCTATTGTTAGCGGGAATTACTAGATCTACCTTGGAAGTAACATTGTCACTGTTCGAGATTGCTACGACTGGAACACCCGCTCTTGTAGCCTCTATAACTGCCTGTTGATCCGCTTGCGGGTCGGTAACTATTACTATTTCTGGCTCCATGTACTTTGGTAAAGAGGGGTTAGTGAAAGTTCCTGGCATAAATCGTCCAAGTATATGCGCGGCACCTGTAAGTTCGCAGAATTTCTCTACAGGAGTCTTGCCATACTCTCGCGCAGATGTGACTGCAACTTTTGATATGGATGAGCGTCCAATGAATTTTGCTGCCACGTCTATTCGTGAGAGTGTCTTGCTGATATCAAGAATGTACAGGCCCTCTGGATTTGCCCGAACAATAAACGGTGTCATGTATTTAGTCTTGACCGGCGTACCTACGCGAATACCCGTCGAAAGTATCATCTTTTCCAAGTTCTCTCCTTCAGGCAAATAGCTGTCTACTTCCTCTCTCTCCACTTCTTGTCTCTCGGAATTTGATTGTGACGACGCAGGCTCGCTATTAATGCTAATTTTGTTATTTTCAGAATTAAGACTATCACTAGTGCTACTGGAATCATTACTGGTAGTGCGTCCTTCAGCACGGGGGGAGCTGACGCCCTCGAATTTCTCTGCCTCGTCACTCATTTTAGTTAGAGGACAGTTCAGCCATGCCATCTATTAAACCATACTCTGTTAGTCTTAGAAGTTCATTTAACTTTGCTACCCGTTCACCCCCGACGATGCCAGCTTTCAACATTTTTGAGTCGGTCGCAATTCCGATATGAGTGAGATGAGAATCGATAGATTCTCCAGATCTGTGTGACGTTATAAGTTTAATGCCGCTTCCTGTACATTCTTGAGCAAAACTCATTGCCTCATAAAGACTTCCCGCTTGATTGACCTTCAAAATAGCTCCGCTACATGAATTATGTTGTGCTGCCCTTTTGGCACGCTGTGTGTTTGTAACCAACATATCGTCTCCCGTAACAATACAATTTTTATTATCTTTCGTGATACGCGCCGTGCCTTCGAAGTCTTCCTCATTAACAGGATCCTCCACGTAGATTAGCTTGTACTTTCTTATCAGTTGGTTAACATAGTCGATTTGTTTGTCCCTGTCTCGAGTTATCCCCTGTCTTGTGTAATTATACACTTGCGTTTTTTCATCCCAAAATGATGAACTTGCGAAATCAATCCCTAGTGACATATCAGAACCTATCTTAAAACCGCAGTTTTTCACAGCGAGCTCAGCGATTTCCAAGGCACGATCATTATCCGCATTGGGTGCCCATCCACCTTCGTCCCCACGACCGTAGGTAAAATCCTTGTTGGTAGCTTGAATGACTGACCGAACTTCTTTGTGAACTCTGAAATTCATTTCCAAGGCTTTAATGACGTTTCTTGCTCCAACAGGACAAGCAAGAATTTCTTGTATGTCAGGGGTACCTGGTCCAGCGTGGGCACCTCCTCCTAGAATATTACCTAATGGAAATGGGAACCGATATGGCTTATGTTGTTTTAGTAACGTGAACATCGGCGTGGCCAGAGCCCTTGATGCAGACTCAACTGATGCCAAGCTGAGGGCATAAGCAACTGCACCGCCGACCACTGAATATGTTTCAGTACCATCAATCGATCTTAGAGCATCGAAGATTTCCTTTTGGTTCTCGCCATTTAGTCCAATAAATCTTGGCTCATTAGCTTTGAAAACCTCCAAAGCCTTTTCAGGACTATTACTTGGAAAACTCTGAGCCTCATGTTTTCCCACGCTCGCTCCCGATGGCGCACTAGCTCTACCAATGAAGTTTTTATCTGTTGTAACGTCAATTTCAATGGTTTTGGTTCCTCTGCTATCAAAGACGATTCTACTCCGAAGCCCAGTAATTGAAGGCATATAACCTGCTCATTCGGATTCTGACTGAATCTCGGACATTCTACGTCTCAATGCTTCATAATATGGTATTACCTGATATATTGTTTCGACCGTTGAGACGAACATCCTTCTACAGCAATAACGCGTTATATTCAATGAATCGCTCACCTTAGCCGGTTCTTCTCCTGCCTTTACCCTGTTGGTATACTCTAGATATTTGTCTCCAATCAGTTTTCCACAGGTGAAACATCTCACAGGCACTAGCATCGCGGTTTTTAGTTATTCATTGTGTTATAAAAACCATTTTCTGACGAGTCGATCGGAAGTTAGATTCAGTACTATGGATATACGATGGCATATGGCAATACCTGTTAATAGAATATTAAAATAAAGTATATCTTCGAGCAACCCGTGATGCCCAGGCAGCAATCGAGCATCAATTTGCCCTTACTATGTGATATTAGAACAGGACTTTCTCAGTATCCTCAAAACCCGAATATTCAAATTGGTCTTCGAAAATAATTAAATAAAATAAAAAGCGGGAGTCGCCCAGCTTGGCCAAAGGCGTAAGACTGAGGCTCTTATCCCTTAGGGGTTCGTGGGTTCAAATCCCATCTCCCGCACTCGCTCATAGCAGATGACAAGTTGGCTTACCTCACTTGAAGGCTTCAAATACTTCTTGGCTGTGGCCAGCAGGCTTGACCTTAGCAAATATTCTAATGATTTTTCCTTCCTTATTAACCAAGAATGTTGATCTACTAATACCAAAATATTCTCTACCCATAAAATTCTTGGGACCATAGACTGCATACTTTTTTGAAATCTCGTTCTGGGAATCAGTAGCAAGTAAATATGGAATTTTCATTTTCTCTCTAAATTTTAGATGCGATTTGGTATTGTCCGGGCTAATGCCTATAATTTCGATATCCATGTCCTTGAACCTCTTGTAGTCGCTTGTGAATTCCGTCGCTTCGACGGTACAACCAGGAGTGAAATCCTTGGGGTAAAAGTACACTACAACATTCTTCCTGCCCCGGAAATCGGACAGCTTAATAGTATTTCCATCTAAATCTGTTAAACTAAAATCTGGGGCCCAGTCTCCTTGCTTAAGTGTCGTCACTATCTCTTCATTCATTTTAGTGTCCATTACATTATTAGAAGCAAATGATGATAAAAAACTTTGTACCTCCTATCTTACTACTAAACAAGGACGAAAGTAACATAAATTTAAGTCGTCTAATAATAAGGGGCAACAAGAACCTCCAATTTCATTCTTGAATATTAGAAGCGCTTGCCTTTACGCTTTCCGAATTCCTTCCTTTTGCGAACAGATCTGAAGCATACTCCTTAATAGACTGATCTCTCACTTATCAAAGGCCGCGCCGAAGGACATCATTATCCCACAGTTAAGATATAAGACCTGCCCACAAAATATGCGGTTTGAAACCACCAGACAAAATACCGATATTTGACCAAATATATTCTTTAGTTTCTAAGAGCGATGGGGCGAAATACATAGAAACATGTTATCATTGCCGGATAATCTACGAAGTGAATTTCGGCAATGGAGCAATATATTTGAAGCTTTGAAAAACATTTCAGGCATATCTCAAGAAACAAAGTCTTTACCAGACTCAATCCTACCGTTCACTCGAATCAGCAATATATCTTTCTCCGCTAGCAAAAGGTAATTTCAGATTTACGCGCTTGAATAAATCATATCGCACTACATACGAGTTGGAAGATTTATTATTATTACATACAGTAAGAACGAAGAATCTATTCTACAGACGAATAGCAAAGAATGGGATCGGCGGCGTTATATAGCCGGGATATGTCAGATTTAAATTGACAATCGACTAGAATGGTAACCTATGATATAGCTGTTGTAGGCGGAGGTCCGGCGGGTCTCTCTGCCGCATATGCAGCTGCAAAAGCTGGGGGAAAGGTCATTTTATTGGAGAAAGACGAGTCTATTGCACATAACATCCGAACGAGTGGCGTCACATGGATAGATGACATTGAAAAATTGGGCATCAAGAGCGAGCACTATAATCCAATAAAAAATTATTCATTCATATCTAGTTCCAACGAGGTTACTATCAGAGGGATCACGCCCAAAGCCTGTGTCTTGAATGTGCGAAGTACATATCAGCATTTAGCGATGTTGGCTGCTGAGGCTGGTGTAGAAATTATGGTGAGGAGCAGGGTGACCAGTGCTGTTACTACTCCAGAAGACAGGCGGATTTGTGGATTAAGGGCCAAAACCCCAAAAGGTGAAACCATAATAGATTGTAAGGTGGTAATAGATGCCAGTGGTTTTAGTTCTTCAATTGCCCGGTCCTTGGGAATAGTCAAGGAGTGGAGAAGGTACGGAATTGGGGCTGAATATGAATGCTATTGTGAAAATCTAGACTACGAAACATGGGTGCTAATGGTTGGTACAAAATATACAGACGCAGGCTACGCTTGGATTTTTCCGGTTTCCAAAAATAAAGCACGCATTGGAGTTGGAGTTGGCAGACCCGAATCATATTCGGATCCTCTACAGAAATTAAACGATATCATCGACAAAAAGCTACGCCCGTTAGACGAAATACGAAAAATCCAGCCAATGGAGCTTCATTATGGATTCATCCCAAACGAAGGTCCAAGAACACCCATCGTTTATGATAGATTGATATTAGTCGGTGACAGTGCAGGTCAGTCCAATCCTCTAGTGTTGGAAGGTATTCGGTATGCAATTGAATACGGAAGGTTAGCGGGCGATATTGCAATGAAATGCATATCGCAAAATTACAGCATTCAAGAACTTGAGGAATACGAAAAACTTTGGAGAGAGAAGAGCCAAGCCAGGATAAAGTCCGCTCTACGAGTTCAAAAGAGGTGGATTTCCCTTTCGGATGAAGAATGGAATAGAGAGATTGATATTCTTAGAGAAATGTCTGTCGAAGAATTTGTCGACTTTATCAAAGCAGAGTTTACTATTGGCAAGCTTCTGAAGTTTGGGTTAAACCATCCTAAACTCGCGACTCGACAGCTATTAGGCCTAGTCATGAGATCATAAGGCAAAACTTTTATATCTTTCACCAATCAGCATCACATGTTTTGTCTGGTGAGACCGTCACACAGTATACACCCATCCTATATATGCTTGGTTTTGGCATATTGGCTGGAGGTATTTCGTTAATTTTGTCACGATTGATTTCTCCTCGTAGAAGGTACAATCCGATCAAGTTTTTACCCGTGGAGTGCGGTCAGGTACCAGTCGGTGAGGGTCGGTCCCACTTTATGATGCAATACTATTCCTATATACTAATGTTCGTCGTATTTGACGTAATGGCAATTTTCCTGTACCTCTGGGGTGTCTCATTGTTTTCTATTCCTAGGGTTGCGACACTTCCTATTATGGCATTCTTGGGAGTCATGTTCTCCGCGATGGGTTATGCATTGTATTTATCTGGTAAAAAAGGCATATGGTAAGCGCAATAATATCACTAACAAGTATTAAATATCTAATAATCGTACAAGTAGATGAGGGATTACAATGATCAAGGATCTGATAAACCCCACTCACTTCAATATAATGGTGAGCAAACTCGGCGACACATTAGTTAAGGCTCTGGACAAGCCATTGGGTTATGCCATCAATTGGGGCAGGATATGGTCCTTGTGGCCCGTGCATCTTGAAACTGCCTGTTGTAGTGTAGAATTTGGGGCAGCGTCAGGTCCAAGATATGATGTTGAGAGGTTTGGAATTATTGAAGCCTTTGGTTCATTGAGGCAGTGCGACCTGATTGTAGTGCAGGGAACGGTTACTAGAAAAATGGCTCCCAGATTAAGAATGGTATACGATCAAATGCCTGATCCCAAATACGTAATTGCAATGGGTGCATGCGCAATTACAGGTGGGCTATACGTTGACTCGTATAATGTCCTTCCAGGAGTTGACGGTATTATACCTGTTGATGTTTATGTGCCAGGATGCCCCCCTCGACCTGAAACTTTGATCCAAGGAACCATGTTATTGCAAGAAAAAATCAAGGTGTCAAAGATCAGGTAGTATGAGCTCAGAGGCGGATCAAAACAATACTAGAAATAATATTAATCGTTTGATCATTAATAATGAGATCGATAAAAACACTACCGAGACAACCTCTAGATTCGCGCCCCTCAATCCAAGGCAACATGCTGCTGTAATATCAAACTCTTCATCGTCCTCTAGGCCTCCTCCTCCTGCAAGTACTGTCGGCGCCTCAGGATCTTCAAAACCCTTGCGTACGAAAGAGCCAGAACCCCCAGCATTTGAGAAGGGAATCGCAAGTGAAATATCGGCTAACTTCGGACAGATGGTTCAAATAATTTTCATCAAACCCCATCGCATCAAGGTCGCAGTAGAACCCTCAAACATTATAAAAGTTGCAACTTTTCTGCGTGATAACCTGGGATTTGATCATGCTGAATCTGTTGCGGGAACAGATTATCCTAAAGAGGATCAAATTGAAGTGATCTACCATTTGGGCTCATATTCCCGAGAGGATTTAGCTGGGCAAGTTCTATCTATTGCCACGCGGACAAACCGCGATGATGCGAGACTCCCTACACTAATTAATATATACAAAAGTGTGGAATACCATGAACGAGAAACCTTCGAAATGCTTGGAGTATATTTTGAAGGACATCCTCGAAACGAGCGCTTTCTCCTGCCGGAAGACTGGGCTGACATTCCTCCTTTGAGGAAGGAATTTAGAATCAAAGGAAGATAGTTGGAGTCATAAAAGGCTATGTCAGATCTGGAAGACCGAATTAATGAATCCCAGAAGATGGGAATACAGATCGTAAAAGAGTCAGAAGATGACAGGTTGATGACTTTGAGCGTAGGACCGCAACATCCAGGATCCGGACACTTTAGATTTGTAGTGAAAGTCGATGGAGATTACATAGTTCACTGCGACCCTGACCCGGGCTATGTACATCGTGGGGAGGAGAAGATGACAGAATACCGCAATTTCATTCAAAATATTCCTCACCTCGAGCGCCCCGTTATTCACGACTCTACTAATATTACATATTCTTACAGTTTGGCGGTCGAAGAACTGACTGGAATTGAAGTCCCTAGAAGAGGCCAGTTTATTAGAGCAATCGCCTCGGAGCTAAACCGTCAAGTATATACCTTATACTGGCTTGCGATATATGGAATTTTCCTAGGACATTCGACGATGTTTATGTGGCCAACAGGAGATCGAGAGTTATTCATCGATTTACTTGAGGCTTTGACAGGTGCGCGAGTTACCCATGCTTTTAATATTCCTGGGGGTGTGCGCAATGATGTACCTAACGGATTCAAGGACAGATGTCTTAGACAGATATCATATTACGAAAAAAGACTGAAAGAATATGAAGATATTTTCTACAATAACCCCCTTGTGAGACAAAGAACTGAAGGTGTAGGAATCCTGACGAAAGAAGACGCCATAAGGCTTGGGGTGACCGGCTCTGTCCTGCGTGCCTCCGGTGTTCCCTATGATATACGAAAAGCTGAACCCTATGATGTATACAATGAAATCGACTTCAATGTTCAGTATATGAAAACTGCCGATTCGTTTGCGAGAGCGTATGTACCATTCTTGGATATGAGAGAATCGTGTCACATCTTAAGACAGCTACTTGACAAAATGCCTGAAGCTGGTGAGGTAAGAGCGAAGCTCCAGGCGAATCCTAGAGGTCCACCCGGCGAGGCTTATAGAAGAGTAGAATCTGGTAGAGGCGCTCTCGGTTATTATATCATAAGTGACGGAACTCCAAAACCTTATAGGGTGAAGATATCGGTGGGTTCATTTAGGAATATGCTCGCGTTACCCCATTTGTTAGTCGGTGCAAAAATGGGAGACATGCCGGTTATCTATTGGGCACTAAATTATTGGCCTGTGGAGGCAGATAGATGAGCTTATGGCTACAGTTCCAGAAGAATTTCGATTTGGCAATTTTCTTGCAAGCATTATATGGATAATATTAATTGTTATTGTTGTACTCACACTCGTAATTCTTCCTGTGACGTTTGTGATCTTATTCTATGTTCCACTTCCACCCGTAAACGGACAAGTGTTAACACCTTACCTATTTTTAACAATGGTTGTGGATCCTACTCGAACCTTGCCAATTGTAAAGTATCTGATTCATACAACGCCTTTCAGGGTCATAGTATTTCCGGGCTTTGTATTTGCTGCAATCATTGCCGCAGCCACAATTTTTGTTGAACGTAAATTTTTGGCCAAAATGCAACTCAGGGTAGGGCCATTATATGCTGGCGTGTGGGGAGTGGGTGAAGGAATACTTCAGCTAGCCGCTGATGGCTTAAAGGTCATTTCCAAAGAGATCCTTATCCCATCGGGGGCAGATAAGCCAATATTCTGGGCAGCTCCTATTGCATTTGTGGCAACAGCTGCCGCCGTGGTAGCGTTGATCCCCGTGGCCCCTGGTTGGGTGGTATCGAATACAAACGTCGGACTAATCGCTGTATTCGCAATACTAGGATTCTTTCCGCTAATTGCTCTGCTGTTCTCGTGGGCAAGCAATAGTAAATATCCATTCATCGGAGGGTTACGGGCGTTACACCAGATGATAGCTTTCGAAATCCCTTTCATTCTTTCGGCGCTGTCGGTCGTTATTTTGGCTGGTTCGCTTAATCTCACGAATATCGCCACCTCACAGCACCCGTTTTGGTTTATTTTGTTTCTTCCAATTAGTGCATTCGTCTTTTTCATATCGTCGCTGGCCGAGCTGGAAAGAGTTCCTTTTGATCTGCCTGAAGCCGAAAGTGAAATTGTCGCAGGATGGTTAACCGAAACGTCGGGCATGATTTACGGTTTGATTCAGTTGGGATCTTACCTCAAAGTATATGCGTTGGCTGCTTTGTTTGTGATTTTGTTCCTTGGTGGCTGGTCTGGTCCTCTTATCTTCCCTCCACAATTAGGGCCTCCTAACGCGATTCCTCTAGAGAAATTGTTGACCCTCCAGGGCCTATACAACCATGTTACGGTTAATGCTATCTTTTGGTTCCTAGTGAAGACGATTGGTATAATCATGTTGATGCTGCTTCCGCGCGGTATCAACCCACGAATTAGGATAGATATATTACTCCACACCGGCTGGTATAAGTTGATAGTTTTGGCTTTTGTAAACATGTTCGTCGCTCTTGCGTTGATTTACGCTGGAATATTGGGACCAGGAGGTTCGTTATCAATCCATTGACATCATCCTCAGCATCAACATCTTCATCTTCGCCTTCCTCACCTTCAACTTCACCATCTCTCCCAACAAAATCGAATACACCAGCTACAACAGCAGCAGGCTTCATAAAGGCTATAGAATCAGGTTCAAAACACCTTCTTATCAAAAGATTCACATTGCGATATCCAGAACAAAAACTCAAGTTCGTTGGTGATGGCTATCAATTCGATCCAAAGCGGGCAGTTGGTATTGCTGGTTTACGGGGTAGACACATTCTGTATCATGATAAATGTACTGGATGTCAGCTCTGTGCAATTACATGTGAAGGGATTGCAGAAGCCATTGGTATGGTAAAGGTGGACGAGCAGTGGAAGCATAACAAGAAAGGCATTATGCCCCAAATAGACTATGGCAAATGCGTATTTTGTGGATTATGTGTAGACGCCTGTCCTTTCTATGCTTTGTTTATGACAAACGACTATGAACTCGCCTCCTTTACAAAGGAACATCTAATTTATACACCAGCACAATTAGCCATAAAGCCGAAATATAGCGGTGATGTCGAAATAAAAATCGACGATCATGGTGCTACACATCATGGTTGATGCTTTATTCATTAGCGTTGCAATTCTGACCGTAGGTTCGGCTATAGTTGCCCTTGAAACGCGGGAGCTTGTATACGGTGCAATCGGCCTTGCAATATCTATGCTTGGAATTGCCGGCTTCTTTTTGCTTTTAGATTCACCATTTGTTGCGATGTTTCAGATCACGGTATATGTTGGAGCGGTTGCAGTACTGGTTATATTTACTGTTATGCTTGTGCGAACCCAAGCCCTTTTTTCAATTAAAGAGGACTATAGAAGAAAAGTCGCAGGGATCGCTCTACTGCTGGTTTTTCTCGGAGGCATAAGTGCTTTAGTCTTAACCTCAGGACTTAACAATGTGGTATTTACTACATTTAATAAACCTCCGATTGATGTCGCTGCGATAGGTAAACAGATGGTGACTTATTATGGTCCCGTTTTGATATTGTTAGGAATTACGTTAGCTGCTTCGGTAATTGGCGCGCTTGCGTTGGCACGAAGGGAGGATATAGAACAAAAGAATGAACGAGTTGATTGATTTTGTTACTGTGGCAATTGTCCTTTTTGCAATTGGTATATATGGCCTAGTCGTCAAGCGTAATGCCATACGCATGATCTTTTCGATAGAAATTATCGCGAATGCGGCTAACTTAAATTTGGTTGCTTTCTCAAGAAATTTGCATAATGCCCAAGGTCAAATGTTTGCGCTTTTTTCTATTGCCATAGCTGCTGCTGAAGTGGCAGTAGGTCTAGGCATCATTATTATTGCATACAGGTTATACAAAGAGATCGCTGTTGAAGAATTTAGGAGTATGAAGGGGTAAGAATCAAAAGGATGGCAGAGTCGTATTTCCTTTTGACTGCTACCTTTATGCCTCTTTTATTGTCGCCAGTCGCATATTTCCTAGGTAGAAAAGCCGGTCTAGATGTAGTGACATGGTTTTCCTTTGGTGTTTTATTCATATCAACCGCGCTGCTTTTCGTTCCTACTTCCATGTTGAACGGAGGACACTCCGTTTACAGTGAGAGTTACCCTTGGGGCCAATTTGGGAATTTTGGCCTTAGGCTAGATGGGCTTAGTCTCCCATTTGCAATTATCAACTACATCTGGTTCACAGTTCTTATAATCTATTCCAAGCCGTATGTGAATCGCAAAATAGTTGACGAAGCTCGTAGTCGTTTTGGATGGGTAGATAGCACGGAAAGCAGGTCGGCAGGTCGTGGCCAGGCCTATGTTTCAGATGAGGAAAGACGAGACGATTCTTCTGGCATTGCTAACATTCAAAGTGGATCTTTAACAACGGCAACTCCAACGGTCGAAATGCAACGCTATGTAAATTCACAGATCGGACTCTATTTTGCATTGTTCATGGTATTTGCCATGGGAACCCTCGGCATGGTCCTTGCGACCAACTTGATTGAATTCTACGTGTTCTTTGAACTCGTTCTTGTACCCTCGTTCTTTCTCATCGCGTTTTTTGGTTACGGTACAAGACAGAGAACTGGGCTCATGTTCTTTTTTTGGACGCACGCAGGCTCAGTCGTGTTGTTGCTAGGTTTGTTATCAATGGGCTTCTTTGCAGGAGGTTTTGATTACAGTACAATCAGGGCTCACGTGTCACAAATTCCTGCACAATGGATTTCGATTATAATTTTTGCTGTTGTTTTGGGACTCGGGGTAAAGATAGGAGGGTTTTTGCTGCACTCTTGGGTTCCATCCTCTGTGGCCGGAGCACCTACCCCAGTCTCAATATTGTTAGTAGGTATTGCTACTTACGGTATTTTACGGATCTGGTTAGACCTTTTGGGTGGAAACTACGTCCAATATAGTCTTTATATCAACATCTGGGGTCTTGCCACAATGATCTACGGTGGAGCTATGGCACTGATGCAGGACGATATAAGGAAACTTCTGGCTTATTCAACGATAAGCAATATGGGTTATATTTTATTTGGTCTTGGTTCCGGTAGCGTTCTTGGAGTCACCGGAGCGACATTGTTGTATGTAACAAGCGGGCTCGGCAAGGCAATTCTATTCATGATGGCCGGATCAATAAGTCTTCAGACAGGTACTACTAGCATGTCGAAGTTAGGCGGACTCGCCGGCAAGATGCCATACACCGCGGTTGTGGGGATGATAGGCCTGCTCACACTTTTTGGCATTCCTCCCACAAGCGGTTTTATGTCTGAATGGATCCTTTTCAACGGTGTCTTACAAACAGGCATCCACGACGCGAATTCGCTAAGGATCGCATTATTTGGAATTGGTCTGTTGACAACTGTGTTATCTTCCGCTTATTTACTATGGATGTATAAGCGAATCTTTTTTGGAAAGCTACCACAAGTGTTGGTCAACGTCCGCGATTCTGGGAGGTATATAACAATAACAATGGCTGCGCTAGCTGGATTGACGCTTATCATCGGAGTCTATCCGGACCCATTCCTGACTCCTATCACTACGTATATTCAGGGGATGTTCCATAATTCACCGGCGGTGGTTCCCTTGCCGTCTTCAACAGGATCTGGAATCGCAGTTCCACTTGCCAAGAACATAATATTCAAATCTGGTTATGGATTGCACAACAACTCCGTGCCAAATTCTGCTGGAGCAGTGGAAAGAATGAGCACCGTTAGTGTATCCACGAGTTCGAAGTAATGAAATCACATGTCTACATGGTAGGTTGAGAAAAAAGTGGTCGAGATAACAGGTTTCGGAGGAATCGCAGTAAATGTTTGGCTAGTGTGGATTCTTCCTTTCATTGGCGCAGCGATAATTGCAGCAGCTGCTCGTGCTGGCATCAGGATAAGGGATTATACTGCTGTTGGGTTTGCTCTTGCCAGCGCAGTTTCTGCTACAACGTTAATTCCCCTAGCGTTCTCAAACAGCGAAGTACATAGCCAGGTAAATTGGATAACAATCTTGCACCTCAAGGCCGGTGTATTGGCCGATCCGCTTTCTGTAATAATGGCCAATCTAGTGGCATGGATCTCATTTTTGATATTCGTATATTCTACAGGATATATGCATGGTGAAAGAGACCTGACAAGATACTGGTTTTTTATGCTCTTTTTTATCGGGTCTATGCAATTGGTCGTTTTATCAGACAATTTGCTGATGCTCTTTTTTGGTTGGGAAGGGGTCGGTCTTGCTTCATATGCTCTCGTCGGCTTTTGGTATTATGACAGGAAGAAGGACTTTGTCGGAACTGAAGGCCATCGAGCGTGGGGAATTGCGATGTGGGCCTCTCCCTCTCACGCCGGGGCGAAAGCGTTCATAATAACAAAAGCTGGAGACACCATGATGCTGGCTGGAATGTTCTTGATTTTTGCGTATTCAGGAACATTCGGGTTTAAGGAATTACTCCAAAATCAGGGATGGGCAGTGCAGATGGCGCATCAGAACCTGCTGGTACCTGCAGCAATATTACTATTCGGTGGAGCAATAGGCAAGTCTGCACAATTTCCATTCAACGAATGGCTTCTCGAAGCGATGACAGGTCCAGCTTCCGTATCAGCACTGATTCATGCAGCTACAATGGTTAAGGCAGGTGTATTCCTGGTAGCCCGAATAGCTCCTTTGTTTTTTGCGATTGCCGCATTTGGTATGACACAATTCTTTGAAGTGGTTGCATGGGTAGGCGCTTTTACCGCATTTCTTCTCGCGTCACAGGCTATCGCGAATCCAGAGATTAAGAAAGTTCTAGCGTATTCGACTGGTTCTCAAATTGGTTACATGATGATGGCCATAGGCATTGCGGGACTTTCCACTAACTTTGCTGAAGGCTATACTGCAGGATTCTTTCAATTGATAAGCCATGCGATGTTCAAAGCTGCACTATTCATGGGCGCAGGGGCACTGCTTCATGTTGTTGGTTCCAGGTTTATGACAGACATGGGCGGCATGCGCAAATATATGAGAAAAACCTACATTTTTATGTTCCTCGCAGCCCTGTCTCTCGCAGCTGCACCTTTAATCACATTAGGTTTTTGGAGCAAGGATGCTATATTTGCTGCTGTTTTGGGATCAGGCTATGTTCACTCACTACCACTCTTCATAACGGCTTTTGTGGTGGCGATAATGACTGCCTTTTATACATTTAGAATGATTGGAATGGTGTTCTTTGGTAAGAAGAGCCCTCATCTGGAAGAATTAGAGAAAGCCGGGCACTCTCTTCATGAGGTACGCCCGATAGTATGGGTCCCTTTTGCAATTCTTGCGGTAGCAACAATAGCTATAGGAGTTGTCGGATTTGCCTTTGGAGGACAACTCCAACACATATTCGCAGATTATCTTGCTAATTACTTTGGAATCACGCCACAAAAACAACTGCAACTGCTTCAAAACCCTGCTACAACCACTCAGCTTGTTAAGCCACAAACTCAGTCCAAGCTATTCCTTGGTCTTAATCCTTCTGCTGCAGCTGCATCGTTTGGAGCCTTTGCAGTAGGCGGCTTTTTGGGATACCTGTTTTACATTGCCAGAAAAATTGATCCGCAGATAATCTCTAAGAATTTTGTTACTAGGGGAATATGGAAGTTCCTTTACGATAGATGGTACCTTAATTCAGTGATATATTGGGGTGCCGTCATAGGGCCAGTAGCTATCTATCGTATAATTTGGAGATACTTTGAATTTACTGTCATGGATGGCATAAGTCACGCATTTGAATTTTCGATGGCGTCATTCTCTAGGATTATCAAAGCAGGACAGACAGGTATAACACAAACTTACTTGTTCGTTTTCGGAGCTGGCATTATCATTATTATAATGCTGCTCTTGCTATAGAGGCAGGGATTGTTGAAGAATGGTTGATTTTTTGTCGACGCCCCTTCTTGTGACAGTCGTGCTCGGGTCCGTATGACTTGGGATCCCTGTTTTAGATGCGCTTAAAAAAGAAAGAGGTTCTAATAACAAGCTGTACTGTGCGATTGCTCTTGGTGCCTTAATCATAACGATAGGAGTCGTGATCTCCCGTGTATTGGCTGGTCATGTGATGCCCGCCGCTGCATTTGGGCCAGGTGTTCTTTCAGATGATCTTTTTGGTGCATTTTTTGCAGTGGCGCTGCTGATTGTTTCAATCATGGTCACTGCTTCTTCTTGGAATTATATGAAGGGGAGAGCAAACCCTGCTGCGTATTATTCCCTCATATTACTTTCAAGTATAGGCATGGTACTCATCGCGTATTCTACTGATCTAGTAATGTTATTTGTTGCATGGGAGCTAATGTCACTGCCTACCTATGCACTCGCTGCGTTTTCGAAACGAGACCCGGTCTCAAATGAAGCTGCGATAAAATACTTTATGTTTGGTGCATTATCTTCTGCGATCCTAGTTTTTGCCATAGGGCTTGTATACGGGATTACAGGAACAACCAATATAGGCGGAGCAATCTACGGATTGGCCCATCTTCAAAAAGACCTAATTCCTATAGGACTTCTTTCGATTGCATTGTTTATATCTGGTTTTGGATTTAAAATAGGTCTTGTTCCATTTCATATGTGGCTGCCTGATGCATATGAGGGTGCTCCTACTACAATAGGCGCTCTTTTAGCTGCCGGAACGAAAAAAGCTGGATTCGCTGCAGCGTTGCGTGTAATTGTGCTTGGGATGTTCGTACTACATCCAGACTGGTCCCTCACTCTGGCTGTAATAGCAGTATTTACTATGACACTCGGCAACTTTGCTGCTTTGGTTCAAAAAAGTGTTCCACGGATTCTTGCCTATTCCAGCATCGCGCAAGCCGGATATATCTTGATAGGTTTCGCACTGGCCCCGTACTCCAATCAAGCCCTAGCCGGTTCTCTTTTTTACATAATTAATCATGCAGTAATGAAATCCGCCGGATTCATAGCTGCGGCTGCCGTTGCTACGGCCCTGGCTGGCTATAGTCTTGAAAGATATAGGGGGCTGGGTCATCGCATGCCAATCACTGCGATTGCATTATCAATTTCCTTGCTTTCACTTGCTGGTGTTCCTCCGCTCGTTGGTTTTTGGAGCAAGCTGGTGGTGTTTGGAGCGGCAATCAATAGCGGTGCCATTGTAACTTGGGGTCCATATCTTGCCATCGCTGGCTTGCTAAACAGTGCACTTTCTCTTGGTTATTATGCATGGATCATTAAAAAAATGTATATGGAGCAAGGGCCCGATATGTCCAAAGTTAAAGAGCCTAGGGCTATAGCTGCGGTACTAATATTCGCTATTATATTTATGGTAGGTTTTGGGATCTGGTATGCGCCTGTTTTAGAGTTTGCATCCATGGCAGTGCCGCATTTTGGTAAAGTTGGTTCCATTGTATCTAATAGCTCTTCGTCATCGTCATCTATAACTTCACATGTTGTTAGAACGGCTTCAATACCGTCTAACTCTTCTGCTTCAGGTATCCACCCTGTTGCCATGGTTGTTCGGTCCAATAATCATTAGCTTGATCTTTTCTTGAATTGAGAAGAGGGAATATGTGCTATTACTATTCATAACTGAAGTGAAGCCAAATCTGTCAGGCGTTCCAATTGCCTCTTAGGCGTACTGTCATGTATCTTTCGTAATTCATTTCTTGCTTTTGTAGAGTACGACAAATATAGACCCTCCATGCGCTCAACAAATTCTCTGGACTGGCCATTATCCTTTACCAACAAATTAAAAAGTCTATCTTCATTATTCCAATCCATCAAATCGTCATGAATTTGATAGGCAATTCCGAGCAGGCTACCGAATGCAGCCATAGCATGAATCTCATCTTCCAACCCCCCTGATAATATAGCTCCTATTTTTGCCGAAGCTTCAAAAAGCGAAGCAGTCTTATGTTCAAGGACCTTTATGTAATCATCCTCTTTGATCTTTCCGTCTTTACTTAACCTAATCTCCATTATTTCACCTTCACTCATCTTTATCGCAGCTATAGAAAGTTCACCCGATACACGGGAGTCATGCATCTTCGATCCAATATTAAGAATAATTCCTAGAACAAAATCAGCAGTTAGGATACTGTTGTTGTAGCCATACTTTACATGGAAGGATGGTTTGCCACGTCGAATATTTTCATCATCTATAATATCATCATGAATTACAGACTCTGTATGAAGGAGTTCTATGGCAGAAGCGGCCATAAAAGCATCATCGTTTTCAGCGGCGTTTATTAGGCCCGTCGCTTTTGTATTTATACTCTCAGCAGATAACAACAAGATCAGTGGTCGAATTCGTTTCCCGCCATCGCAGGCATACCTCAATGGAGCATAAAATTCGGACCAAGAATAGAGATCTAGTTCTCGTCTAAGAGCACCATCTATTTTCAATAAATATTGGCTAAACAACTCCATCAAAGGATTGACCTCCGTATTTCTTCTATTCAGCTCCGCTCTTGCCCGTAATTTCTTGAAATACAGAGAATATTAATGCTTTTACAAATTTGATAAAGTAGTGTAAACTGGCCAATGAACAGATAATGATAACTATTGCTCCGGCCGGGATTTGAACCCGGGATCTGCGACTCGAAAGGCCACAATGCTTGACCGGACTATGCAGGTATTAGCTACTACACCACCGGAGCCCGGGTTTTGTTGGAATTCACATTACATAAAATCTTTTCTTGTGATTCGAAGACTAGAAAAGAAACAGAAAGCGAAGTTTGAGAGTAGTGCGTGAATCATTTTATATTATCCTGTTTCGTGCTTTAGCATCCTTAAGCACGTGCCTAAGGAATTATCTTAAGTTCCGCTGTACGTAATCAACCTTCGCTCCAATTTGCACAATTGAGTAACCATATTCACAACGTTTTTACGCCAGGATCGTTAATCTAGTTTTTGACATGACTGGGGTTGTAGAACGATTAGATAATGAAATCGAGAAGCAGAGTTTGCTAAAGCACCCATTCTACCGAATGTGGTCTGAAGGAAGGCTGACTTCCAATCATCTTCAAGGTTACGCAATGGAGTACTTTCACGTAGTAAGAAAAGTCCCTGAATTTGTTCGAAATATCTATTGTCGTACGAGTGATTCCTCACTGGAACGTGAGCTTGCTCAAAACATTAAGGAAGAGTCTGATCATATTGATGCCTGGAAGAGCTTTGCTTTATTCCTCGGCGTCTCTAGAGATGAATTATTAAATTATGCCCCCACCTGCAAGACAATACAAGCTGTTCGTACTTTAGACAGCCTAACAAAACTTTCCTTTGGGGAAGCAGCAGCAGCGATGTATGGATATGAAAAACAATTGCCCAAGATTAGTAGGTCAAAAATCGACGGGTTAAAGAAATATTACGGCATCGACGACGGCGATGCTACTCGTTATTTCGAAATACATGAAGAGGCAGACATAAGGCATGCTGGATTGTGGATGAATATTTTGAAAAACGTTTCTCCAGACATGAGCCAGTCAGTGTTCGAAGCCGGGTTCAGGTCCTTGGCCGCACAAAACAAGCTGCTAGATTCAATACAGGAGAAGTACGTTGGCCAGTACTGCTAAGCTAGCACCAATTTTATTCACACAAACAACACGC
>JBPYDU010000034.1:0-46730 GCA_051985995.1 Candidatus Nitrosopolaris sp.
CGCTAGCATCTTTTCCATTTGTAACTGTATGTGGAACAGAGTCCTTGTTGGTAACTTGAATACTATCGCCTTTCTTAACAGTAAGTGTGCTAGGATCGTATGCAGGGTTTCCTTGAGTAGAAGCACCAACTAGGATCGACAACTTGGCTCCTACTTGGGAGTTAACGGAAGAACCAGAAGAAGCAGCAGAAGTACTAGCAGCCGTATTGCCTGGCCCTGCTGCTCCCACAGCAGCAACCTGCGAAGGCGTACTAGCTGCGGCGTTTGCAGGTAGAACAAACAGTTGCGCCCTCATATTGTAGTGAAGCAAACCACAATATTCTCTGCACTGAATTAGGTACTGTCCTGGGACGTCAAATACATTCCAAACCGTATTGACTCTCCCTGGAACGGCGTCCGTTAATACCGCGAAGTCAGGAATATTAAAAGAGTGAATGACATCCTGTGAAACGATCTCAAACCTATACGGAACCCCCTGCTTTACGTGCAGCTGACCAATTTCTTTTGTGCCGTCGACGTGTTGGAAAGTCCAAAACCATTGCTGACCAATCACCTTTATAACCTCGGCATTCGGTGGTACAGCTTCTAGCATATGTTCTACATTCCAAGAATCAGCACCCACCCAGGCCAAGAGGGCAATTACAACACCCACATAGATCCATTCGTATATTGCATGACCACCCATTAACTAAGTCCCGTCCTCTCGTGGCTCTTGTTGTGGATGCGTCTTCTTATTGGATTCTCTAAACCTCCACGACACATAGACGATGCTGCCCTGCACAAGGGCCCCTACGACGAAGGCGGCTACCATTCCTCTATAGAATAGGTCCCAAATTGCTACCCGCCGAAGCACATAATTGGTAGAATTGGTTTGACCGTATGCAATATCAATAGTTACACTCAGGATTGAAATGGCAAGAATTGGAAGCACAGCAAATAGCACTGATCGCCAAAAAGTTAAATTCGAGGCCACTATCATCTCCCTCTTTGTGTGTATGTCCTCATACTTTCAATATATAATTTAAGGCTTTTGATAGCGGGTGTCTCTACGCAGTTTTTGAAAAATTTCAAGACTCTGCTATTTGGGCAACTCGGAAACGAGCAGGGAACATCTATTTGATTAAAAAATCCGTCTGATGAGGGCTATTGGCCCGTATCACAAATTACTTGATTCTGGGAAACGATTCGATCTTGAGAATAGAACAGAGAAGCATAAAAAAATCTGCCTACAAAAATCAAACCAACCTAGGTTGTTGGCCGCTCTATCATTTTTTCTACATCGGCTTTTTGGAAAGTTTACTTTTTCCACGATGCATAATGCAAACGATTCCATACACTGATAGCAGTTAAATGATTTGCTCAATATCCTGACACGTTCAACAACTTTTGGCCTGGGTTGTGAGAGGGTTGACGGTAACACACCGAAAATATCTCGCTACTCGTTTAGATACCTGTGCATGCTCATCACGTTGACTCCGGATAAAGAGTATATTTTGCTTTCATGTTTTACAATTGTTAGCGCGGCGTTGCGGATATTCCAATGAAACAGAGCCTGCGGTTTTAGGTCGAGCAGAACAGAGATTGCAGCCTTGATAGGATCCAGATGGCTAATCAATAACACATTCTTATCGTGTTCCTTGTCTGTAATTTCATCCATCAACGCTTTTATTCTTCGCTTGACGGCCGAAAAACTTTCTACGCCATAATTCGAAAGGGTGCTATCGGTTTCCGCGTAAAACTTGAGAAATAAATTCCCGTACTTATCGATAATGTCATCGTAGTTCATACCTACCAGCCTCCCCAGATCAATCTCGTACAATCGTTCATCAATTTCGTAATTTATCCCTAATATCTTGCTCACAATTTTTGCGGTTTCTACGGTGCGAATGACTGGGCTAACATACAGTTTTTCTATTGGAACATTTTGAAGGTACCTTGCCGTATCCTCTACTTGTTGTCTTCCGTATTCAGTCAAGTGAGACTCAATATGTCGCCCTACAAGGATTCTGTTAACATTGTTCTCTGCTTGGCCATGACGCATAAAAATCAGCAACGGCAAGTAATCCAGTCAAATTCAAGCTGATTATAATATTAATTTTCGCTGTTATGCTATATAGCCTATAGACCTTTGTAGAGAGAGGAGGTAGCATTTTTTAATAACCTTAATAACCAAATCCTTGATGAACCATCTTGAATGAAAGTGGGATTGATAGGAGGTACTGGAGGTATGGGGGAGGGTTTCGCCTTAAGGTGGTCTTCTAAGCATGATGTTATTGTAGGTTCCAGAGACGTTCGAAAGGCAAAAGAGGCAGCAGCGACTTACAGGAAAGTAGCCAAAGAATCCTACGGAAATAGCATGACTGGGAGTATCACAGGCGATGAAAATCTGGCAGTAACAAGATCATCTGACGTTCTTCTTTTATCGATTCATTATGAACACATCGCAGAAATGTGCACACAGCTATCAAACCAACTCAGGGATGACTGTATTGTTATAAGTCCCATCGTTCCCATGACAAAGACTGAAGCAGGATTTGTTTACATTCCACTAGAACAGGCGAAGAAACCCGCTGCGGAGATCGTTGCAGATAACTTGCCTGGCAGATCGAGGGTAGTATCAGCTTTTCACACGATCTCCGAGGCACGACTCAAAAATATGACAGAGAGTCTTGATTCAGACACTTTTGTGTGCGGAGACGATCGGAATGTTATATCAACTGTGAATAGTTTGATTTCGGAAATTGCCGGATTGCGTCCTATATACCTAGGGCCGTTATCTCTTGCATATCAAGCAGAAATTCTAACTCCAATGCTACTGAATTCAGCCCATAGAAATAAGATTAAGAACCCAGGGGTTCGAATAGTGTAGACCTATGAAATTTCGAGGAGTGGAAGAACGAAGTAGACGCGGAAAAAACTGGATGTCGGCAATGGGAATACTTTTTATTGTCATGGCAGTAATTATTGCCCTTAGAAATCTTTATTTTGTAACAACCAACTTGTCATTCGGCTTTTATCTCGATAATTATACAAATTCACAAATAACTAACGAGAAATTCGTGATAGGCATGTTAATTGGTGGAGGGATTCTGCTATATTGGGGTTATTTCAAAAAAAGAGAAGATTACGGCCCGCCCGATGAACACGAAAGACGCAGATTCGGGTACAGCATATAACAAGATTCTTTGCAATTTCTCATACAAACAGGTATCCACCCGCTTCGCCATTCTGCTCAGGTGCTTTGACTCGTATCAGCCGATTGCATCACCTTAAGCAATCAGCTGGTTTGCAGCAGAATCGATCAAATTATTGATTCACGTATTCACGTCAACAACTGGTCAGGGGAACCTACAGAAAATGACAATAAAAGGGTCGATGACGAATTAGCAAAGTTAAAGGCAGAGAGACGACGTAAAGAAATATGGACAAACTGAGGAGGATTAGCACTCACAGCAATGAAAGCTCATAAGAGCGGAGGCAGAATTTCCAGGATGATCAACAAATTTCCTAGCAAGGCTAAGAAACACCATTTGAGGTCACTAAGAAAACAGACGAATAGTAAATCTGGCAGGAGGCTCTTGAAAATTGGTCGTGCGAAACTTCCGCCAAAGAGGAGAGTAGCTACATTCAAGGTCCGGCTTACAGACAGAAGGGGTAAAAATAAGAAAAACAAGCTCATGGCAACGAAAGCTCTTACTCATCCTAGCAGTTTAAAGAAAGCTATGGCCAGATCCGTGAAAAAAGCAAGAATAGATAGAAGAACCAGAATAGTTAGAATAATGGGGCAAGGTCAGTTTACAGTCGATAATAAGACACTCAGGGAATTAAGCAAAGTTGATAATTCCATAGTTCAGCTAGTAAACAGCGACAGACCAGATGATGCAGAATTTAAAAAACGTCTGGCGCAATTAACTGATATTGTAGAGATGACTGGGAAACCGCTTAACCCTAAGGAAATAATTCAATCTGATATTATCTTGCCAAGCGTTGATTTGTCAGTCGACGATGCTAAGAAGCTCTTCAAAGGAGAAGGCGTAATCCCGATAATCTAAAGAGGCAAATCCCATATTGGGTACCAGAAAGTCATGTCCTTTTCAAATTTTACTTCTTGCTCGATTGCTGATAGTATCTTCATTTCCTGCTCTGTATCTCGATTTTTTTGACCTATTGGTATGAATGGGTAAAAGTTAATGCGCTTGTAATTGTAAATCAAATACTGAATGCTATTATTATTATTTTCTATGTTGCTGCTGAATTCGAATACAGCCGCAAGTAATTTATCTGAAAATCCTTTTTCTTGCACCGTGTCTCCGACTGCAGTCACTCCGGCCAGAATGTCTT
Source organism: Candidatus Nitrosopolaris sp. (assembly GCA_051985995.1). Taxonomy (GTDB): domain Archaea; phylum Thermoproteota; class Nitrososphaeria; order Nitrososphaerales; family Nitrososphaeraceae; genus Nitrosopolaris. The sequence goes on from JBPYDU010000034.1 coordinate 4,342, forward strand.
CCATATGTTTCCCTTCAATTATTATCCAAAGATATCCGTAAGAATCTGTGAGCGTCCTATACCGTAGGTCAAAGTCTGTTTTACTCGCATCGAGAAAACGCTGAATTTCTTCTTTCATATCGGAGAAATACATGCCGTCAACCGCTTTCATGCTCATGGCTGATCTGCCGGTGCTTTTCAGGCCTAATTTAGTTTCTAGCGTAATATAGGCAGATGATAGCGAAAAAATGGCGTCAGAATTTGCCTTTGAAGTGATAGGATTCTTCTTAAATCTCTTAAAAAAACTCAACTCATGGAAGCCTCCATCTCCATGAGCTTTTGCACTCTCTTTTCCACTGGGGGATGAGTAGAGAAGAGATTTCCGATAGTACTTCCAGATAAAGCAGGTACAATAAAGAATGCATTAAGACCTTCAACTTGTCTTAGATCCTTGGTTGGGACTCGTTTCATAGTACCGCTAATCTTCAATAGTGCATTAGCCAATTTAACAGGCTTTCCTGTCATTTGTGCCGATCCCCTGTCCGCAGCGAACTCTCTGTACCGTGATATCGCCCTTATAATGAGAAAGCTGATAACCCAGGTTAGCATCGCAACTAACAGGATAATTAACATGATACCCCCGCCATTTCGATCCCTACCACCGCCTCCGTACCCGCCGCCGAACATGCCACCGTAGAATCCGAATTGCATAAGATACCAAGCCACAGTTGAGAACAAACTCGCAAGTGTCAGAACGAGGGCATCACGGTTTCTAATATGAGTCAATTCATGGGCAATTACGCCTTCCAGCTCTTCTGTGTCCAAAATGTTTAGCAAACCCCTAGTTACAGCGACGACCGAACTTTTCTGTCCTCTCCCAGTTGCAAAGGCATTTGGCATATTTGTTTCTATAACGGCTATACGTGGTTTGGTTAGGTTGTTTCGTGCAACTATTCTTTCGATCAATTCGTGTAACTCTGGCTCCTGTTCCTTGGAAACCACTTTGGCCCCCGAACTCCACAAAACTATCTTGTCAGAAAAATACCATTGAGCCAAGATCATTGCTGAGGCAATTATTATTATGGGAATATACCCAATTCCGAGGTACGCAAGAACGCTTAAGAAAATAAGATACAGCAGCGTAAGGATTGCAAAACTAAAGATCATTCTTATAGTCAGGCCGGTATCTCTCTTCTGCCACGCGGGCCTTGAAATGGAAGACATATGCGGACACTAATATAAGGTTGGAAACCACTTTTAATTATTTGCTCGATCTATGCTCTGAGATAAAGCTCTCTAGCTTGTCCATTGCCTCTTCGAGAACAGTTTCCTCAGGTAAGTATACAATTCTGAAATGACCTGCCCCAAATTCCTTGCCGAATCCGGAACCCTGCACAGTTAGGACCCCCTTAGAGTTAAGCAGTTCGAGCACAAACTCTCGATCATCCCTCCAGTAATGGTCTAAGTCAATTTCTGGAAATACGTAGAAAGCTCCGCGGGGCAGTTTGCAAGAAATCCCATCTATTGCGTTCAGCCGCTTTACGATATAGTCTCTTCGTTTGGATAACTTCTGTACCATTTCTTTTATGTGACCTTGAGGTCCTTGAAGTGCTTGGACAGCAGCTATCTGGACCGGCAGGTTAGCGGATATCCGCACTCTTGCCAGTTTCGGTACATTTTCGCGTAGGCCATCAAGCTTACTGGATTCACTGTTCAGGCATATGTAACCGCAGCGCAAGCCGGTCATCAAATATCCTTTTGAGAAACCATTAAGCAAGATTACCGGAGCCTCCCTTGCCACCCTGCCTATGCCGGTAAACTGTTCGTCAAAAACAATATTGTCGTAAATTTCATCACAAATAATGTACAGACTATGTTCCGTTGCAATATCTATTATTTGTTGTAGCCCCTTACGATCAAAAACTTCACCAGTAGGGTTATTTGGACTGATAATACAAATTGCACGCGACTTTGAATTAATTTTGGAAGCTATGTCTTCCACATCGGGGCGGCCATCTGGACATAGCTTAAATTCGATCGGTTTTCCACCGTAAAATTTCACATACGAGGCATACGGCGGATAATAAGGCCCTGGCATCAGTACCTCAGTGCCTGGGTCAACGATCGAGGCCAGCGTCATGTCAAGACCCTCAGAAACCCCATTGGTGACTAAGACGTCAGATTCGACAACTGGGAAACCCTTTTGAGATTCTTTCTGTACTATGGCGTGCCTCAATTCAGGAAGTCCTTCCGACTCGGCATAATAGTTTTGGTCTTTTGCTACGGCGTCTATTAAGGCAGCCTTGATATGCTGCGGTGTCTTAAAATCGTACTTTACTGGATCTCCGATATTCAGGTAAATAATCTGCTTTCCTGTACTTTCGTATTTACGTGCATATGAAATTATATCGCGAATAACATATTCTACCCCAGAAGTTCTGTCAGACACTTTCAAATGCGGGATCAAATACTATGGAAATTTACCAAAATAAATGGTTATGCGTTAGGCTCGCATGATTTAGGAAAACCCACCTCAGGAAAATAAACAAAACAAAAGCTACTCGGGCCCGGAGGGCTTCGATCCCTCGACCTGCGGTTCCGAAGACCGCCGCGATGTCCTGACTACGCTACGGGCCCACGCAAATGTTGAACCTGTCTGCCCTTATATCAATAAATCTTACAACGGCGTCAGCACATTGAACCTTTAATCATACCAGACTCTGGTTTTATGTTCTGAATGGTTCAGTTAAGCAGATTCTGATACTACTACCCAGACTGTAATCATAATCCCACATCGATGCTGCTACCATTATATTTCGAACACATCATGTTCGCCAGTATTCGCGCCGAGTTTTTCTGGATTCAAATGATCAATCCGTTTGGCAAGTTCAGCCAATTTTGGATGCGAAAGCAACTTATTGATTTCCTCAAGCTCATTAGTTGACTTGACCACTACCCCTCTCTTCTTCGTTGCTGCACCAGAAGCCCCAATAGGATTAACTTCAATCGCTAATGATGCCGATCTGCCCTTGAATGAAGGTAATTTCAATAAAAAGACACCTGGTACGTTCGTTGCTTTCCTCTCCCAATCCTTGGCCTCTCTCAAAAGCTGATTCAATCTTTCTTCATCTGGTATGGACTTCGTCCCCCTCTACTAAAGATAATAAACAATGGGGAGGGATGTGTTCTTAAACTTTATCCTTTAAGTCGACCTAAGTGCGATGAAATACAAGTGTCAAGTTCGTGAAGGCGTATCGAAGCAGATTTCGACCTCACAGCAAAAGGGCGCGCCAAAGGTTAAAATTTTCAAAGGCCTATTTAAATTCCAAGAATGTCGGAGGCGATAATGAGGACCATTTCATTGACGAGATGGGCAGCGCATATTCCACATTCTACTTTAGATCCAAACCTGCTGAAAGATATTACACCGTATTATGTCGATATCCTAAGATTATCTTACCAATGTGAATTTGACTATCTAATGTTTTATCATTTGGCTTGCAGAATCACGGACATATAACCTGTACGACATGATACCGCTCCAACTACTAAGAGTCAAAATTTCAAATAAAGAAAACAGCATCACCCCGATCTTTTGTACGTCTGATGAAGATTTATCATTGGCAACTAACATCATCAGAGAGTTCGAAGAATCATGGAAGAACAGAGATAGAAAGGGACATCTCACAGATAGGATCGAATTACTCGAAAGTGAACACGGAGATTATAAACTTGTCAGGGGCATTTTCACCTTACTTGAAAGGAGGTGTACGTTTGTTAACAGTAATAAACTGTCCACGAAAAATGGCGTTGATTCTGTGGACATCATAATCGAACCAGATTTAATAAGGCGAAGCTTATTCGAAGAATCTTCGAAACGTAATTTTGCGTTAAGCAGTCTTAAAAGAGAGAACATAGTTCAATGTGTTGCAGATAAGCTAGGCGTCAATAAGAAAAATGTTAGAACCGAAATGTGGAGTGATTTAGATGAAAACCTGCTTCTGGAGAATTTCAATAGGATAACACCAGCTACCCTCGTGGCATGGTACAACTTCGCCATCATGCAGACACTATTGTTCAGCTGCATAACTCTCCAGCTCACGCTTCACGGAGGTTCAAATTGGAAACGGGTGTTAAGAGATGTTAAAAGAGTCGGTCTAATGTATAATATTCGAAACGAAAGGACTGAAGACAATATTTCTCATGATAATATGGTTGTCTGTTCTCTTGATGGTCCGCTGAGCATATTCAAGATGACTGAAATTTATGGCACGGCCATTGCGAAGATACTTCCACCACTGATTTCCTCGGAATCATGGTCTCTACAAGCATGGATTGTCCGGAAGTCGATATCTGCTGGAAGGAAAATGTATGAATTTGACATCTCAAAAGAGAATGCCCCACCGTTAATCGCGTTACCAGATCAAAACATGACTGCGAAAATTAATTCTAAATCGGTTTCGTCATTTGATAGCAGAGTCGAAGAAAAATTCGCGATAATATTTCAGCAAGCTCATACGGGCTGGACCTTGATCAGGGAGCCGGATCCGGTTATTCTGGACAATGACAAGGCGTTCATCCCGGACTTTATGTTTGAAAAGTATGGCCGTCGTGTATATTTGGAGATAGTCGGCTTTTGGACTATGGAATATATCGAACGAAAAATACACAAATTAACACGAATTTCTTCCAATAACGAACTGTGCAAAGATAATAAACTGGATATCTTTATCGCGGTGAATAGCGATTATTTCACGACTTTGAAATATAAAAACTTTGACAAAGAGCTTTCCAAGCTGGGTTCATTAGTCCAAAAGGGCCATTTAATACTTTATAATAAAGGACAAGTGCCCCTGAGGCCTATCCTTTCGTACTTAAAATCAATTGATCAGGAGATGATCCGAAGGTTAGCTAGCAATGCTCCGAACGATTTACTTGCAGAGATAGACGGTCTAACTATGAGTACTGATCACGATAAGAATGAAGACGGTTCTAGATCTGAAGGCGACGGTTGTGGCGGCATAATATCGATAGATGAATTAGCTAAAAAATATGATATCCCTTCTGAATCGGTACTAATGGCTATCCGATCTAGGGAAGCCGGAAATGTAAATTTGAATGTAAATGATAACACGCTTGGTTACGTAATCGTCGGGACCTATCTAATACCACAGCCTAGAATGTTGGAACTGGAGAAATCTTTGACTTCTATCTCGACTTTCTTGGATGCTGCTTCCCTCTTTAACAAATATAAATTACCTGAATCCTGCTATGTCGATCTACTTTCGAAATTAGGGTATGATATAATATGGAAAGGGATAGATTCAACTAATGCATCCCTAGAAAAAAGAAAACGAAATGTAGATCCGGTTTCATCTTGAGGCTTGAGGCTGAATTCCAGATTATCGGTAGCGATATCACTTCGAAAGCGTCCGTATTTTCGGAATTTGAGAGAAAAAATATAGAATCCGTACTTCGGCTAATGTTTTTTAATAGAGTTTAACCATGATTGTGCAAGCCGAGGGGTCGTTGTCTAGCTTGGTATGATGCCAGCCTCGGGCGCTGGAGATCGTCGGTTCAAATCCGGCCGGCCCCATTAGTTGAAACCAGTAAGATATGGTTTCGTGCTACGACAACATTATAAGATTTCATAATCTGAGTTGAAGCGAATTGAAGAACCTGATTATTGTTTCATCTTCTAGATTTAAATTATCCCCAAACCACTAAACTTGATATGTCGGAAGCACAACCACAACAAAACCCACAAGCACATAAAGATGGTCCACGTGACGCAGTATACATAGGAAAGAAGCCTTTGATGGCATATGTAACCTCCACACTTATCCAACTAGCTAACCAGCCTTCAGTAACTATCAAGGCACGAGGGTTAAGCATCGGTAGAGCAGTCGACGTTTCACAGATTATCCTAAAAAGGATGGAGAACGCCGGCTACAGAGTAGGTGATGTAAGAATTGGGTCTGAGACGGTGCAATCAGAAGACGGCAGAACACGGAACGTCTCCACAATCGAAATAGAAGTTAAACGAGTGTCCTAAGGGGCCTTTCCGACCCTTTTTGTTATTTATATGGGTAGAGTTTACTATAGCTGATGGAGAGGGTGGCAGCGATTTACCTAGCTCACATGAATCCCTTTACCAATACACACCGTCATATTATTTCTCTATTATTAGAAAAAGACTACAATGTTTACATTTATCCAGTAAGATTTTTGAAAAAAAGTAAAGAAATCAACACACGCAGTTTCCCTTTTCCTTATTACATAAGGAAGGCAATGGTAGAATCCGTTTTCGGAAATAATAAGTCGGTTAATGTTTCCCCAGATTATTCGTTAGTCTCGCCATTCCTAAGATATTTGCCACCCTTAATTTCTCCATACTCTTGGATATTGAGAAATCAAATTCTCCGAAATGTTAGGGAAGAAAGGTTCATTACATACACCGGCGATGTTGCCCAAAGAATTGCTCTGTCGGTCTTTAGGCTTAATCCAATAAAAGCACGTCGGCTTGCGGGCTCGGCGTCGGTTGTGAAGAATATGCTTTACGACCAAGTGATTACCGAATCATCAAATGGTTCACATGTTAAGCAAAGACGATCGCATCAAGATTGGCGTGAGAAGGTGCCAGACGGAGTCGCAGACTTGATTGAAGAGCATTGGCAGATTGTAGAAAACTTTGCTAGATCTTCTGATTGCACTTTGAGGGTTATAGGAATGAAAATACCAAAAGATGGCTTTATTTAACTTTAGAAGATTTTTATAATCCGCCAATTGACTCTGCCGTAAATGAGAACAAAAGGCGCTGACTTCGTTTGGTTTGATGGCAAAATTGTAAGGTGGGAAGAAGCGACAGTTCCAGTTACTACTCACGCTCTACACTATGGAACGTCAGTTTTTGAAGGTATTCGTGCATATTCATCAAAAAATAATCTTCATATATTTAGATTGAGAGATCATCTGGACAGACTCCATCACTCGGCAGCAGTCTATTCTATCGCGATGAATTATTCAACAGATGAACTATCGGAGGCAACTATAAAGTTGCTGAAAACAAATCGCATGAGCGAATCATGCTATATACGACCGTTAGCATTTGTGGGGCAGCACGGCATTGATTTGAATGTGACAAGGGCTTCCCCAACGCATGTTGTCATAATAGTATTCCCATTTGCGAGGTACTTTAAAGAAGAAGGCATTAGTGCTTGTATTTCTTCATGGCGCAGAATTCATGATTCTTCCACACCTCCAATGGCAAAGGCTGCAGGCAATTATCTTAATTCGGTACTTGCAACTCAAGAGAGTAGTAGGAACGGCTACAATGAATCGGTTATGCTTGACCAAGATGGGAACGTGAGTGAGGCACCTGGAGAGAATATCTTCATAGTCAGGAACAACAAAATATATACACCACATATAGCTGGATCTGCATTAGAAGGTATTACACGTGACACGGCAATAGCTATTGCCCGGGACCTGGGATATGAGCTAATCGAGCGTCCGATTTCTCGGACCGAGTTGTATGTGGCAAACGAGCTGTTTCTAACAGGTACTGCAGCCGAAATCACGGCTATTACCAATATAGATGGTCGTGTAGTAGGCGATGGAAAGGAGGGCCTTGTGACCGGTAGAATTCGTACAACCTACTCAAAAATCGTAACCGCAGAGCAGTCAAAATATAATAGCTGGTTAACATCGGTATGGTGAAATCCGAGAACAAACGAAAATTAGCAGTGATAGGAGTTGGTGGTTGGGGCAAGAACCACGCGAGGGTTCTGCATGATTTGGGTGTCCTTGGGTCAATATGTGATGAGGACGAATCTCGTGCGAAAGAACTGGCCAGGCTCTACGACGCAAAGCCTTATTTCTCACTAGAACAATTGCTTGAAAATGAAGTCCCGTTAGATGGATGTATTCTCTGCACACCTACCAAAACGCACTTCGTTCTGGCAAAAAAAATAATGGAAAAAGGAGTTCACGTTTTTGTGGAGAAACCATTAGCATTCTCCTCGGCTGAATGTGAACAGATGATCGAGATGGCTAAAAAAAGAAAAGTGTTCTTGACTTCCGGATATATTGAAAGGTTCAATCCCGCTATACAGGATGTGAAGCAGCTTATAGATAATCATAAATATGGTGATCTACTAATGTTGGAGTTTCATAGAGAAAACAGAATGCCTTTGCATATTCGAGACGTCGGTATAATTTACGATACTTCCGTCCACGATATTGATACTGCAATGTTCTTGTTCAATAGTACGCCTCATGTTGTTTTCGCGCGTTCCGGTACAAAATTTCATTCATATGAAGACTTTGCGACTATTATGCTAGGCTTTAATGAGCAGAGGGTCGCTATAATTGCATCAAATTGGATCACTCCGAACCGAGTAAGAAAATTTAGCGCAGTTTGCACCGAGGGTATAATTACTGGCGACTATATTACGCAAGGCATCAAAATAGATTACGGGGAGGCTACCATAATACCCCGCCGAGTTAAATTTCAAGAACCGCTAACATTAGAATTACAAAGTTTTCTCGACGTGATCGCCGGAAAAATCAGAACCCCTGTCGTTACTCCTGAAGACGCAACGAACGTTACTAAAGTTGCAGAAGCAGCACTCTTATCGAGCAATACTGGCTCGCCGATCTATCTGGATCTGAAATAGTTATGAGAAAATCTATGCTTGATATCTTAGCATGTCCTATCGACAAGCATTATCCATTAGAGTTATTTGAACTCGATGTCCGACTCGAAGGAGGTGCTGTTAATGACATGGTAATAGGTGAGGGTATCTTGTTTTGCGACAAATGTTCTCGGTTCTATCCGATTGTCGATGAAATCCCCGTAATGTTGCCAGATGAATTGCGCCAAATGCAATCCGAGATCGAATTTTTACAGAAATGGAAAAACAAACTCCCTGACAAAGTTATAAAGTACGGCAATCCTTGGCACCTATAGAGGCATTCTCGATGAGTCAAAATCACTCCATTTCTAAGATAACGAATTACATCTCTAAATCTGCAAAAATTGGCCGGAATGTTAAGATCTGGCACTTTGCATACGTGGGGGACCACACGGAAATAGGAGACAATGTGATGATCGGTTCCCTAACGCATGTTGATTATAAAGTAAAAATAGGCGAAAATACTCGAATTGAAGGATCTGTATATATTCCTCCTTTAACAACAATCGGCAAAAATGTCTTCATCGGCCCTGGTGCAACTTTCACAAATGATCCTTATCCTATGAGCCCAAAAATGAGCGGGGTAAAAGTAGAAGAAGGTGCTATTATAGGAAGCCGAGCCGTTATAAGGCCTGGAGTAACGGTGGGAAAAGAAAGCGTCGTAGCGATGGCAGCAGTGGTGACAAAGGATGTTCCATCAAGAATGGTTGTAATGGGACACCCCGCAAGGGTGAAGTATACCAGAGCAGAATACAACAAGAAACAAGCCGACTGGTTAGCATCAAAGTAGGTATTTCCGGTCTTGAATAAAGTTATGGCTCTGCTTTATAAAAGGGTGCATTAAGTATACTAACCAAAGGTTTCACAAACAGGATTAGCCTTCATTATGATAAAATCTTGATTCTGCTTATTCTTTGCCATAATTCTAGCGAAATCTAATTTAGAACATGCTATCACTATCCTTGTCTTCTCGGTTGGATAGAGATCCAATCCCGACCACGGCTGGCGTTCCACATCTCCTATGTAATCCTTCAATTTAGATTCAAGAGATGATAAAAGTTCGATCTTATCTCCACGCATCTCGTTGGGATCTAGCGTCCATGCGATAGCTACTTTGGTTCTGCTAGCCTTTAGGTCCCGTTTCTTCAACAAATCACGAATCTCGTCAATTAGATGTTTGATGTAACCTTCAGTCCCCTTTATGCTTCCATTGACCAGATACATCAATGGCCCTGCTCCTCCCAATGAGGAACCTATTGCTCGCAGATCGTAGAGGCCATTAGCAATATCGTCTATGTAAAGGTCGCTGAATGCGCGATTTATCGGTTCGCTCTTGATATTGATATCTGTAAAGTTTTTGCATATCTCCAATACGCTGGCCATGTGGGCATAATGCCCCAGGACGCGTATTGAATGCATAAATTCCGCAGAAATAAGATCGATGTAATTTATTCTACCTCTAATATCTGGATCATATAACATCTTGGAAATTTCGGCATCTTGTCTGGACTTTAAAGCCCCAACGATAATTTCCGGAGAAGAAAATAGATCTTGGTTGATTGGCAAGTAATAATAGAAAATATCTTTTCCTACAGTCATTCCGGTAACATGTTCAATCAAGGCCATGTTTTCATTATTCCCTCCGATGCCTGTAGGTAAGGTGTAGACCACAGATGTGCCCTTTCTGACTGCCTTGGTAGCGTCTCTGAATTTAGATGTGACATCACTTCTTACTTCTTGTCCTACTTTTCGAATCTTGGGCGCAAAAAAAATGTAGGATGCCTCACTGACTGCAACGTCAACAGGCTCAAGCGCAAGCAATGGCTCGTCCTCTATTAGAGAGCTTACATCCGGGTAAGTTCTGGCAATATCAGGCTTTAACGATATAGCCATTCGTGCTGCCTCATCTATCAATGAAACTTTGAAACCTTTAACGGCAATTGAAGAGGCAATGCGATATCCTTCGGTGCTCAGTCCATAAACAGCTGTCGTTATTTGCGAGGTGCCCCCAGTCACTTTATCGCAATGCCCCCTTTGATATTATAATTGGAATTTTTTTTCTCTCCAGGGCTATCTAAAAGAGGGTTAAAGAAAAGTTTTTTCCATCCCATCTCACTAGGTCTTATTATTACCTTGAGAATTTGGTTTGACATTTTGACACCAAAACAAGTGATGTTTTTTGGTCCAGCGGTAACTTTACTACATGAATCTGACCACGAAATACTCTGTACGTCTAGACATTATAGAGAAGCCGTAGAACTCGCCAAAGTCAAAAGCCTCAAACTAGAAATTGTCGGCAAACACGGCGGCGCTGAAAGATATCAAAAACTGCGTGAAAGCGCATGTAGGATTTTTGAACTGACCGATTTGATAAATAAGTTTGAACCCGATTTCGCAATAACATTTTCATCTCCTGAAGGATCACGAGTCGCTTATGGACTTGGGATTAGACATATCGGTTTTAACGATTCTCCACATGCGGAAGCGGTTTCGAAGCTCACTATCCCACTCATTGATCATCTTTTCAGCCCATGGGTAATCCCTATTTCTGCGTGGGTCCGGTTCGGCATCTCAAAGATAAAAATAACACAGTACAGAGCTCTGGATCCCGTTGCCTGGCTCAAGTGGAATCCGTTGCCATCCTCATCTGCATTTCCAAATAGTTTGCGTCAATTGAATCTGGACCCCGGGAAAAAAACTGTTCTGATCAGGCCCGAAGAAACAAAGGCATCCTATATCGCAGACAAGATGCTGGAAAACCGCATTTCTATGGTGGACTCTGTCGTAAATAACTTACACGAATCGGCCAATATTGTAATACTCTGTAGATATGAGGAACAAATAGGAATGCTTACAGAGAGGTATGAAGGAAGGGCCCTCATACTGAGGAACGTTGTAGACGGAATCCCTCTGATAGCTGCCTCTGATGTATTCGTAGGTGCTGGAGGAACAATGACTTCCGAGTCTTCTCTACTTGGTACGCCTACGATTTCTATCTCGCCAATTCGATTTTATGTAGAGAAGTATCTGGTTGCTTCGGGGCTTGCGAAGAGGGCATCAAATTCAATCGAACTAGTAAGATCTACTAAGAAGATGCTTACGGATGAGAATTATAAGACAAAACAGATAAGGCTAGCAAAAGGCATAATCGAGAAAATGGAAGATCCATTAGAAAAAATGCTTTTATACTTGAAGATGCGCACGTAACATTCTAAAGATGGCATTATATACCGAAAATAAGCCCGGAAGCCCGGTAGAAGAGTGAAAACCCTGCCGAATGTAGTGGCCAAGCATAGAGGCCTTTGGAGCCTTTGACCCCAGTTCGAATCTGGGCCGGGCTATTCTTGACAATTACCTTTTATGACAACTCAGGCCCAGTGGAGTTGGGTAATAATAATTGTCCGGATAAAAGTCCTAACTCTTGGCTCTTGCTTCCGCTTGTTATCTGAGTCACTGATGCCCGGAAAAGCATTTTCTGCCTCTCACGTAAGAGATTGCTAGGTATCCCGCAGGAACCGTTTCCGATGGTCTGTGCTGGCATCCCAGCCGGTTTAGAATATGCTCGTTTTCTTCAGACTTTTTTTGAAAAAGTATTAACCAAACTAGTGAGATTTTGAAGCGCTTCGTCCACAACTCTCTTTCGTTTCGCAATTCGCTCCGCATTTGCTGACAATCTCCTTCTCAAAAGTTTTATCGTATCCTTTTCTTGTCTCGGATTGGGGGAACCTAAAGATTTTCGCGAACTGACTGAAAACTCTGGAGTCATTTCTCGTATGTCGTTCAACACGTCTACTGGTGATATGTTTGATCCGAAGCTTTCAAGAACTTCTTGGATGTCTTCCTCTCGAAGCATCCGGAGCGGTTGTCTATTATTACTTATCGCTTTTTGCACTAGCGACCCCATCATTTTATGAGCGATTCTGAAAGACATTCCATTTTTGACAGCTAATAGTTCTGCGAGATCAAATGATACGGCGTAGCTATTATATGATGCTTGATGCATCTTTTCCTTGTTTATGATCAACGATTTCACAATATAATTCATAATTCTTAGTGCCTGATTGGTCGTAGCCGATGCCTGCCATAGAGAGATCTTTATTTCCTGCAAATCCCTGCTATATCCTGATGGAATAGCTTTGACGATGGTGATGATTGTAAGCAAATTACCGAAAACGGTTGCTGCCTTTGCTCTTAGTAGTTCGAGAGGATCAGGATTTTTTTTGTGTGGCATTGCACTTGATGATGAGCTATATTTGTCTGAAATATCCAGATATCCGAACTCATCGGTCGACCAGATTATAAAATCTTCTGTCATTCTACTTAATGTTAGCATTATATTGGTAAGACCCATAGTATACTCAATAATTGTATCACGGGAACTCGTCGCGTCAATGGAATTTCTAACGATCCCGTCAAACCCGAGCAATCTGGCAGTCTTCTGCCTGTCGACTTTTATCCTTGACCCTCCTGCGGCGCCAGCACCGAGGGGAGATTGATTAATCCTTACGTAAGTGGTGTCCAGCCTGTCTAGATCCCTAAAGAGAGCATCTGCATACGATAATGCGAAGTGTGAGAAGGTACCTAATTGCGCCTGTCTTAGATGAGTATATATTGGCATAATAGTATCTATATTTTCCTCCGATTTTTTAAGGAGTGAACTAATTAGAGTAACTATCGTCTCGCAGATGAGATTTAAATCATCTCGAACCTTCATACGAATGTCTAATATAACTTGGTCATTTCTTGAGCGACCAGTCTGTATTTTCCCGCCAGTGTCAATTCCTATTAGATGCACAATAAGAGTCTCAATAGACTCATGGATATCTTCGGCAGCTCCATTAGTTAACAAGGCCGGTCTGCGTCTTATTCGTTCCAACGCTGTCAAGATTTTTTTCGTTTCGTGCAGAGTCAATATTCCAATATCATGAAGCATTAGAACATGCGCTTCACTCCCGAGAATGTCATAATTTAATATTTGCCGATCGTCATTCATGGAGGACAGAAAATTTAAAACATCTTTGTCAAGATTGCCCTTAGGCCTTGAACGATACACACATAGTCAACATAGACGGTTTATTTTAATATTATAATAGTCAAACCGTCATTATGTTACTAGTTATTGGTAACACGTACACGTTGAATAATCTGTTCATTCGAATTATACTATTTTGCTATGCAATAGTTATATATGGATCAAGATAAAATTTATTGGTAATGAGCCAAGATATCCAGCAGACGCGTAGGCAAATATTCGATGAATTGACTAAGGTGGTGGATCCTGAAATAGGCGTTTCCATAATGGAATTGGAGCTAGTTGACAAGGTTGATATTAATATGGGCAAGGTAAGTATAGATCTGCATTTGACAAGTCCTTTCTGTCCCGCCGTATTTGGGTTCAAGATAGCACAGGACGTTCGAGATAACGTGCATAGGTTGCCGGGTATTGAAGATGTCAAAGTGAGTGTCAGCAACCACTTTATGGCCGATGCGATTAACAAGCAGGTAAACGAAAGTAAGCCCCCGGCAAAACCCTAGAGTCTGTTATATCCCAAGTTATGTTATTTGGTTGCCATGACTAAGGTGCTTCTGCTCTGCGATTTCCTTATTATGCTTTGAAAAGCTCATTAGTTGGCCCCTAAGTAATTGTATCCCTAAAGCCGGGTCTACTCCTTTCGGACATACGTTACTGCAGGACCCAGCGAAATGACATCTCCATATTCCATGCTTGTCATCTATACTCTTCAGATCTACACGAGTTCCAGTATCTCTGGTATCTGCCGAATATCTATAAGCTTGTGCTAAAGCTTGGGGCCCTGGGAATTTCATGTCAGTCGCCACAGTCGGGCAAGCTGAATAACATAAGCCACATTTGATGCAATATGAAAACTGTAGATATTCGTCTACGTCTCGCGGAGCCTGTATGAATTCTGACAAATCCCTACGATCCCGAAGATCTACGTTCTGATTTATTATGTAGGGCTGAACACTCTTGTGACGTCTAAAAAATTGAGAAAAGTCGGTTACTAGATCTCGGATAAGGGGGAAGTTCGACAAGGGTTCACAGTTGATTACATCAGATTCTAAATCTGATACCTTTGTATAGCAGGCTAGTCGAGGTTTTCCGTTAATTTTCATTCCGCAAGAGCCGCATGATGCCATTCGGCAGGAATACCTAATGCCTATGCTAGTGTCCTTGTACGCCTTCGCGTACAAAAGAGCGTCGAGTACTGTTGTCCAACGCTGAGTAGGGACTTCAAACGTATCAAAGCGAGCTGAATCTCCGTTGGCTTTGTTCGATCTATATACTCTCAAGACCACACTGCTACGGGTTGTCAATGCCTTCTTACTTCTCTCCTCTCTGTTTTGTCTTGTTCTTAACATGGATATTTTTTTAATAATGCCACTCATTTCATGCCACCCCAAGTCCGTTCGCGATAATTATCGTCCTAGTGCCAAAGGCAATTATTGCTATCATTGCAGCGATCGTAGATATTGTGATACCATTTTCCCAGCTCCTGTTCTGTCGTAATTCTAGCAGCATAATTCGTAAACCGTTGAAGCCATGGATGGCGACAAGCACAAGTATTGTTTCTAATAGAACCACATATGGCAAGTTGTGGTAATTTGCAATTACGTTTGAATACTGCAGACTTGCATGGAATGGCATTATCAAACGCATTAGAATATGCACCGCGACCACGAATAAAGCGGCTAATCCTGTGAGGTAATGTATCCTCATTATTTGACTTTCGCGGAACATTCCTGCATCACCCTGGGTTCCTTTAATCTCCACCAAAGAGCACGTTACCGCCATAGAGCATTGCCACCGCTGCCAAGATCAATGCAACCCATATTCCGGATTTCTGCCGGTAGTTCAATGAGAGAGCGTCGTATGGGTAGTCAGGTCTTCCCGGTCGTCCGAGCCCCCTTCCGGCTTCCGTAAATATTAATCTAATACCATTGGTAGAATGATAAGTACTTGTACCAATAACTAGAATCAGAAAGAGATGTCCCCAAGGTGTTTCTGTAAATTGTAACATCGCGTTCCACGCTCCTAGACCTCCGGTAAGCGAACTAGTCTCATATATATGCCCAATGAAGTATACTAAAAGGAATAGGCCTGTTATTCGCTGTAACCAGTAAGACACACGCTCCCATCCATACCTTGTTGGATTAAGCCAGCCTTTTAATCCCTCACGGTTGTTTCGGTCCTCTTCGGCTGTCCTGATAAGATCCCTTCGGCTTGATGTAGGCACTAATACTTTCTCTCCATAGGAGCATAACGCGTAATAGTGACTGGATGCCAGGCGATTTTGGGTTCGTTGCCATAATACGCTAACGTGTGCTTCAGGAAGTTCACGTCATCTCTACGAGGATAATCAGTCCGTGCGTGTGCGCCCCTTGATTCTAACCGACCCAAAGCCCCCATTAGCACTACCTCTGCTATCCTTAACATAGAATCTATTTCCATCACATTTATAAAATTAGTGTTGTATTCTTTTGCTTTGTCGTCTACATGCTTCCATGACCTGTCCTTCAGTGCGATTAATTCTCGTAAACCTTCTTTCAGACCTTCTTCATCCCTGAAGATATAAGCCTTTGCATCCATAATATTGGTCAGATCTCTCCTTAGTTGATAGGGGTTTACTTCCCCGGTTCCTCTGAAAATGCCATCATAAATTCTCGTTTCCTCTTCCAAGACCTGCTCTGGAGGTGCCGATACAGAGGAGGCTGCAGTAGTTGATGCGTATTGCGCGGCAAGTTCGCCAGTAATTCGACCCCAAACAAGACACTCTGCAGTTGAGTTTGCACCAAGCCGGTTTGCTCCATGAAGACTATTACAGGCCGCCTCCCCCGCAGACCACAATCCTCTCATCTCAGAAGCCCCCTCGATATTAGTGTGAATTCCACCCATCATATAATGACAAACTGGTCTGATCTCAATTGGATCATCGATCACATCAATACCAGAGAATTTAATTCCAATCTCCCTAATTCCGGCTAGTCGGTCTTTTATATGGTCAGCCCCTAAATGGGTAAGATCAAGTTTCAAGCAGTCCGCACCGGATTCATGTTTGAACCCCTTGCCTTGCTGAATCTCTTGAATCATAGCACGAGAAACGACATCTCTGGACGCCAGTTCAAGTTTCCCGGGTGCATATTTTTTCATAAAACGCTCACCTACAGAATTAATAAGATATCCACCTTCCCCTCGCGCGCCCTCTGTAATTAGTATACCAGAAGGTAGAATGCCTGTTGGATGGAACTGTACAAATTCCATGTCCTTAAGGCCTATTCCTGCACGATAGGCCATATCCAAACCATCGGGCGTAGACGAATATGCATAGGTTGAGAAACTGTATATCCTGCCTGCCCCGCCCGTGCATATTATGCCGGCAGGTGCCAATAATTTAAAAAAGTTCCCAGTTTTCATTTCAATGGCAGTAACGCCCCGGAAACTATTCTCATCGCTCAGTATGGAAGTGCAGAACCATTCATTATAGAAATGGATATTGTCAAATCTAAGAGATGTGTCGTAGAGTGTTTGCATCTCATAAAATCCTACCTTGTCTTGAGCGTAGGTTGCTCTGGGGAATGAATAACCGCCGAAATTGCGCTGATCGATTCTTCCATCATCTCTCCGAGACCAAGGCATTCCCCAATGGTCTAGCTGATAAATTTCATAAGGCATATCATGTACAAGTCGCTCAGCAACGTCCTGATCGGCAAGAAAGTCGCTACCCTTGATAGTATCGTAAATATGAGATTCTTGGTTGTCTCCTTCTTCCTCGAAAAGAACAGCAGCAGTTCCGCCTTCCGCAGACACAGAATGAGATCGCATGACCTGGACCTTAGAGACTACTGCAATCGCCAATTTCTCGTTCGCAGCAGCACAAGAAATAGCCGCCCTCAACCCAGCTAGGCCTGAGCCTATAATTAGCACATCATGAGATATAGAATCGACCAACTGTTCTTGCCAGCCGTAACGGGAGGTAAAGCATTCTCATAAATATCTTTGTGACATAAAAACCTCTGGACTGAAAAAGCCACCCAAATTAATTTCGATATCCAAGTTGTATTAGACGACAATTTGGTAAACCAAAAACCTCTAATATGACGTACGACCCGGGTGTGATAATTAAACCGTTTGGAGTCCTATTTATGACGCACGCTCAATTGATCTCAGAACACCTCAATAAGATTCAGCTGCACATTGAGAACGACTTCGAGACAGCTTCCTGCAGGTGGTTCACATTTAATTTAGTTTCGGTACCGTGTTTCATGTCCTTTAGGGTTACAAACCCACTTTCTATCTCCCCCTGAGCAACAAGAACTATCAGAAGTGGGTTTTTGGTGTGCGCATCTTCCAGTTGTCTTCGAATAGGCCTTCCTAAGATGTCATAATCGGTATAAATGCCGGATTTTCTAAGATTAGACACAATTTCGAGAGCCTGTTTACTAACGCTATGCGAGGTGTAGACAACGTACACTATCGGAGGTCTTAGCGTCTCCAAAAGACCCCGTTTTTGCATCGCTAGTACTATCCTTTCGACTCCCCCAGCTGCACCTGAGGCTCCAAGTTCTTTCCTTCCGAATGCGTCAGTCAAGATGTCATATCTCCCACCACCGACCAGCGCACCTACATCCACAAGAGGATCAAATGCTTCGAAGACGATTCCAGAATAGTAAT
Source organism: Candidatus Nitrosopolaris sp. (assembly GCA_051985995.1). GTDB lineage: Archaea > Thermoproteota > Nitrososphaeria > Nitrososphaerales > Nitrososphaeraceae > Nitrosopolaris. The sequence goes on from JBPYDU010000034.1 coordinate 22,708, forward strand.
CTAGTCCTCGCACGATTCCCATGTTGATCCTTGTGTCGTCTACTTTCCTTGACTTCAAAGAATCCATTAATCGTTCTAATTTGCGCCAGCTTATCTGGCTCTTCGCGTCCATATTCGCCCTAACCTCTTCAAGTCTACCCTTGACCCTAGAAGCCTCTAGTAAGTTACGTAACAGGGTGGGGTTTATTGTGTTGGAGTATTCGCTGACAACTTCTTCAATGCTCTTCTTTGGAACTTTGTCTAGAGCTCTAAGCATTTCAAGGATTATCTTTTGGTCGGATACTCCTAGCACTCTTCGAATATATTCCTCAATCAACTGAAGGTCATTTATCTCAATTACGACCTTCAATCCCAACTTCTTAAAAAAAGTCGAAACAAATTCTATCACTTCCGCATCGGATTCTAAGCTAAATGAACCATAAACCTCTATATCCCATTGGTGGAAATATCTATATCGTGCTGCCTGTGGCTCGTCGTATCTCCAAACACCAGCAAATGCAGCTATTTTAACAGGCATTTTCAAATCCCGCCTTGATGCAATAAAGCGCGTTAAACCTACTGTGAGGTCAAACCTTAAGGCAATATGCCGCTCCCCTTTGTCAGTGAAACTGTATAAGTCGTTGGATATCATAGGTCCGGCCTTTGCCTCAAGGGTGGCAAGCATTTCGATAGGGGAGGGTTCTATACTCTTAAAGTTGAATAACCTTGTGGTCTCAAGGAATTTCTCTTTGATGTAATTGATTCCGAAGAGCTCGTCCGATTCGAGGTCTCTCATGCCTCGTGGAAGCTCTAACTTCATACTCAAGAAAATTCTGCGTTGGCATTTAGATTTTGCGATCAATTATAATAATATAAGGCAAAATCAAGAAATATGTCAGCGACAGGCTTTCGCTACTTAGATCATATGACTGACGTCATTGTCGAGGCATATGGGAATTCACTGGAAGTTGCTTTTGCAAATTCAGCCCGTGGTCTAGTTAATGCAATGTTTGAATTATCCGAGGTGATTCCTGATAGAGAGGTCGATATCTACGCCGATGGGCACGATCTTGAGAGTCTACTGTACAACTGGCTCGAGAAGGTCATGTTATTAATCCTAATAGACAAAATTGTAGTTTCAGAGTTAAAGGTCACAATATCTGGACGCAATGGCACATATTCGATCAAAGGAATCGCAAAGGGCGAACAAATTGACTTGGAGAAGCACCGCTACAAGGTAGAAATTAAGGGTGTAACCTATCATGAGATGGAAATAAGGCAGGATTGCAAAGAAGTCACTGTTCGCTTTTTGCTGGACCTTTGACATTGCGACGTCGAGACTCGGTCAATTGAACCGGCTAAAAAGTCATAATAATATCTATAAACATTCTTTTGGTTTGAATAAATTACGTCTGTGCCATTTGCTAAGAACACTTCACCGCTTCCGTTTTGGGCACGAACTAGACACATTGTTCCGATGCATTCTAGCATTTCCGCCTATTAGAGGTGATGACTCTATTCTTGATGAAAAGTTGGAACAGCTTCCGATCATAGATAAACTAAGGTGAAGCCGAAGGGCGGGTAGACGATAATACTGGTGAGTGGGATAAGGTGGCATAACTCGTAAGATCATGGAGTCGATAATGTCAAGAGGCGCTTTATACAAGTTAGTATTCCACGCGTAGTAGCGGTGGTGTCTCCTTTATCGCCTTTTGGTCCCTTGAAGACGTTGAGGTACCTGGGTTCTATGAGGTTCTATTTTACTTTCTCGCGATCATTTGGTATCTTTAGTATATATCAGATACCATTATTTAACTAGTATATTGGAGATAGCAGGTATATTAGATATATTTTGAAGATCCCGTAATCGTCCGGTATGCAAGAATCTTTCAGTGTCGAATTGTGAAAGGAACCGCATTTCTTATATTTGGGCGAGCAAACCGAAACATCTTATAGATTGCAGATCAGCAAAACCAACAGATGAATTTGTAAAATGTGACCCATTGGATTCCTCAAGAAAAATACAAAGTCTCACCGTGATCTCATGCCTTTTTATATTTGTTTTTGTGTTCTTCAATGAGAAGTTTAACAATCGCTTCGAAAGTCCTCTCCTTTCCGTCTCTTACTGTATACTCTGCACCTATCTTTAGAAGCGCTCTTTTGGTGTTCTCTGTGATCTTCATGGTTGAAGTCATCATTGTATCTTCAATATACTTGTGATACGGGATTTCTTATAGTTTTAGTTGAAAACTATTGTATCTCGGGTATACTTGGGTATTGCCAAAGAATTGGAAAATACTTCCTAGCCCTCGGATTTCCAATTGCATTTTTATCATTACCCAGATCCACGCTCTAAAGGAATAGGAACAGTTTGCAACCTTACACTCCAAATTTACCGCTTCACCTTCTGACAGTGAAAAGACGAGAGGGTAAACCCAAGCAAGCAGCAATAATGAATACCCTTTTATTTCCAACGCGTCCATAGTTTGGGCTATTTGAGGCTGGCGGCTTTAATCGCATTTATTACTGTAATATGGCTAATGGTATTGGCAGTCGCAGCATTTCTCGTAACTTTCGTACCCTCAGTACAATTCTTGTTTAAAGGGGGAGAGAGATCTGATAAGTTAATTATGTCATCAATACAAGCACTAATAGCGATGGGAGTGTTGCTATTATTCATAATGGGCCTAAGCAGGCTTAAGGGATTCTATGCAGCAAGAAAATTACACTTATAGAGCCGCACGATTCGCAGTTAACGTCTTACTATTACCATTCTTGAGACCGTATTATGACGTCTCTCGTCTACTACGTAAGTAACTCAGCGGTTTTCGATTTTTCCATCCCCGTTGGTTTCGGTCTCAGAGAGCAAGAATTAACAAGAAATAGTCACTGGCACCGAGCCTTACATTTAATATTGCCCAATTCGTGTTTGACAATATCCTTTGACCTCCACCCAAATGGGGATGATCGACATAAGCAATAAGCCAGATACGTTGCGCGTAGCTGTTGCCCAAGCCATCGTAACTATGAGCAAACAAACCATTCGCTTGGTTAAAAACGGAAAAACACCGAAGGGTAACATCGTCGATGCGGCGGCTGTGTCGGCAATGATGGCTGCGAAGCGAACATCTGAATTGATACCACATTGTCATCCAATTCCGATAGATGACGTAAAAGTAAACGTAACAATTGGAACAGAATCTGTCAAAGTTATCACACAGGTAAAGAGCATATGGAAAACCGGCGTCGAAATGGAATCCCTGACCTCTGCAGCTGTGGCGGCATTGACAATTTATGACATGCTCAAGTCTGTAGATGAATCGATCTCTATAGGATCAATACGAGTCATAAAAAAAGAAGGAGGTTTGAAACAAATGTATCAAATCCAGGACAGGAAGATTAGGGCCGCAGTTTTAGTGACAAGTGATTCTCGACGCAAGAGACAGGATATATCTGGAAAACTTCTGGTCGACAGGCTGAAAAAGGAGGGATTCGATTTAGCGTATTATAAGGTGGTTGCTGACGAGATTGGGTTAATTAAAACAGAGCTCACGAGGTTATGTGATGAATGGAAGGTAGATTTAATTTTAACTAGCGGGGGCACAGGGATTGGTCCACGTGACGTCACTCCGGATGCAACATCCAGTATACTAGAGAAAAGCCTTGTTGGCGTCCCAGAAATACTCCGTGCTCATGGTCAACGGAGAACACCTTCATCAATGCTATCAAGAGCTGTAGCCGGAGTTCGAGCAAAGACAATAATAATAAACCTACCAGGTAGTGCAAAGGCGGTTTCAGAATCATTGGATTCCTTATTCCCAGGTATCAATCATATCTTCGAAGTTCTCGAGAATCACAAACATACCTAATCTGCAGATGTAGACTATACCGAAAAACAGGCAAGACCTATAGTAATGGAAATAATTGCTACTCGCCGTACTTCCTAGAATTCCCGTCTACCCACCTCTCCTTCCCGCCAGCAATCCTTTCCTTTTTCCAGATTGGGACTTCGCGTTTTATTTTTTCTACTGCGTAGCGACACGCACTAAATGCCTCAGATCTGTGAGGTGCAGAAATTGCAACTGCTACACTCACGTCTCCTACTGAAAGCTCTCCTATCCTATGAATCATTCTGACCCTCCTGATGTTCCATTTGCGAGAGATTATCTTCTCGATCCTTTTCATTCTGTCCTCTGCCATTTCCAAATATGATTCATAGCTCATACCTACAATCTTGCCAATCTCATGGTTTTCTCGGACGGTTCCGAAGAAAATAGCTGTAGCTCCAGCACTCTTATCTTGCACTGAATTTAGGATTGTATTTGGGTTTATCTTTGCAAAGGTGATCCTTCTCGTATGATTCTGTTTACCTTTAAATTCCATATACAAGACTACAGCTAACCTCCAGCTACCGGTGGGAAGACTGCAATTTGATCTCCTTCCTTCAGAGACAAATTCTTGCCAGCGACATTACGATTTACGGCCAACTGAATATTTTCCTTGTGCTGAAGGATACCTGGATGATTCTCCCCAATTTTCGAAATTAGGTTCTTTAGGCTTGAATCCTTTACCAGAATAATTTCCTCCCCATCTATGCCAGCAGCCTCTCGTACTTGGGCGAAATATAGTATTTTAACTCTAATGGTTGATGCAGCTTTATTTTCGATTCGGGTTCTTTTCATCGCGTACAAAATCTCCCATTGCAGTCTTTGGCATGGAATAAGTGACATGCTTTATGGAATAGTCTTTCCTTACTAGAAATTAAAGAATTGGTCGTGCGCGACGTCGTAGCATAATATCTCAAATTAGCTAATCCATTTTCCTTTGTCACGCTACGCTCTACTTTCGTTAAGGTGTGTATAATATTATTTGCCTTCACTTCAAAATCATTTTGTTCGATACGATCCTTCTCGAGTATGCGAACCATAAAGTACTTTTTGAGACCTGCTGGTAATTCTTAAATGTTAAGATATTGTCCCTTATCTGCGTGCGGAATAAATAGGAGGGATGGTGCCGTAAACGCGCAAAGTATAAGAAGAAAACTAAAAACGAGCTTAATAGGAGAACAAATTCATTATTATGTTAAACTAGGCTCAACGCAGGAGCTTGCTATCACTCTAGCTGAAAATAATCCAGAAGCATTAAATGGCACAGTAATATTGGCTGAAAAACAAGACAGGGGCAGAGGTAGAATAAACAGAAGATGGATTTCTCCAGGTGGAGGAATATGGTTATCGATTATCTTAAGGCCCAAAATCCCAGCTAAAACGAGTCCGCTTCTTAGTTTTGTGGCAGCGTTGGCAGTAGGTGACACGATAACCCAAAAGACAGGTCTCGAGTCTAAAGTAAAATGGCCGAACGACATTCTAATTAATCATAAGAAGGTTTCTGGCATTCTTCTGGATATTGCGATCAAGGGCAGTGGTATTGAATATGCAGTGATAGGAATCGGAATTAATGCAAATGCAAATATTCGAAAAATTCTTCAGTATATGGATGACAACCAAGAAAGCGATGTGGGTGTCACTTCTATCAAAAATGAACTATCCGGTAGATACGTAAGCCGACCCTCGTTTTTGAAATTACTTTTCGAAAGGCTTGAACATTACTATGCCCTCTTAGAAGAAGAACAGACGGGGTCGGTGGTTATTTTAAATCAGATTAAGAAGAGACTAGAGATTTTAAACACTATGGTAACCATTCAGCAGACAGATAATAGGATAGAAGGGCTCGTTTTGGATTTAGGGTTGGATGGGTCTCTCATTCTTAAAAAAAAAGACGGGTCTTTGATAGAGGTCAGGAGTGGGGATGCCAGAATGGGTGTAACAAAACAAACCCCTAACTAGAATTGAGAGGAGAGCGTCGTCGTTGGTGTCATTCACATGTCCGAATTCCAGTTTACGAAATTCATGCTATTTTACATACAATAGCGATGTCATTTAGATTTGTGCCGGTACGGCCGGTGATAATTAAGGACCTTAATTTTCTTAAGGCGCTGTAGCTATCATGCTTATACAAATATTCTTTAACTCTCATGCTCTCTTTGATTCTGGACAGAGTTTTGGGTGTCAAAATGGCGCCAGCTGCTTTTGAATTCCCATCTACCCCATCAGTGCTCACACATAAAATAGCGATATCAACTTTAGGCTGAAAGGTGCACTTTAGAGCGGCCGAGAGAACAGCCTCTTGATTACGACCTCCCAATCCATTTCTCTGAGAACGATTAAGTGTGACAGTTGTCTCTCCTCCCAACACGAGCGCAACGGAATCCGGTGCTCGGACCGCATCTTTGCCCAAGTCGGCAAGAAAAAAGCCGAATTCTCGTGCTTCACCATTAAATGAAGAGCCTAGATTCAATACTGTGTTTACATGTTTTTCGAGATATTTCACTGCGTAGTTGCACAGACGTGAGTTGTTGCCGATTAATATGTTGTGTACGTTCCTAAAAATCGGATCGTCCTCTTTTGGCGTATCGTCGATTTCACCATTTATTCCCCTTGTAATCAGCTGTCTAACTGAAGAAAAAGGTTTCTGCCATAAATCATACTTTTTAAGGATATCGGCTGCGTCTTGAAAGGTCGACCTATCAGGTACAGTAGGGCCTGAAGCAATAATATCGATTTCGTCGCCAATTACATCGGATAATATAAGTGCGACCACCGTACAACCGCTCGTGACATACCGCACGAGTCGGCCACCTTTAACTAGAGACAAATGTTTGCGGACTATGTTGACCTCGCCGATGGTTGCGCCTACTGCCAACAAGGCGTTAGTAATTTTTTGCTTATCATCAAGTGAGATACCTTTGAGTGGTAGAGGTAATAGCGCAGAGCCTCCTCCGGAAACTAAACAAAATATCAAGTCAGATTCAGTAGCTTTTTTTAGCAATTCAACGATTCTTCTAGTGCCTTGGACCCCTGCTTCGTCAGGTAGAGGATGACCTGCAGCCGTCACGTTAATATGTCTAATTTTTATTGCATTGCCAATTTTGGTTTTACCCATATCGTGTGGAATGTTGATTGCGCCGCCAGAAAGTCTATTCTTTAAAATCGTTGAAATTGCCTTTAACATTTTGGCTGCCGCCTTACCTGCTCCGACCACATATATCGACTCATAATTATTCAGATTTAAATTAGTGATATTGTCAAGTATGTCAGTCAACAACAACTGAGAGTTTTTTATTTTGACTGCGTTGTATACGAGTTTTTTTGGATCGGAATTCCTGAGGCAGAAGTCAAAGGCAGATAGCGAGGTCTTCATTGATCGGCTAGACTGGTGGTCTTTTTCCAATTCCACCCTATTCTGAATAAGCGTCAATACGAGCCAGTTTTATATACTCGGTCAGAATTAAAACTGATCGGTGATAATCGCTGACTGGTCCCAAACTCACGAGCAAGCAGCAATCACAATAACGCTACACAGATTTAAGGTATCTTGCCATAGAAATTTTAGAAAACGCTGCCATTATTTGGTTTAAATTTCTTGGCAGGGTTAAATTATAAAAATAGTATGAATGTACTAAATGTTTTTGCGAAAATTCATATCTTCTTGCCTATTGTTGATACTTTCATGTGCGCCTTAATATTCAATAAACACTAGCATAATGTACACTTTTGTCGTTTTCAATTGGTCAGTTACATCAAAAACAGGAAAGTGTCTTAAAATATTAGATATTTATTGTAAAGATAAGTTAATCAGACCAAAGTTGAAATAAACAAGCCGGGCAGAGGTTTATTGGTAGTGGATCTTACGCTAAAAGGAATGGCAGGAAAACGAGGTTTAATGTTCGTATCTTACTACGGAAGGTCACGTGCGTTCATATCGAATTACAGAACGTGGCAACAATATCATAATTATGGGAAAATTGTCGAAATTGCCTCTTCGTTACTAAGCCACGAATCTCTACACTTAACCCTAAATAAATTCTCGCTCTCGGCATCGGCTAAGCTAGATAATTTATTTGGTCGCTCTAATATGTGGGAAAATTACCCGCACGGTTTAGGTGACTTCGATAGAATTAGGCATTCTAATCCCACACCGTATAAAAACGCACAAAAAATCACCAAAATTAAGACCCAGAGGCGACGGAGGATAGGGCTTCTTCCCGGAAGGAATACATAAATTATCTCGTTGTCAAAAAAGCACATTGGATGTTTAGGATATACACTCCTCAGGACGCAAACAAAGCCCTTCCTGAAGTAAAGCGCAGATTCAACAGTATACTTTCTCAAAAAAACAACGTTGTTGCATTACAGGAAGAATTACAGAAAACGGTCGAGTCAGGATGCTCACTAGAAAGCTTCATTAAAAAAAAGCAGCAGCTAAACGGAGCAGTATCAAATCTATACAATTCAATAGAGCTACTCGAGGATATGGGAGTTATGATCAAAAGTGTGGAAGATGGTTTGCTTGATTTTCCTTGTATGAAGTTTGACGAGGAGGTCTGGCTTTGCTGGAAGCTAGGAGAAACAGAAATCAAATTTTGGCACGACAAGGAAGAGGGGTTTATGGGAAGGAAACCGTTGGCACCTAAAGGTTTTCTAACAGGGGAAGATGACTTGTCAGACTTGAGATAGGATACTTTGTGTTTCTCTAGACAAGTTGAAACATTTGAGCATTTGGAGTATGATTGGAATACTGGCAGACGATGCCGAAGGCGGAAAATTTGGTCAGGCTTTCACATAATAGGCTTCATATAGAAAAAATCCAGTCGTTCGATGACCAATTCGGAATCTTTAAAAGATTGTATGATCGGTATGACAAGGTTTTCATCTTTGAATCCCTTGTTGGTCCTAAAGAGTTATCGGAATTTTCTATAATCGGGTTTGACCCAGAATTAACGGTTACATGCGACGCCAAAAAATTTAGAGTATCAGACCGTTCAGGAGTGATAGAAGTGACCAAGGTTCTAGATCCACTAGAGCAGCTCCGAGAAGTCGTTCCGAAGGTGTCCGACAATCGGTTCAGATACATAGGCGGTGCAGTGGGGTACGTAAGTTACGATGCCGTACGCTTCTGGGAACGTGTGCCGCAAAAAGATACGACAAAGCATTACTTTCCATTGTTAGAATTCGGCATATTCACAGACGGAATCCTCTATAATCACGTAGAAAAACAGGCTTATTATTTTTCGATAAGAACAAAATCTCGAATCAAAGAAGTAAAAGATATTATTTCTCAGGGCAGACATCCTCGGGAAGAATTGACCTTTTCGTATTCAACTCCCCAGCGAAACATTACTCGGAAGCAATTCGTCGAAAAGGTCATTAAATCAAAAAAGTACATTCGTGCGGGTGATGTGTTTCAAGTTGTTCTTTCAAAGCGTATGACTTTTAAGATATCTGGAGATGTATTAGCTGTATACGAAAAACTTAGAAACATAAATCCGTCCCCTTACATGTATTTCTTCAGAATGGGCCAGAAACATATTATAGGTTCTAGTCCCGAAATGCTTTTACGTGTTACGGGGAATCGCTTGGAGACCTTCCCGATTGCGGGAACCAGGCCGGTTTCGGATGAAGATGAGAGGAATAAAGCGCTAAGCAGGGATCTCGTTAATAACGAAAAGGAAGTCGCAGAGCACACTATGCTGGTGGATTTAGCTCGGAATGACATCGGCAAAGTCAGTAGGTATGGGACAGTTCAGGTTAAGGAGCTAATGAAAGTTAAGAGATTCAGTCATGTCCAGCACATGATATCGCACGTAACCGGCATTCTTCGAACTGGTTCCGATTCCTACGACTCATTTAGGGCGGTTTTTCCGGCTGGAACCGTGTCTGGAGCTCCAAAACTGCGTGCTATGGAGATAATCGATGAGCTGGAGCCGAATTTTCGAGGGCCATATGCAGGGGCCCTTGGTTATTTTTCTGCAAATGGATCATCTGATTTCGCTATAACCATCAGATCTATTTTTACAAATAAAAGCGATGCATTCCTTCAATCCGGTGCGGGCATAGTCATGGACTCCGTTCCTCAAACCGAATGGTCAGAAACTGAACAAAAGGCAAACGCACTGCTTTCTGCTCTAGAGGAAGCGAAAGCAACAACCAGGTCCTAAACATCATATCCTGTGTAGGTTTAAATTGGAATAGGGTCGGCTAAAAATGATGATCATTTATCTCTCTGGCTGGTCTAGCATATCGGTTTGAGCGGTTACTATGGTATTCTACTGGTAAGTTAGGATCCTTTTGTCTTCCTGTGAGGATTCCGACCACTATATCATCAGGTTTGATTATTCCCTCAAGCCTGAGATTTCGGACGCCTGCCGGCACGGCACCTGACGCCATTTCACAGTCGAATCCGTTCAAACCCACAATTGACATTCCATCGGTCATATTCAAGTCATTGACTTGAGCAACCACACCTTGGGTAAAGTCAATAGCTCTTAACGCCTTTATCAAATTGGGCGGTTTTCCAATCTGTATGGCCGTTGCACGAGTTTTTGGATGTAAACCTTCGTTATATTTATGCAGATAATACCGCTCTATCAGTTCTAGATCGGGCCTTCCGTCATTCCAATTTAGGGGTTTGTTTTCAAACAGACCATTGACAAGCTCATAGAATGAATTGGCTCCTTCAGCATTGATTACTGCAATTTTTGGAATCTTTTTAATCCATCCCCATTCATATAATTCAATAAGGCATTTACCGCAGCTGGAAGTATTTCCCAACGCGCCTCCAGGATAGACGATCCAATCTGGCGGATTCCAGCTCAAATGTTCCATCACCCTATAGACTATTGCTTTTTGTCCTTCGAGACGAAACGGGTTTACAGAGTTAACCGTATATCCTTGTCCTCCGTTTGCTTCTGCGAGGGAGGCCGCAAGTGCGTCGTCAAAGTTACCATCAACTTGAATAACCTGAGCTCCAAACTGGAACGCTTGACCCAGCTTCCCGGCAGCCACTTCGCCTTTTGGTATGTAAACGTCGCATACTATATTTTCGTTTGCCGCGTACATCGCTGCTGAGGCAGAGGTATTCCCTGTGGACGCGCAAATCAATTTTTTTACTGCCAGCATCTTAGCATGCGTAACAGCGGTCGACATGCCATTATCCTTAAATGATCCACTCGGGTTGTAGCCTTCAGGTTGCAAAAGGAAGCTGTCGTGATTCATCATTGCATAGTTAGCAACTTTACTCATTTTATAAGGCCTAGAAAGCCTTCCCTCTGCACCGTCCAAAGATACTAGTGTTCTTGCACACTCGTCGAAACTCTCTGTGTCTATCCCAAGAAAATTAATCAGGTCTCTGAAGCGCCATACGCCACTTTCATTAAAAATATTCCCTCCGTGGTTTCTCCGGGAATAAAACACTTCGACTAGGTGTTTAGAGGGTACTTTTGAATAAATGATATCAAGAAGTGATCCGCAAGAACATTTGTAAATGTCAGTTTCAATATCAAACGATAAGCCGCACAAAGGATTAATGCACTTCTTGGCAGCTACTGCTTGCATAAACAGGACTCTCTTGAAATCTTATTTAGACTTTTTTCCTGATGACTTCGTGTTGGTGTTCGAACTACTGATTTGACTAATAGTTAACGCCTCTAATTAATTTACATGTCATTTAGGCTTTTGAAAAGATTTCTCGTACATCTTTAAGACCTGTTGAATTACGCCATCCATGTCATCTTCTTTAACCTCAGGAGACACCCCGTGCTTGAGCAAATTGTTAACGGTTGTAGAAATTTCTGAACTTACCTCATCGAAACTGTCTACGTCGGTATAAGTTTGTTGGTAAAGACGCCGAAGTCTCATGGCATACATCTGAGTTTGATCGTTAAGTGTTACATTGTAAGCATTACTGTTTACCTTTATTTTTTCTTTTAGCATGTAGGTTCTTTCCTAGGCACAGTGTTTAAAAAACTTGCCTACGTCTCATCACCGTAATGGGACATGGGGCGTTATTACGGAGTCTTGTTGTCAGAGTTTTGTAAACATTTTGGTCTTGATAATTTGTCTAACACTCTTTTATTGAATATGCGAAAACTCTAGAGAGGTACGTCATAACAATTGAAGAATCGTTCTGAAATCGAAATAATGGCTTCTATTTTACGTTCCGCCACGAAAGATTGGGAATACAAAACTACTATAATGAATAATGCGACGGTATCACATTCTCAACTGATCCGATATCTTGCGATCGCAGTAGAAAGAGGATTAGTAAACTACTCGGAAACCTCAGGTCTGTACAGAACCACTGAGGCAGGTCTGGTTTATCTTGAGAAGTATGAACAGCTCCTTCGACTTCTACCGAGTATTCCAGATTTGCCTGATTTGGGCGATTCAGAAGGGATACAACAAGAGATCTAGGATTAGGAAAAATGTCCCGTAGGCAGTCTAACTAATAACGATGCTATATGCTAAGGCGCAAAAACCTAGGTCGAGTATTTTGTTCGGTGCAATAAAATATACCGGTTCAAGAATAAAAGTGCGATTTGATTGAACCAGATTGTACAGAATTGATATTTGCTCTAAGGGAGTCCGTAAAGAGGAACGAGTGCAAGACATTACTACTTTCTGGAGGCCTAGACAGCAGTATCCTTGCCTATATATTGAGACCGAGGCAAACATTCACAGTCGCATGGGACAATCAGGCGCCAGATCTTCCCTATGCTAGGCTAGTGGCGCATAAATACAATACTAATCATAGTGAATTAATCCTAAGTAATAAAAAAGATCTTTTTCATATCTTACGAGCCGTGATTCGAGGTTTAAAGACGTTTAGCCCCATCGACATTCGAAATTCCAGCGTTGTTTATATCGGGATAATGAATGCAAAAAAACAAGGCCTCGCCGAAATAATGACAGGCGACGGCGGCGACGAGTTGTTTGCAGGTTACAATTATCTTAATCGATATTTTATGGATATCAACAGGTTGGATATCGAATTGAGAAGACTCTGGGATATAATGCACTTCTCTTCAGTAAATCTTGCAAAAACACTCGATATCGAAATTAAGATGCCTTTTCTTGATGATGAATTTCTTACCTACGCCAAATCTGTCGATCCGGCAAAAAAAATAGGCAAATTCTCAGGGAAGATGTGGGGTAAATTCATTCTGAGAAAGTGCTTCCTAGAAGAGCTTGGAAATCAAATAGTGTGGAGACCAAAACTAGCTCAGGAGGAAGGAGCAGCCACGGTCAATTTAAAAAATTTTTTGGAAACCCAGCTTAACGACATTTCTTTTGGTTCTAGAGCAGCACGGGCTCGAGCAGAGGGCGTCATAGTCAGGGATAAAGAGCATCTTTATTATTACGACACTTTTAGAAATTATTTTCCCCCCCCAGGCGAGGAGGATTGCTCTGACGCTAGATGTCCTAGCTGTAATGGCTGTGTATTGGCTAAAACCAAATATTGTAGGATCTGTGGGGCTTTCCCGATAAGCCCAAACAATAGGTCTAGAGACTGACCTATTTCATGACCCGAATATCACTTGTTGAAGATGACAAATTTTTTACTTGTAACCGCCATTCACAGTCGCTACGGTGACACAAGTTAGACGCACATGTGGATTTTTAGTCTATCTATGTTAACGCCTACAGGTGCCAATATACATATGTCATTCGGTAATAAATGGATAAAACCACAGGGAGAAAGCGTCGGGAATAGACTTCTCGAAGGTCTAAAACCGCAGCCACCACTTAAGCCGAGGATTGAAGAAGCGCAAAACAAATTAAACCTACAGATATCGAAACTCGAGACCATATCATCGAAGATGCAGGAAAAGGATCAGCTGATCTTTAGACGCATTGTTCATTCTGTGCAAAACCATGATTCTGACTACGCCAGAGTGTTGTCCAGCGAATTGTCTCAAGTTCGGAAGATGAACAAGATGGTAACTTCAGCGAAGTTGGCCCTCGAACAAATACAACTGAGATTGAACACTATAACTGAGCTAGGTGATGTGGTTGTAACGTTGAGTCCAGCGATGTCAGTAATAAAGGGGATCCAAGGGAAACTTTCATCGATGATGCCAGATGCGGACCAATCACTCGGCCAAATTTCAGATCTGCTGGGTAATATTATGACAGACTCAGGGCATATCCCAACTGCAGAGATAGCTGCTGGAAGTACAGGGTTGAATGAAGATGCAATGAAAATCATCGAGGAAGCAAGTGCAATCGTAGAGGAAAATATGAAAGAAAAGTTCCCAGATTTACCTACCAACACGATGAAACCACGAAAAACGGAAGCCTCACTTTTTTAGAAGACGACCAAAACTTTTTCCCTCTCATTTATTAGTAGTGGCAATTCCTCGGATCTCTTTTTTTATTCTTGATATCGTAGGATAGCTGTATCCTTTGTCTCGGTAGGATCGTACCATTGCCTTCCAATTGTTTAATCGCCACCCTGCCTGCGAATGATTAATCATGAGCGTCTCTTTTTTCACTATGCTTTTGCGACCTGGCATAAGATATCCCCCAGAAATTGCTCTTTCGCGTTTGTACGCAAATCGTAGGCCAAACAGAATCATAGCTATAGAAAGCGCATCGAGATAAGTTTGCACTTCTTTTTGCTGTGCTTTCGTTAGCTGCAACGTAAACAAGTATGGCTTTGAATCCACAGCATCACTAGAGGAGTTTCTTGTTATTATTTATTTCTAAACTCGAGTTTAGAAATATGTGTGTTTGGATACATTGGCCTCGACTGCGCCACCCTTTTGGTTGAGCTCTAGCTTCTCAATACCTCGAATTGTATAGATATCGTTAATTAGATAATATTATTTTTTTTCCCAATGATCTCAAAGGAGTCGGCGGCACTGAGAAGATCGGCCTTAGCATGTGAGGAGGTCACCGTCAGCCTAAGTCGAGCCTTTCCCTTACTCACAGTAGGGTACCTAATAGCTTGTACGAAAACACCTTTAAGCAATAATTGGTCAGCAAAATCCATTGCCAATCTTTCAGAACCGATCATCACCGGGATGATCTGGCTTGTGCTCTTGCCAACCGAGAAGCCTAAATCTGTCAATTTTTTATAAAATAATTTAACATTTCTAAATAGCCTATGTTGCAGATTTCCCTTTATTGCAATGGGTATAGCCGCCAATGCTGCCCCACACAAATGCTCTGGTAGTGCTGAGGTGTAGATAAATTGACGTGATCTGTTGATCAAAAGCTCTCGAACCAATTTAGAGCTCGCGACGTATCCACCAAAACATCCTAACCCTTTGCTCAAACTGCTGATGTTAACATCTATCATTTCTCTAACATCAAAGTACGCCGGTACGCCAGAGTACGAACCAGGTGAGCCAAATACAAAATCCCCATGAGCATCATCCACTATCATAGTTGCCCCATAATCCTTCGCAAGGCAACAAATTTGATCTAGGGCTGAGAAGTCGCCATCCATACTGAATACTCCCTCGGTGACTATCATCTTATCACCCCCCGTTGAGCCTAGTAGGGCCCCCAGCTCTTCGAGATCATTGTGGCCGAACACCTTGATTTTTGCCCGACTTAGCCTACTAGCATCTATTATGCTTGCATGGTTGAGTTCATCGCTAAATATCGTCGTCTCCTTGTTGGCGAGTGCGGTAATGACACCAAGATTTGCCATGTAGCCGCTTGGATAAAGGAGTGATGATTCAGTATCTCTGTGTTTAGCAATTTGTTCTTCGAGCTCCAATAACATTGGGGCATTTCCAGCTACCAATCTAGAACTGCACTGTGATATATGGTGTAACGACGATAGGGCCCCTTTACGTACTAGTGGATTCCTAGACAATCCGAGATAATCATTTGAACAGAGTTGAATTTTTTCTATTCCGTTAACTAATGCCTTGGCTCCATAAACCTCAGTGGTATGAGTTCTCCTGTACAAATCATTTTTTTTGAGTACACCAAGTTGAAATTTAACAGACTTACGTTTGAAGACCAATTTCGTGTATCATCCGCAGGTCTTTGTCTGGGTTATTTCCGCCGACCGTGAGATATCCACCGGTTATCAATCCATTTGCGCCTGCTTTCAAAGCCAGTCTTCCTTTATCCTTCAAATGGAGCTCTCTTCCGCCACCTATCTTCAGGATTGTCTTGGGCATAATAAATCGCCATACAGCAATTATTCTTATGACATCTTCTCCAGGAATCTGCGGAACTTGCACTAGAGGAGTTCCTTGCTGTGCTACCAAGATATTCACCGGAACCTCGTCTGGCCTAAGCGAAGCAATAGAAAAGCCAAGTTCTAATCTCTGTTGAGGAGTTTCCCCCATTCCAATGATACCACCGCAACATAATTCCAGTCCCTCGTCTTTTACTATATGCGCCGTGTTCATTCTGTCCGCGAAGTCGTGTGTCTTACATATCTTCGAAAAGTAACTCTCAGCAGCCTCCAGATTGTGATTGTACCTTTTAACCCCGAGAGATTTTAATTTACGAGCCCTTAGACGCGTCATGAATCCGAGCGAAACATTAACATCAATATCCACCTTTTTAACTACTTCCGAAATAGTTTCACAGATTTGTTGAAAGTCTTTTTCTGGTGGTGCTCTATATGCACAAACTAGACAAAAACTTGAAGCACCACCTTCTTTGGCTGTCTGTGCTCGTTGCACTACGACTTCTGTGGGCAAGAGCGGATACTTGGTTATTTTACTATCATAAAACGATGATTGTGCACAAAAAGAGCAGCTTTCGGGACAACTACCAGATTTCGCATTAAGGAGCGTTTCGACATCTACTTTATTCGCATTATAAGCTCTTGTGATTGTGTTCGCACATTCGGCAAGTGTCACAAAATCATCTGTGAAAAGCAGCCGCTCGGCTTCTTCAGATGTAACAGCCGAGCCGGCAAGGACGTCACTGGTCTTATCACGGATGAAGTCCCAATTTTGCATTGGAATTCAAAATACACTGACCATAATTAACTTTGTGAATACTCGCAAACATGTCAGGATATTTCAGAATTCGAGTATTGAAACATTAATTATCGATTATGCGTTATTGATCTAATGTGAAAAGGCCTAAAAAGAAGATTTGGATAGGCATTTTATCTTGTAATCAGCGCTAATCTTAGAAGATCATGCAAGGGAGCGCCATAACGTATCCAAGTTAATGGTTCTGTTTGACCTCGGAACGAATTTCGTCAGAGATTCACATTTTGGAGAATGTGCATAAACCGGTCCTTTTTTGGAACGACTAAAAAATACTGCCGTTTTTTTACCTTTGGCATTATGTTCGACTTAATTTCCACCGTGCTCCCCTTTTTATACTTATTATCGCGCTTTATTGACAACGGCCTTGTTAAAGGTTAATTAACTGCGTTACCCATGAGATGTGCTTTTGGATACCTGAGGGTAAGTACAGAAGAACAGACAATTCTGAATCAAAAGATGGTATTACAGAAGTGGGCAAGTGAACATGGTTACCAGGTAATTGACTTTTTTGAGGATTCGGCAGTCAGCGGGAAAATCCCGGCAGTAAAAAGAAAGGCATTTCTAGAGCTGCTAGAACTTGTTAGGATTGCGCCGATAGATGCCATATTGGTGTATGAGCTTTCACGTGTTGGTAGAACTTTTTGGGACACCCTAGATGCAATCAAGGCAATTGAGGAATATTCTCCGCTGATTTCGTGTTCGCCAAGAGAATCTTTTTTGCAAAACACCGAACCAAGTGTAAGAAGGCTGATGATCGGCATACTAACTTGGGTGGCAGAGAGGGAACGCGAAATGTTAGTACAGCGGACTAAGGATGGCATGACTAGAGCGAGATATTCAGGAAAAGCAATAGGGAGGCCAAAAAAAAAAATAGATAAAGACTATTTGATTAATTTGCTAGCTGCCAACACTCCTCGATCAAAAATAGCAAAAGCACTCGGGGTTTCAAAAGCAACGCTTTACAAAGAGTTACGGGAATTCGCTACTTTCCCTCCTGTTCAATCTTCCGTAAAAGATGAAGTTGGACATCTAGCAACCTCCTAAGATCTCTCCTCGGAATAGCTAGTGGTGGTATCACAATCATAGTATTCGCTAAGGACCTTAGAAAGACACCCATTTTCATTGATTCGCGCATGATAAAATACTGTATTGGTTCTTTATTTTGCATGTAGTTTATGGGCTTCATTTTCTTCTGAAGATCAAATGCTGCTAATAGCCCTTTATGCCTCAAACTTGACACGACTGGCGACCTGGAGAACTCCTTTAGTCGCCGCTCTAAATAACGGCTGTTCTCTCTGATTTTTTGCAACAGGTTGTGTCTCCTGTATAAGTCAAGATTAGCTAACGCGGCTGCACAGGCGATAGGGTGTCCTGTAAAAGTATGACCATGATAGAGTTGCTTGCTTTCAGAGTATTTCCCTAGAAAAGCATTGTAAATATCTGCTGTAGAAAGAGTCACAGCGAGAGGGCTGTATCCTGCAGTTAAAGCTTTTCCGAAGCAAACGATATCTGGGGTAGACCCTTGTGCTAAATATTCAATCATATTTCCGAGTCTACCAAACCCTGTAGCAACTTCATCGATGATCAGAAGTAGATCATGTCTCTTACAGAGGTCAGAAATTTTTCGTTGATATCCTATTTCGTAAATAATGCCTCCCCCAGCAATTTGTGCGCCACTCTCCATGACCAGCGCAGCACACCCGGAGCCGCACTTTGCTATAATCCGTTCAGTTTGTTCAAGGCAGCTATTTACAAGGTTATCTTTGCTTCTAGTGGATGTGTTTATTCCCCATGGACTAGGCGCTCGATATACTTTAGTTAGGAGTGACTTGTATGCACTAAAGAACTTGGCTATGTAACCTAAAGACATTGCTCCTAGAGTATCACCATGATAACCATGTTCGAGCGCAATGAAGGATTTTTTTTTTGGCTTTCCTTTGTTACGCCAATACTGAACAGCCATCTTCATGGCGACCTCCACAGCCGTCGAACCATTGTCAGAATAAAAAACATTCTGCATTCCTTTGGAGAGCTTTATCAGCCTCTCAGCTAGAGATACTGAAGGAGCATTGGCCAGTCCGAAGAGTGTTGAATGCTGAAGCATTCGGAGCTGCTCTGACATCTTGCAGACGATTTCCCGCCTGCCATGTCCCCACACGTTGCTCCACATGCTCGCAATTCCATCAAGATACATCCTTCCTGCGTTATCGATCAAATAAAATCCCCTTCCCTCTACGATCACTCTGTTATCCCATTTTTTCCAATCCTTCATTTGGGTATAAGGATGCCAGACGTACCGTTTGTCGGCGTCAGCGATTTGCATTCCGATTAAATGGTACTATATTGCTCTAATAGTATTTCCATGCGGGGACTCCTTATCACGGGGACAGATACCGGCGTCGGGAAGACTCTAATAGCGGCTGGCTTGGCGCGCGTTCTTTGCGCAAGAGGTATTAATGTAGGCATAATGAAACCCTTTGCTGCTGCGAGAGGGATATTTTCAAGGAAGTACAGATCAGAGGATACTGCAATATTGGCTAGGGCATCCCATTCATCAGACGCTGACAGAGAAATGAATCCTTTTTTTTATTCCGTGCCAGCTGCTCCCTACGTAGCCTCAGCTGTGACAAAACAGACAAAAGTAAGCATACCCATTGCACTTGAGGCTTTCCACAATCTTGCGACCAGACATGATTTCCTGATTGTGGAGGGAATAGGAGGCATAATGGTTCCATTGACAGAAACGGAGACATTTGCAGACTTCATAAGAATTCTTAACATTCCCACAATTATTGTAGCCAGGTGTAGCCTCGGGACCCTCAACCACATACTCCTTACAGTGAAAGTCTCAAGAGCATATGGTTTGGATATTATGGGTTTAGTTATGAACGGCTATCCTCAAAAAGAAACAGCCGTAGATAAACGATTAGTAACTATTGTCAAAAATTTAGCAGAGGTTGACGTCCTTTGCGTTATCCCAAAGGTTACTAAGGTCAAAAATAGACATTTCAAATTAGAAGAGAGAGTTGTCGATAACATTTTCCAACGACTGCGCTGGGGTCAAAAATAGGGTTATCATACTACTGGAACTATTATTATGACAAAAGTCAAAACGGCTATTGTATTGTTAGCCGCTTGTATAAAGTATTGATTGTAAATGGCCTAAATGATGCGGACTCCATAGTACCCTCATCCTTCGAGATTCTTGCCCTCTAACCAGGCAGCGAGGAGTATTATTCACCGGCGCATTCTCAAGTGATCTCGCTGCTTCAAATAAATAACGGCCTAACGCTGGTATGATAATATTAATTGCAGAGAGCAAGGGGTAATGTTGGGGGAACTCAAGTGCAACGATTGCTGTTCGTTCATCCATAGGTGCTGGCTTATTTTTCTGGGGTCTAGATGTCGCAACAGTCAGGTTGGATAGGGTTTTAATTGAGAAGAAATCAAAAATAACTCTTGCTTCATTCCGTTCCCTCAATATTCCGTATACTTTTTAATACAAAACAGTATGACTGCCATACAGTGAAGGCAATTATTTTGGCAGGAGGGTTGGGAAAAAGATTAAGGCCCTTAACAGACGAAAGACCCAAACCGATGATCGAGGTTTTAAGCATCCCAATTATAGAATGGCAAATTAAATGGTTTAAGAAACATGGAACGAATGAGATGGTAATATGTGTGGGATATCTTAAAGAACAAATCATCGATTATATTGGAAGTGGTACTAGGTTTGGGGTCAAAGTCGGCTATGCAGTAGAAGAAGAACCTTTAGGGACGGGTGGTGCGCTTAAGAACGCCGAAAGCCTACTAGGCGGTGTGAAAGAGGATGGCTTCTTTATGGTTAATGGAGATATCTTAACGGATCTTGATCCGAATCAGTTGCGTAACAGCAGTATCGCATCATTGGCACTCGTCCCATTGAGGAGTCCGTACGGGGTTGTCGAAGTAGATGATCATTCTAATGTGCTCGGTTTCCTTGAAAAGCCCATAATCAGGGATAAATGGATAAACGCTGGTGTGTATCATTTCACTCGAGAAGTGTTCCAGTACCTGCCTGAAAATGGAAATATTGAGAACACGGCCTTACCGGAAATGGCGAAAAGCAACAAATTGCAGGGCATAAGATACGCGAATTCATTCTGGCGTTCTATTGATTCTCACAAAGACATTGAAGATGCAACAAAAGAATTGAAATCTGCGGAAATGGTCTGATGTCCGGTATTAGAGTAGGATACAATCTAGGTAGTTTATTATCGATGAAAGAAGTTCTTTTATTCTCAAAACTTTCCGATCGTAACATGAACGTTGATTCCCTGTGGGTTCCTGAATCTTGGGGTCGTGAGGCCTTTGCCACATTAGGTGCTGTATCGCAGGTAACAAATCGGGTAAGGATTGGGACATCCGTTGTTAGCGTATTTGCTAGGACGCCCGCAACGGTGGCGATGGCAGCTACTACGTTAGACCTGCTTTCAGATAGTCGGACCGTCATAGGCCTAGGGGTAAGCACCGAAGCCATTGTAGAAAAATGGCATGGGATAATATTTTCGAAACCTCTTCAAAGAATACAAGAATATGTCGAGTGTCTTCGCCAAATGATAACAGGCGAGAAGGTCAATTATTCTGGGACATTTTTCAATGTGCAGAATTTCAAACTTTTATACAAACCACCACGACGCGTTATTCCTATCCTGCTGGCAGCTCTGAACAAGAAAATGATAGTGCTGTCTTGTGCAATTGCCGATGGAATCTTGTTATATCTCAGACCATTGGAAGAGCTTAGAAGAACCATTGGGCAAATCAAATCTGCCACAAGATATCTAGATAAACGGTTTGAAATTGCATGTGTGTTTATTGGGGCTGTATCAAACAAAGATCCGGAAAAAGCACGTCTACGCGCAGCGAAGACGCTCGCATTCTATATTGCAGTAGGCAAATACTATAACAAGTTTCTTTCTTCCAATGGATTTGCTCCACAAGTCCGAAGTATTTCAGAAGAGTACGGCTTAGCAGGACTGGACGCTGCCACGAAATATGTTTCTGAAGAAATGTTAGATTCGCTCACAATATCCGGAAATTCTGAACAGTGCATACATTCTATTCGGAGGTTTTCTTCATGCGGAATCTCTTTGCCAATAATACAGGTCAACCCAGTCGGCGATTCAGAAACTTCTTTTAGGGAGATGCTCTCAACTTTTCCCAGTGCGTGAGGTAGCTATAGCAGCTTATGCCACAACTAAATTTAGGAGAACGTCAGAGGTATCTTTGTTCGAGGTCGCCTGCGAGCCCTGTCTGAACATCCTTGGTCAGCACGAGATCATAAAAAGAGAAATCGATGCGGTACTGTTTTCAAGTTGTTGTGTAGAGCAGTATGGCTCCTCTATAATTTCAGAGATGTTGGGATTGAGGCCAAAAATTTCTCACCGGATAGATAATTTGTGCAATTCTGGAACAAACGCCATTGCATGTGCTTTTTCTTATATATCATCGGGTCTCTGTGATTCGGCATTGGTGGTGGGAGCTGAAAAGATCGATACAGCTGGCAGCAGGCTAACTTGGGACATTACGAGAGGTGAGTATGGCCTTCCTGTACAATGGGCTGCACTCTTCGCCAAGGCGCATATGAGAAAGTATGGAACTACCCAGGAACAAATGGCCATGGTGTCGGTAAGGAACCATTTGAATGCTGCTAAAAATCCTGATGCTTTATTCGGCGAGGCAATAACATATGAAGAGGTGTTGAACTCGAGGAAGATAGTACCTCCGATAAAGACGTTAGATTGCTCATCTCTTTGTACTGGATCTTCTGCGATACTATTAGTGTCGGATAACAAGGCTAGGAAGATTACCGAGAATCCTATCTGGGTACGAGGAATAGGACAACAAACCAACTGTGCTAGTTTCAGCAAGGCTGCAAACGATCTCACCACGATCCGTGCTGCGAAAGAGGCTGCAGCGGATGCGTATAGCATGGCAGCGACTGGGCCTCTCAGAATCGATGTGGTCGAGCTGCATGATGCGTTTACAATCCTTGAAATCCTAGCATACGAGGATCTTGATTTTGCAAAAAAAGGCGAAGGGGGAAAATTTGTGAGTCAGGAGGAGATCTCGATAAATCCCCGCGGGGGAATCCTCGGCTGTGGTCATCCCATAGGTGCAACTGGTGTAGCCCAAGCGGCAGAAATAGCAATGCAACTAGACGGACGAGCAGGTTTAAGACAAGTAAAGGGATGTAAAACAGGTCTAATTCATAATCTCGCAGCAGCAGGCACATCTGCTACAGTCTTGATCCTGGGTGTGGACAAATGAGAGAATTTTATGATTTCATAAGGAGAGGGGAGTTTAGAGTCCCAGTTTGCAAACACTGCCACAAGAAAATGTGGCCACCATCAGGATTTTGTTGCGACTGTTTTTTCACAACAAGTTTAGACAAAATCGAAACCGCCGGGACGCTAATGGAGTTTACAACTTCTCATATTTGCGGAAGGGAAGATCTGTACGGCGTTGTGGATATGCAGGGCATTAAATTGATCGGATCGTTATCTGGTAATGTTACCCCCGGAATGAAGGTCCGAATGGTCAAATGTGGAATCAGAGAAGATGGATGTCTTTATTACCATTTCGACTCCTGCGAGTCGTCCTGTTAAGGGTTTAAGAAGCCTTGATTCATATATGTTGGAGCTATATTGAGTCTTAAGATAGAAATGAGCTACGACAGGTTTATTGATGAGCGGCTACTCACGAGCCGTGATGCCCTAAACAAGTTCCAAATAAAGATAAAGATATTGGACTTTGACGACGCCCGTGACTTTTCTCAGAGGTATGGACGGCGAGTTTTGGTGAAGAAAATATTGCTAACAATAAAACACATTCTTACAGAAGAAATTGAGGAAAGGGAATTGGATGTGGAAGAACTTGAAAAGCGAATACGCAAGGAAAGGCTTTTTTCATCTTCGAACAGATGGATTTCGCCGGGTGAGATCAAAAATGGCTACGTATTAGCTAGCAAGCATTTGGATTTACTCGCTGATGCAACTGCACTCGATGTCGTTCGATTCGAATAACAGCCTGTGTAGTTCTCATTATCATTGTGATATAACGCGCCGCTGATCAGACTCGAACTGATGACCCACTGGTTAACAGCCAGCTGAACTCCAATGCGAAAACACAT
>JBPYDU010000035.1:0-4049 GCA_051985995.1 Candidatus Nitrosopolaris sp.
GCTGCAGCAGTTGCGGAAAAGCGTTAAATCATTCATATAAACCCCGACCGGAATGGGAGACCGACGGGCTCTTTTGCAGTAGTTGTCATATTGAGAAGACTAAGGAATTTATTCTAAGACAACAAGAAGAGAAGGATAGGCTCGCACATGCCCCCGATATTTGTAGTCTGTGTAAAAAAGTGCTCATGCTTGACACAGATAAAAATAAACCTAGATGGCAATGGAATATGGAACGAGAGAGTATGCTCTGCAATAGCTGTTTCGAAAAGCGGGCGCTAGACTATGAGAAAAAGCTGAACTATTGTACCCTGTGCAGTACTAGACTAGCATTCATTCGGTACAACCCGAAACCAAAATGGAATATTCAAGGCCAGTTATGTAGAAAGTGTTGGGATAAACAAAATCGGATAAAGGTTTAGACAATGACGGATATCTTCAAAAAGCAAGTCTGTGATCGATGCGGTGCGAAATTTCGGAAAGTCGAAGCGCTGATGCAGCATGTTCAGGTGATACATGGAAAAGCATTATTTTATGAATGCAAGCCCTGCAACGCCAAATTCGAAGGTATGGAACAGATGCGCGATCATATAAAAAAATTTCACTCATATACTAAAACGAGAAATAAGTGAAAAAAGAGAAATCGGTAAAATCCAGAAATGACATAAAGAATAAAATAACCTGGAGGATGCATTTTCTCAGATGGTAAAAGAGTGTCTCAAATGCGGAAAAGAGTTTGATGAAAGATTGGTCGACGATCCAGACTCTGAAGCATATCCTTCGTGTCCAGAATGTTGGAAGGAATGGACTAATTATGCAGTCATGGTAATGAATGAAATGAGACTTGACATGTCTCTCCCAGAGCACAGGAAAGCGCTTCGAAAATACGAAAAAACATTCTTTGGCTTGGAAAAATCAGAAGGAGAATTACAGAAAAATCCTGATAAACGTCCCTCACAATAGCACGCCCCATCTAGTATCTAATTTCCAAAATCTCTCGTGCGGTAACAGGCAGCATCTCTATAATTTTGTGCCTATTTGGTACTGAGAACATGGCCTCCTTTAGGCAACAAATGAATTGTACTTTTTTCACTTCCTCTAAAGTCATAAAGGCCTGAACCACACACTCAAAATTTGGTTTCTTTAGTGCAGAGCGGTCCTTTAAAATTTCTTCACAGTAGAGCGTTAGCATTATTAGTATTTTATCAGTGTCCAATTCGGATAGAACTTGCATCCAAGACTTCAGTAACACGTTAAGCCTCTTTGCATCAATAGAAGAGGCAGCATTTAGCGCCGAAGATATCGTTACGCGCTTATCAGATTCGTCAAACATATAAAATTCCTGCAGTTTCTTACGAAGAACTGATTCTCGAAGAAAATCTGGCAGGTCTGCCATAATATGTATGATATTCACGGCTGATTTAGAACCGAATGCCACTGACAGTAAGATTGGTCTTCATGCAATATTTAATTCTATGAAACTACGTCCTTTTTGGTGATTAGTTATTCATTAGCCCCTAAACTAGGCTTAAATATTCACATGCCTGAAGAGTCCCTATATGCCATGTCTTGTAATAGTGGGAGGGTTTTTCGGAGACGAGGGTAAGGGCAAGATCGCAGCATATCTTGCCAATAAAGAAAACCCCGTCATTGCAGTAAGAGGCGGAGTAGGCCCTAATGCTGGCCACACCTTCTGCTATGAAGGCAAGACCTATAAAGTTAGAATGCTGCCAAGTGCCGCATTGAATTCTACAACACAATTATTAGTGGGAACTGGCGTTTTAGTTGATCCCGATATCTTATTAAATGAAATCAAGACGTTCGGAGTGTTTGAGAGAACTTTGATAGATTCTCAATGTGGCGTAATAGAAAAAGAACACATCGAAAGAGACAATGCTGGCCTTCATTTGAAAAATGAGATAGGTACCACGGGAACAGGCACCGGTCCTGCCAATGCAGACAGGGCCATGCGGGTTCTCAAACTTGCTAAAGAAATTCCAGAATTAACTCGCTATATTGGAGATGTTAGTGATGCTGTCAATAGCGCTCTGGATAAAAACGATAGCGTTCTAGTTGAAGGTACGCAGGGGACCTTTCTGTCGTTATACCATGGAAGTTACCCCTATGTAACCTCCAAGGACGTCACCGCTTCTGCGATATGTTCTGATGTCGGACTTGGGCCAAAAAAAGTTGATGATGTCCTTATCGTTTTCAAAGCCTATGTAACGCGAGTAGGAAAGGGTCCGCTGAAGGATGAGATTACGAGTGATGTCGCTAAAGCTAGAGGTTGGCTAGAGTACGGGAGTGTGACAGGTAGGCAAAGAAGAGCTTCGCCGTTCGACCCGATTCTTGCCAAAAAGGCAATAAGGCTAAATGGAGCGACGCAAATTGCCATCACTAAGTTAGACATCATATTTCCAAATTCCGCTGGAGTGAGGGAATTCTCAAAACTACCGAGAGAAGCACAAAACTTTGTCGAAGATATAGAAGGAGAAACCGGACTTGCAGTTACTCTTATAGGGACGGGGGTTGACCTGACCCAAATCGTTGACAGACGGGACAGCAGAGCCTCGTCTGTTACTTCATGAGACTGCATACAATCGAAAACCGTAATTCGTGGAATATATCTTCAAATGTGCTTTTCGACATTAGGTCATAGTGCCACGTGTTGTGCAAGATTAGTGCTTTAGTTTTTTTCTTGGCCGATGGTTCGACCACTCTATACTTTTGCTTGATTGAATTGATTTTTTCACATGATTGTGATTACATCTTTGCCTCAATGTCGTAAGTAGAACGGCTTCACAAGGTTTCTATGGTTTTCTAACGCCTCATCTAAAATAGGATCAACAACAACTTTGGATAACTACAACGTCATCGTATTCAACAGCTAACCATCTGCGCTTGTAGTCTTCAGTAATAATCATATATACGTTTCTGCAGTAAGATTATACCTTTGCGTCGCTAGGATAGACTATTTCAATTGCCTGGATTTAGCTTCTTCGAATTGCTCCAGAAATAGGCTAGAAGTTCGAATGACTTTTAATAGCATGTAAAGTATGAATATTAAATTTGCAGCTGAAGTCTCCATGCTATGTAGAGTTGTTGAATTTAAATAATTTTGGCAGGTTAGTCTGCGCATTAGAGCGCACTCCTATGCCTGTATTTTCGTTAGTTTTAAACCAACATTTTGTCTTCGCGGTTCAAACGGATTTTATAGACGGGAGACCCGTGATATATTTCGTAAAAAGCGAAGAAAGCAAATACGGTCAGTATATGGCATACAGGATCACAGGAGTGACAGAGGAAGTTGCCATTGTCGATTCAGTCCTGAACCCGAGCTTTATTTACGCGCCTATAATCAACATTGATAAATTCCCGGCAACTCTAACAAGAAAATCACGTGTAAACAAAAAATCAGGGTATATCACCATCAGACTCCGGGACCTCTCAAGTCTAGCAAAAGTTGCAGCCTATAAGACAATATACGACGAACCGCCGTTACCGCTCCTGATGTTTAGAGAGGATACCGAATTTGTAGTTGGGTCCGCAATCAGCTTAATCGAATCGGATACGATATCTTATTTCTACTACATGATTCTTGATGAAGAACCAACCGATCCTTTTTTGCGATACTCCAGTCAAAAGGTAGAACAACCATCCTTTTCTAATCGCATAGGTGAGCATGGTTACATTTATCTCAAATTGATCAAACTTGCGTCGAGTCATCCCTTGGTGAAAATTTGTGGCTGAGTCCTGCACGTTTAGCCAGAGGATCGCTGAAGCGGCCAGAATTAAAAGCAGCCGGATAGTTCTGGCACTCGACTTAGCAGATGGATCTGATTTGAACCAAGTCGCTCTAAGGACGATATCTCTTTTGGAGAGGTACATTTGTGCGATTAAACTGAATTTTCATCTGATATTGCCGCTTTCGAGCTCTGAACTATCAGAATTAAATCGAAATGTGCATTCCTATGGTCTGCAATCCGTTGCAGACATTAAACTAAATGACATTCCAAGCACTAATAAAATCGCCATATCCCATCTTTCGAGCA
>JBPYDU010000036.1:0-4295 GCA_051985995.1 Candidatus Nitrosopolaris sp.
CCAAAAAGAACGCTCCAAAAATTGGGGCCAAAATTGTGGCCGAAGCGGCCAACGGTCCTACTACACCTGATGCTGACGATATTCTATATAAAAATAAAGCCCTAGTGATCCCTGATGTCCTTGCCAATGGAGGTGGTGTGACGGTTTCTTATTTCGAATGGCTTCAAAACCTGAGAAGAGAATATTGGAGCGAAAACGAGGTAAACGAGAGGCTTGACAAGAATATAACGAGGGCATTTTCGGACGTTTATGCAACTCATGATAAATATCAGGTTAACATGCGAAAAGCTAGCACACTCTTGGCCATAAATCGAGTTGTCGATGCCATAAAAATTAGAGGACTATGGCCTTAATTCATACCGCTGATGTGTGTGGGTGATAAGCCAGCGGTAGTTATTCCGACGTCACTATATTTACTTTACTTTACCTTTACTCCGTGCTAAAAGAATGTCCACACGAACAGCTCTTTGTTACATTAGGATTGTTAATCTTGAAACCGGCTCCCATAAGGCTCTCGATATAGTCTATGTTTGCACCTTTAAGGTATCTTTGACTATAGCCGTCAATCAGAACCTTTACTCCATTTTGTTCAATGATGTGATCATCCTCCTCAGATTTTTCTTCAAATCCCATCCCATAAGAGAGGCCGGAACAACCGCCACCCGAAACATATACTCTTAAGAAGAGGTTATCTTTGCCTTCCTGCTTCATGAATTCTCCAACCTTCTGAGCCGCCTTTGGACTAATAGTGACGACCTGACTTTGCTCTGCGGATTCCATTGAAATCATCTGCGGCTTATAAATATAATAACCTTTTCCCTCGCGCGTAGTGTATTTCCCTTTTTCTTACAATACATTAATCAGACTTTCTTACAGAAACGTTATCAGGGAATTGTAATAATAATAAGTATACTAAAAACTAATTCGACAATATCAATAAAAATACGGTAAGTTAGCTACTATTATCGTTGCGTCTCAGCCAATACTTTTGACCACTTTGCCAGACTCCCAGCCGCAGTTACCCATGAAGTTACCGAATGGTAGACGGGGACATTTTGGTCTTCGATTTGATTTGAGATATTTTGAGTAAAGGGTCCACCCATTGCCCCTATTAATATCGGTTTCTTCTTCTGCTTCTGGAAATCTGCCAATATATCTACTATCGTTACTTCCAAAGGGTCATCTTGGAATACGAACCACGGCATTATAATATCCACGTTTGGGTCATCGATGAAGGTTTGGATAGCGAATCGATAGTCATCTGCGGTTGCCGAACCAGTAATATCGCACGGATTTCCGATCACATATGTCGGTGGATAATGCTCCTTAAGCGCGTTCTTGCTCACTTCGCTAATTTCAGCGACAGACAATCCTAGTTCTTCAAAATGATCAATGGCCGCTATAACCGGACCAGCACCATTTGTCACCATCGCCACCCTACTACCGTTCGGAACCGGTTGCCAAATCAATGCTTTAAGAGAGCCGGTGAGTTCCTCGTAGCTATTAACCGAGATTATTCCAGCTTGGTCCAGTGCACCTTTAACAACTGCATATGAACCGCCAAGAGATCCTGTATGGGAGAGTGCCTGCTTCGCACCCCTTGCAGTCCTACCGTTTTTGAACACAACCACCGGCTTCTTCGCTTCATGGATTACCTTCTTGGCAGTATCCATAAATTTGCGTCCGTCGCCAAGTCCCTCTACATACAGACCGATAACTTTTGTCTTGGGATCCTTTGAAAGGTACCATACCATGTCTGCCTCGTCGACATCTGACCTGTTGCCGTATGAAATCATCTTACTCATACCAAAGGCATCAGCTGTTTCCATAAATGCAATGCCTACAGTTCCACTCTGGGAAAGAAAAGCAACGTTACCATTCTGTGGTCGTATCATCCGTTCATGACCTTGGAAGGCACAGTCAAGGCGGTTTTCACCATTAAACATTCCAATGCAATTGGGTCCGATAATTCTTACCTTCAGCTGACTCGAAAGTTCCTTTATTTGCTGCTCGATCGTGGCTCGTTCTCCGCCTAGTTCCTTTCCTCCGCCGGATATGATGACCATGTTATGAATATTCTTCTTTCCGCAGCTTTTCAACAAGTCCGGGACAAACCTAAGATCGACTGTAACTACTACAACTTCCACTTGCTCATTTATATCCTCGAGGCCTTTGTATGCCTTGATACCCATTATTTCAGAGTATCCCTTTGCATTGATCGGAAAGACTTTTCCTTTGTATTCATGTTTCACTAGACTTTCAAGAACAGAATTTCCAACCTTGCCCCTTTCTGGGGATGCACCAATCAATGCAATCGACTTGGCATTGAAAAAAAGATCCATATAGCTTGAGTCTGGCTGGGATTTGGATATGGCTTCTGGATACGGCTTTTCCCTCAGAATTATTTTTGCATCGACTACGTAATAATCATGGGGATATGCTATTACCGGATTGAAATCGATACTTTCGTAGTATGCAGCCATATCGGATCCAAGATTCCCAATATTTACTATTGCAGTTCCTAACATATCAATGTCCACGGGGTCTGAGCCTCTGAATCCTTTCAGGATTTGCTTTCCTTTCAGATCATCAATCATCTCTATCGCATCTTGTTTTGTGATCGGTAGGACCCTAAATGATACATCTTTAAAAATTTCCGTATTGATTCCGCCCATCCCCACCATAATAACTGGACCAAACTGTTCATCATTTTGTAAACCAACGATCAACTCGATACCAGCAGGAACCATTTTTTCAAGTAGTATCCCTTTAGTGTCATATTGTTTTGATAGGCGCTCGTGCATCTCTACAAATGTTTCCCTGACTTCTGCTTCTGAAGCAATCCCGACCTTGACTCCCTTGACATCCGTTTTGTGCAAAATTTCTTGAGAAACGACTTTTGCGACCAGTGGGAACCCAATCTGCTTTGCCTTCTCGACAGCTTCTGATTCAGTCTTAACTAATGCGTACGTCGGGACTCTGATTCCATATCCAGTTAGAATCTCTTTTGCAGATTCTTCTGTTATTACCTTATTCTTGTTTGAAATGATATTGTCAAATATTTCTTGGACCCTCTTAGCCTCTTGTACCATTCAATTACCGAGAAAAAAGCTGAGCGAGCTTCTAATTAACTTTACGTGTTAGTTTCATGAACTTAAGGAGAAAATCTGAATCTCGCCTAATAAGTAACGCATGAAAGTCGTGCTAAGTACTGCCCACACGGCTGGCAGTCTGTCAGTATGACAATCGGGTTAACCTTCCGGACACCCAACGAAGGTGGCAGATGACCGAGTTCAATAATCAATTTTCACGACCTCTTCAGGATATTCATATTTATCCCAATACCTTCATAATTTCGTCGGGCGCGTTGTTATTTCTTTTTTTCTTGTTCTGCTAATTGAAATCTATTTATAAGCAGCAACGATAACCGCTGCGCCAAGTAGCCTCGTGTCAAAGTCTACTTTGGAAAAATATTCTGTTATTAGACTATTAAGCTCAGAATTTTTTGGCCATCTACGATAAGTACCATAGAGAGCTCGAAATTTTAGCCCCACCTTTCCTGCAACAGCCAAGGCCAGAATATTCAGTATATACCTCAAGTAAAAAGATACACATGTTTCCAACATTGGATTATCAGGTTTACCGAGATCTACGATGATCAATCGCCCTCCTAATTTCAAGACTCGATGGATTTCAGAAATGGCCGGTCGAAGCTGAATTGCGTCTCGGAGCGAGTAGCCGCAAAGGACTGCGTCGAAGAGATTGCTCCTGAAAGGCATATATTCGAAAACTCCGGAGGACATGGTGAATTCAGAGCGCGGTGGTTGGAACAAACGTTTTGCAGCAGTTAGCATTTCAGAAATTGGATCATACATGATAATCTTAACTCTGCCATTAGTTTCATAAAGCGCAAGTCGTGACATGTTCCCATAACCCGAGCCGGCATCCAGCAGAAGGTTGCCAGAATGAACGCGTCCATGAATTCCATCTAGTCGGAATTTCATGTCTTTTCCCAAGGAAATGGCCTTGTTTACTTTGTCGTAAACTGGAATTACAGAACGTAGCACTTCGATAACTTCGCCCCAGTATCCGTGACCAAGTCCCGACAACTATGAAATCTAGTACAATCACCCTTGCTATTAGTTTTCACATATTTCTTATAGATCCAAAAAGAAATTTGTAATATCTTACGACTAATACCTTTATGATTGTCATTTCTTTCGTACTTGCTTTTCTATCCATACTCAGACCGATTTTTATTCTTTAGTTACTGACCTGTCCTGAGCTTGGAGCGT
>JBPYDU010000037.1:0-53624 GCA_051985995.1 Candidatus Nitrosopolaris sp.
CTCTCAATGCATACAAGAAGTTGGTCAGCGGATCATCCTCTTTCAGACAAATTGCTATTTACGATGATATTCATGAAAAGCGGGCCTAAATAAAGACACAAGATTGATTCGGGCCCGTCGGGATTCGAACCCGAGACAGCCGGATTTCTTCCCTAGATTAAAAGTCCGGTACTCTGCCTGGCTGAGCTACGGGCCCATTTTACTCTTAGGCTCAGACATCGCATAATTTAATTTTATAGACTTCCAGAGGAAATGGATACAAAAGCAAAACATTTTAATTGCTTGCCTAAAAGTTTGCAATGTGCGCCCGGGTAGTATAGAGATTGCTGATCATCGGTAATCATAAAATCCGGTCCAGTATGGGGGACTGTCACTCCTTCGACCCGGGTTCGAATCCCGGCCCGGGCGCTGTTTTCGTTTATTTAGGAGCTAAAAAATTTTATTCAGATGGGGGTCTGCATATAAGCAGCTAGAAGCGAATATATCTCCTCATTGCTTACTGCAAGGAACGATATTCTTGCTTTGATATCTAATATGGAATCAAACTTCAAGCCATCGGTAGAGTATATCTTTCCTCCTGCTTCCTTTACGATAAGGTAAGCCGCTGCGAGATCTGTTGCACGAATTTTTCCGCGAATATCAATATAAGCATCTATCAACCCCCTAGCAAGAAAGCACAATTCCAAGGCATTTGCTCCAAAATGTCTAATGTGATTTACGTTCGAAATAACATTGACAAGCCTCATGATATTCTCCGGGGAGGCACCCGATAAATTCAGACCTACCAGAATATTATCCTGATTGTTGCTTTCAGCAAATTGCAATGACTTGCTTACGTGAATTTGAGTGTTGTTAATAAACGCACCCCGCTGATCCGAAGCGTGATAAAGCTCACCTCGTGACAGGTCGATTATAGCAGATACTACCACCGAACTGAGTCTGACGTTTGTTGCATAGGCTAGTGAACAACAACAGAAAGGTATTGCACGACTTGCATTGGTAGTTCCATCAATAGCATCCATAATCAAGAAACCATCATCCTTGCCTTCAATTGTACCTGATTCCTCTGCGATGATTGTAGGCTTGAAGTTGTGTTTCTTGAAAATCTCAATTACAGCTGCTTCAGCGACAACATCAATTCTTCGGCTGATATCTCCTCCTGCGCCCCTTCCCAATTTCTCATTG
Organism: Candidatus Nitrosopolaris sp.; assembly: GCA_051985995.1. Lineage (GTDB taxonomy): Archaea > Thermoproteota > Nitrososphaeria > Nitrososphaerales > Nitrososphaeraceae > Nitrosopolaris. Next base: position 1,186 of record JBPYDU010000037.1, read on the forward strand.
CCTTGTCGGGTTCCGATTAGACCCCTTGTTTGGTCGTATACTTGATTGCATGCTTCTTTTAAGATGTCAAGGATAGCCATAATCGTGAATCATTTCGCATCGTTATTTGCTAATAAGGAACACCGCGTTTTTAATGCTATTGATGAATTAATGGGCTAGCTGATACTGCTACTATATCAGAAAATATTAGATTGAAATCTGCTCCGTTTTTTTCTTCTTTTCTTTTATCATCCTATATATCCAGAGTTTTGCCGCCAGGTACATGCTATAAATCAAGAACCGTGATTGCATGCTAAATCAATCGAGGAAATAGGTTATAAAGTTGTTGGAATCAATTAAGCCAAACATAGTTCTTTCGGGGATAGGAAATTTAAATGGTATCTCAAAAAGAAAGTATCATCATTCTCAGGTTTTTGTGCCCATCCGATAATACTGTACTCACAATCATAGAGAAATTTTAACCAATGACGACATTTCCATAGTCTATCGATAGTCCAAGGATAAGATTCTAGGAGCCAGAGGATACATTGGAGGACAAAAAGACGAGGCAGCAGATTCAAAAAAACATCGGTGCGAGGTAGCCGACCAGCTATCCAAATTGGCAAGACTAAAGGCAGCATGCCGTGTTTGAGTGCGAATTTTTATAGATTACACAAAACGTACGGAATGACACGTACTCTATGAAGCTTATGCAAAACCAAACTCATCTCATTATTCCTAAATGTTAGTAGGCGCGCGCGAAAATCGCAATCTTGCTTGCAGGTCTTCCGCAATATACACAGTTCTCTAGCAAATCTAGGTGCTCTTGCCTCTCAAAAGGAAGCAGTCGCAAGTCGGCTCCCGTCTCTTCCTTTATTTTTGTCTCACACATTTCATCTCCGCACCACCCTGCATAAATGAACCCACCACCGCTATCAAGAATTGATTTGAAAGAATCGTAAGAGTTCGTTTTTGACAGATATTGCCTAAGGATTTCCTTAGATCGAAGTAGGAGATTGGATTGGATTTCATTTAAAATCGAAAGTACTGAATCTACCAATGTTGAACAGGTGACTGTCGATTTCTGCATGGTATCTCTCCTAACGAGTTCCAGTTGGGCATTCTTGATATCCCTCGGTCCTAAATTAATTCTAAGTGGAACTCCTTTAACCTCCCAATCATTGAACTTCCATCCCGATGTATATTCGTCGCGCTCATCTACTAAGACTCTTATCCCGGATTTTCTCAACACAGTGGCGATTTCGTGTGCTTTTGGCTTGACGATTTTTGACTCTTCGTTTCTAAATATCGGGACAATAACGATCTGTATAGGAGCAATGTGAGGTGGGAGCAAAAGTCCTTTGTCGTCTCCGTGCATCATTACCAGTGCCCCTATGAGACGCCATGAAATACCCCATGAAGTTTGCCAAGCAAAGTGTTGCTCATTATCCTGGCCGAGGTATTTTATTTCAAAAGGCTTCGAAAAGTTCTGGCCCAGATGGTGAGAAGTAGCCATTTGTAATGCCTTGCCATCAGTCATCATTCCCTCCAGAGTAGTAGTATATTCTGCACCAACAAATTTTTCCTTTTCGCTTTTCAGACCTGCTAGTGTAGGAATAGCCAAATGATCTTCGATCAATCGCTGATAGATCTCTAAGATCAACATAACTTCCTCCCTCGCTTCCTGTTCAACAGCATGTACGGTATGTCCTTCCTGCCAGAGAAATTCTGAATTTCTAATAAACGGTTTTGTCGCTTTTATTTCTGCACGTAATGCAGTATTCCAAAAGTTGATTTTGACTGGGAGATCTCTGTAGCTCGCAATCCATTTAGAGAAGGAAGAGTAGGCAATTGTCTCCGACGTAGGTCGTAGGGCGAGTTTTTCAGATAGCTCATTATCACCTGCTCTTGTTACCCAAAATACCTCAGGTGTAAATCCGGAGAAGTGTTTTTTTTCTTTAGCTAGGAGAGCCTCGGGTATCAATAGCGGTAAAAAACCATTTTGATGCCCGGTCTCCTTAAATTTAGTATCTAGGATGTCCTTAATTAATTCCCATATAGCATATCCATATGGCTTTAATACTATGAAGCCTTTTACAGGGGCATAATCCGCTAATCCGGCTTTCCAGACTACCTGAGTATACCAATCACTAAGATTCTCATTTTTTTTTATGGTGATGCCAATGCGGGTGACCGAAGCCAACGAAGAAAAACAGACTGGTTAGATTTATGAAGTTTTGCTGACACCCATATTCAAAATGGCTCTCCTTTACAATACACCTGGCCTGTTATCCTGCTATGAAAATTCTTGCAAACATAACATTGAACAAACCCTACCTCGGCTTTCAAGACAGGACAATCTACTGCCTCTAGTTTCATCCGTTTGAGCATCTTGGGACTCACGCCCTTCAACTTTAGTTTACCTTTCTCATCCATCATTCCAACTCCCCGTAGCTCTGCCTTTGCTTCGTCGGTCAATTTTATCGATTTGTCGACCTGCTTAACAGGAACCAAGTACTTGACACCTGTGCTGTCACTCATTCACTAGACAACAACACCAACCAGCTATAAGATCTTTTTCTTAACGATTTTGGTACATGAACCTGCTTAATCAACATTTCACACTTTGTACGCACTTTAGGAACGTGGTATTCTGGAGCCGTTGTCGAGACAACCTATCCTTCCCCCTGGAATCATACTGCTACGACAATTACTGGTATCTCTTCTAGAGCTATATTAAATCTAGATTGTCAAATGGAATTCGCTTTAGACAAATTTCGACAAACTTAATATACTGTGCGGCAACTTCGTCTGGGTAAGAGCGCGCGTTATTATGCTAATTATCTTTGACGTAGAGGGCGTCCTCCTCAACGCAGAGTACCTTCCGATGCTAGCACAGTTGATAGGACCAGAGAAGGAGAAGGAAATATGGGATATCACCAAACAAGGCATTAGAGGAGAGATAAACTGGGAAGAAGGGCTTAGCCTGCGAGTCGCAGCTCTTCGCGGCATAAACATGGAGGATGCTCACAGAATCGGGGAGAATCTACAGATTATGCCCGGTGCCGTAGAACTTTGTTCCGCATTGAAAAGAGCAGGTTGGAAAATGATCGCTGTTTCTGGCGGCTTTACTCTCATAACCGATAGATTGAAGGGCGAACTTGGACTTGACAAAATATTTTCCAATGAATTAATCTTCAAGAATGGAAAACTTCTTGATGTCGACATCAGGGTTACCGCAGACAAAGCGGCAGCAGTCACTCGGACTGTAAAGGAATGGGGGATAAGACGCGAAGAAACAGTGGCAGTGATTGACGGCGCAAATGATCTGAAATTGTTAGCTGTTGCAGGATTCACAGTAGGATTCTGTCCTGTAGATAAGGTTAAGGAAAAAGCAGATGCAGTCATAGAGATACACGATTTGTCACTATTGTTGAACCTACTGGAGAAAAAGTTCGGCAAAGCAGTACTGGCTAACATACGTCATGAGTAATTATATCTTATACTCCGTTAGTACGGCATATATTGAAATCTAGGATTGAAATAATACCTATTCCTGTAGCTTCTGATATAAAGGCTGGAGATAAACTTGATCTAATAATTCTAGAATCAATGAACAACGCCAAAGAATTTCTTTTAGAAGGCGATATAGTCGTTGTCGCGCAAAAAGTTGTCTCCAAGGCCGAGGGTAGATTGGTTAATTTAAAATTCGTAAAGCCTTCAGAAAAGTCGCTACAAATTGCAAAACAGAACGATAAGGACCCTCGATTAATCGAATTAATCTTGAACGAATCAGTAGATATTTTGAGATTGGCTCGAGGCATCCTGATTGTAGAAACAAAGCGGGGACTCATCTGTGCAAACGCAGGGGTAGACCAAAGCAACGTGGAAAATAGCTATAATCATGCAGCTTTACTGCCACAGGATGCAGATTTATCTGCCCGCAGGCTGAGACATTCATTTAAGAGAAAAACAGGTATTGATGTCGCTGTAGTTATAACTGATACCTTCGGGAGACCATTTAGGGAAGGACAAATCAATGTGGCTATAGGTATTGCCGGAATCCAGCCAATAAAAAGTTACATAGGGACGCTAGATATGTACGGGAAGAAGTTAAAAGTTACTGAAATCGCAATTGTCGATGAGATTGCTTCTGCTGCAGAATTACAAATGGGTAAAAGTGAACGCGTTCCCGTTGTAATCATAAGAGGTTACAGGTATCAAATGGCTGAAAACTCTTCTTTATCGCAGCTGCTTCGATCCAGAGGGAAAGACCTATTCAGATAACTAATTGATAATGCCATCGCAATCTTAGGGAACGTTACTACTAAAGAGTTAATATATCGATCACATAATAAACTTGTTTATCGATATGAGTACCAGTAACACGAAATCTCCGACCAAAACCATTGACGTTAGAGGCCTTTACTGTCCCGAGCCGGTATTTCGTACCAAAATAGAAATAGAACGTCTTACCATAGGCGACATGATAAAGATAGTCGCTGACGATCCGGAATCTGAAGAAGATATATCAATGTGGGTAAAAAGAAATGGACATGAGCTTCTCTCAATAAATAAAGACGACAAGGTTCTTGAGTTCTTAATCAAAAAGGCTAAATGAACATGACTGCTGTTGTTCGGCCAGAGATAGTAAGTCAAATAGGTAACACCCCGCTCGTAGAGCTGAATTCGTTTTCTACGAGCAGCGTAAAGCTTTTTGCTAAACTAGAATGGTTCAACCCTTTTGGCTCTGTCAAAGACAGGGCGGCATACTGGATGGTAAGGGAGGCCGAGAGGAAGGGGTTGTTGAAGAAAGACAAAAGCATCATAATCGAGCCTACATCTGGAAATACAGGTATCGCTTTAACAGGCATTTCCCAAGCATTAGGGTATGGGGTTGAGATTGTTATACCAGACAAAGTAAGCGATGAGACAAAGAAAATTCTGAAGAGATTGGGAGCTACAGTACATGAGACCTCAGATGATCTTTGCCCAAGGGTGGGCGCTGGCACCGACCAAAGTATTGCACTGGCTAAAGCGATTTCGAAACCTAGGCCTGATAAGTATTACATGCCGAATCAATACGATAATGATGCGAACTATTTGGCCCATTATGAAAGCACCGGGCCAGAAATATGGAAACAAACCAATGGCGAAGTGACGCACTTCCTTACCGGTTGTGGTACAGGTGGCACCATAACAGGAACCGCAACTTTCCTGAAGGAGAAGAACAAGAATATTAGAATTATAGCTATTCAAGCTCAAAAGAATCACTTACTCCAAGGATTGAGGAATTTTGAAGAATCATCAATGCCAGAATTGTTCTTACGACGGGAAAAGATTGTTGATGAATGGCTAACCGCCACAAATAAAGAATCATTTGGGTTAGTAAAAGCGCTTGCTGCTAGAGAGAAACTGCTAGTTGGTCCTTCTTCAGGTTCTGTCATGGCTTCAATGCTGAAAATTGCTGAAAAATTGGAGAGCGGTAATCTTGTGGGTATATTTGCAGACGATGGTACGAAATTCAAGAGTTTATACGAGCAACAAGGCTTATTCACAGATTCAGAATACTATAGTATTCTAAAGAATGCAAAGAACCTTTCAAAGCCTGTCTACGCATTTGTGTAAAAGCTACTGATGGTTGTGTTTTCACGGTGTTTTCTCTCCGTCAACCATTTTTCCACATCCAATGCAGCCATACAGCCAAAACCGCCGGCAGTAATTGCTTGTCTGTACTTGTAATCGTGGACATCCCCAGCAGCAAAAACCCCTTCTATGTTGGTGACCGAATTATTTTTCAAAGCAATATAGCCTTTATCATCCAATTCTAATTGTCCTTTAAATATAGCAGTGTTGGGATCGTGGCCTATCGCAACAAACAACCCACCAGCTTGAATTCTCTGTTCCTTCCCGTTATACACGTCACGGACAACTATTGATGCAATCTTCTTATCGCCTATGATATCAGACACCACACTATTCCAGAGAAATTCGATCTTCTGATTTTCAAATGCCTTGTCCTGTAGAATTTTGCTAGCCCGTAACGAATCGCGCCGGTGGACTATTTTAACGGACTTTCCAAATTTTGTAAGGAATGTTGCTTCTTCCAAGGCTGTATCTCCACCCCCTACTACGACTATATCCTCACCTTTGAAAAAAGGACCATCACAAGTCGCGCAATACGACACCCCTCTGCCTGCAAACCTTTGTTCTCCCTTGATTCCTAGCTTACGAGGCGACGCTCCAGTACATATCAAGACTGCTTCCGATTGGAATACATCGCTACTGGTCGTAATCTTGAATGGTCTCTGCTTAAAGTCAACTTGAATAACCTCATCATCGATTGCAAGGGTTCCAAATCTTTCTGCCTGTTGCCGCATGTTCATCATTAGCTCAGGTCCAAATATCCCGTTTGGGAAACCTGGATAGTTTTCTACTTCGCTTGTGGTCATCAGCTGACCGCCAGGCAGACTACCTGTTACAAGAAGGGTATTCAGTCTAGCACGCGAAGTGTAAATACCGGCCGTGTAGCCTGCAGGGCCGGACCCGATAATTATCACGTCATAAAGGCTTACTTTGCCTGAACTAACGGATTCATTCCCCCTATCCGTCTTAGACATATATTATTAGATAGTAAAAATATGAAGACCATTTAATAGTTTGTTCGGCTCCATTTCTAATCCTTTCCTAAACGCGTACTCGAAAATTTCTATTCTAATTTTTCAATCTATGATTGCCAGAGCAATTTAAAGTCAATTTTTATTCCGGCGAGGTTCTTTGGTCGAGTCACCGTCTTAATTTGAAAAGACTTTGATGGCGTGTCCATATTGGCTATCCTACTTCACCTTTAGCTTGGGTGAGTCTGGCATTTCTTTTAGCTTGTCTATGGCAACTTCTGCTGCTTTTTTGCCTGATAGTAGCATCGACCCAAATGTAGGACCCATTCGTGGTAAGCCATGTGTCTCTGTGACGGACATTCCGGTTGCGATTAAGCCTGGAAAAACTTCGTCTGTGTAATTGACTACTGCGTCCTCGCTTCCTTCGACCCACATCGGATCCATTCCCCTCCACTTTACATAACCACGGTCCATCAAGCGCTTTACAGCTACCGAGTCATGACCAGATGCATCAATGACAATCTTGCATTCTAGGCCAATCGGATCGACACAAGTAATATTCCGGGGTAGAGCAGAAACCGGCATCCAGTTAACAACCACGCCGCTCACTCGCTTGTTCTTCAGTACGAGATCGTCAAACTTCGTTAGCTGGAGAAATCGGACCCCAGCGTCACATGCGGCAGCCACTAGCTTTGAACACGCATGAGGCCCCCAAGTAGCATAGAGTCCATCATTTATTCTGCGATATGGCACTCTTAGTTCATCCCATATCTTATGTGCTGGAGCCCTAACTGTTACTGGGTTCATCATATAACCGCCGACCCAGTATCCGCCACCCAAGTAGTTATTTTGCTCGATGACAAGCGTTCGAGCACCCATCCTTCCAAGCTCTCTGCTCGCCGTCAAACCGGAAGGTCCAGCTCCGATGACTATTACATCACAATTTGCATATTCATTCATCGTTTCGTTAAACATCGTTGATAGCGTCCTAGTTATTTCTGTCTCAGTCACGTCTGCGAAGATCTTTCCCATGTACTAATGTTTTTTGAATGGTAATTAATACATTATCGAATTGTTTTAGTAGCAAGAGACAGCTCTAGCGCTAGCAAACTTCTGGCGTGGTATTATGTTCATTTTCTTGCTTTAGATTTGGTCAGAAGCAAGATGTTGTATAAAATGGAGTATGCTTCAAGCTCGCCTAACCATGAAATATTCGCAAAGATCCAGCCTTGTCTAGAATTTCTTAACGAGACATGGCAACATTGGACCTAACAGCACACTAGCCAAAGGCCGCAATGAAATTTCTGTAAGCGTCTCGAATTTTGCCGTTCACAGGAGGGTCTTTGAATGAGTATCCACAAATGAGCTCACGGCCGTTTTTCACATTGCTGGTATGGTGCGCGTATACTGCTCTCACCGCGTCCAAAAGAACATTCCCGGCATTTGCTCCATCACTTGTCTGCAACATCATATCGATTACGATACTGCTACCCAGAAAACCTTCGCTGGAAACCCAGTAGTAGCTGTTTCGCGAATCTCGGAGAAAATTAGCATACTCAGTAGTGCCTGCGACGGATTCAAAATCATACGGCGCCTCGATAGCTATACTTTTAGTTTTGATTCTCCGCTTGGCCATTTTAATTCTCTCAACCATCGTGTTTTGAGTGTCCGTATTACCACTCACGTCAAGCTGGTAACTCTTTCTCACCATCGCACCCCGTTCTACTAGAAAATCTATGATTCCCTTATGCAATGCAGTTCCTCCCAGCTGACTTAACAAATCGTCTCCCACCAACGGAATTTTCTTTACTCCAAATTTTCTTGAGAAAGCCTCGTTACCTGCAATTCTTGTAGGAGTTGCATTGATGAAAGGAATGCCCGCATCTAGGGAGGCGTATGCATATTGTTTTGCTGTCCTATCTAGCCCAGAAGATATCAGATTTACAACAACGTTTGTATTTGAGGTCTCTAATATATCACGAAATTCTTTACTCGAACAAGTCATAGTATTTTCAGACGTAAAAGGAAAAGGAGGTTCATCTGATAGCAAACCTGCCTTTATATCAATACCCAACTTTCTGACACTATGATATTTTTTGGGGCTTCTGTTAACTACTTGTTTAAGATCCTGACCGACTTTGCCCGGATCGATATCGAATGCTGCTACAACCGTTACGTCTGATGGTTTGAGTCCGCCAATTTTTTTGTGCCATAGACCCTTAGTGTGGTTGTTATCTGCGTAATAATCAAGACCTTGAACAAATATACAACTGGCATTGCCTACTCCTATCAACGCCACTCTTACCTTGTTGGACATTATGAGTACCTTCTAAAATCCAAAGATGATTTAACTTTTTTGAGTTTCTGGACAGGATTCCGAAATTGTGCCTTTGCTTCTATGTATCATTTAAATACGGTATCAACGAATTTGCGTTATCGCACCATGGTTACCGTAGATCAAGTACTGTCTTCATTGAAGAAAGTTGTAGATCCAGAGTTGCATAAGGATATTGTATCAATGGGAATGGTTAAAGATCTCGCAATTAATGATGGAACAGTCGCCTTTACTCTTGAGCTCACCACACCTGCTTGTCCGTTTAATAGCGAGATAGAGCAGGATGTCAGGAACAATATAGCAAATATAGGCGTGACAGATCTAAATTTGAAAGTTACGGCGCGAGTCATGGAAGGCCGCGCCATATCTTTGGATGAGATATTGCCCGGTGTTAAAAATATAATTGCCGTCGCAAGTGGTAAAGGGGGCGTCGGAAAGACTACTGTCTCTGTAAACCTGGCACTAACACTAGCAAAGACTGGCGCCAAAGTGGGATTACTGGATGCTGATATATACGGCCCTAGCGTGCCGCTGATGCTCGGTCTCAAGCAGACTCCTGAAGTTACAAATAACAAAATTCAGCCGCTCCTTTCAGGTGGCGTCAAGGTAATATCAATGGGATTTTTCTATGAACAGTCTCAGCAAGCCGGAATATATAGGGGCCCTATAGTTTCCGGCATTGTCAAACAATTCTTGACTGACGTTAACTGGGGTGACCTAGACTATTTGATAATAGACTTGCCACCAGGAACTGGTGACGCGCCCCTGACGATGGCACAGACGATACCCATTACAGGGATACTGATCGTAACTACTCCCCAGGAAGTTGCCATGAACGTTGCGGTGAAGGCAATTGGGATGTTTAACAAATTAAATGTTCCTATCGTAGGGGTAATTGAGAATATGAGTTACCTCCTATGCCCCCACTGTCTTCAACGGATTCATATATTTGGCAAAGGGGGCGGGCAGAGGGTCAGCGAGAAATTCAACGTCCCTTTCATAGGTGAAATACCACTTGACTCTCAGATTATGGAGGGAAGTGATATTGGAAAACCCATAATTCTGTCAGACCCCGGTTCGATTCAGGCAAACGCATTTACAAATGTTGCCAAAACCGTAGCTGGGAGGATTAGTATTATTGCGGCTGAGATGAAGGCTGTGGAAGAGGCAGAAACGGAGGGACCACCTCGTGACGGTACACTAAGTGAATCTGAACCTGCTAATGTACATCAGTCCTGAAAATTTTCGTATCCTAAAAGAACCATTTGGCACACTCCTTGAAAATAAGAGTGTAAGCAAAGTAAAATTATACAATTCGATAAAACATGCGAAGTTGATTGTTTCTGTTGGCGATGCCACAACCGATCGGGTGAATTCGTATGGCATCGTGCCCCGAGTGTCCGTTGTAGATGGTAGAGAGAGACGAGAACAACGCAAAAAAGCAGGAGGTGACTCGCTTTTATCAAATCGCATATTGCAACTTAGATGTTCGAATCCTGCAGGGACTATCTCCAGCGGAGCAGTTCAAGTGTTACGCGATGCACTTAAAGCTAGTGATACTAAACCAGTGAGAGTTATTGTTGAGGGTGAGGAGGACCTGTTAGCTTTGCCGATTTTTTTACTAGTTCCCTATGGCTCTGCTGTTCTATATGGACAGCCTTTCAAAGGAATCGTCGTAGTTAAGGTCAACTTCAAAACACGGAAAAGGGCTAAAGACTTAATGGAGAGTTTAGGAATTGACTGGATAGGGGGAGATGATGACGCGGTGGCTGAATGATTTTCAATCAGAAAAAGTGATTATGTATACCACTTTCTGACCCCTGACCCGTGAAGATCCACCTGTGACCTACCCGCGATTTAGCCATATACGTATGTCCCTTTGTAATATATTCACTGTGGTTAGGAGTCAAGTCCGAGAGGGCTCATGACGATCAGTCATCTCAACCATATCCATCGTTTTGAGGTGATATCTACTTCCAAGGTAGCAGATTCTGTAACAGGGGGAGCTGTTATACCCGTCAGTCTTGGAACTACAAAAAGCACAAATTCTGAAATCCTTATGCAGATTAGGGGTTCGTTCCATAATTTACTATTACTTTTTCATGTTTCAATAATTCAATCGCAATAATAGTGAAGGTCAACTTCTATTACTGTGGCGATCGCAGATGTACTATGTCATTTCAATATCAAAAGAACAATCATGATCAGCCACACCCTGGTCATCCATGAGCCATTCTCCAGGACATTGACCGTGTCGACCTCGTGTTCAAAAAAAGTTAACGTCATGTACTCCTACAAAAGCGGTACTGATAGAATTATAATGTTTTTTGAATTGACTATATTAAAGGTCAATATTGAAAAGTTGAGGCGCATAGATCGACCCTTCTCTGACTCGCTTTACCCTCGCAACAGAAAGATAATGTGGCCAGATAGTCACTATAATCGAACCTTCGGGCACACCTTCCGGCAGCCCTATAATGACGATATCGTTTAGCTTAACACCGAATTCTTGCAATTTTTGCTTGCTAGCCTTAATAATATCTTCAGACATCCCGCTGCTGTAAACGTAAACTTTGCCTGTGTAGTCGATTCTATCAGACATGTGTGAATAGGGATAGAATGATAGTGTAAAAAATGTGATCATCTTAAATAAAAACTCGAATAGGATTAATTTGAACAAAAGAACGTTACAATTGAACGATTTGGTGCCTCAATAAAGTTATTCATCCAATGGCCATCAGAACACTATCAATCCATGGTATACCCAGCAATTTAGTGATGGCTTGGCTCTTCCGTTCTCTCTCTTACATAATTTCGCATGGTCCACACGCCTAGTAGGATAAAACCTGCGCCTATAGCTATTAGAACATAGTCTACAATAAGGATAACTGCCCATGCTTTATAAAATAGGCTACCATACATGAATAAAATAGCAAGGAAAATTAAAGCGATTCCTGTTATGATTTCAGTGTTTATTCGTAGCATGCCCAATATTTATCAGTCATCTATTATAAAAAGTGTTATTACTTGTGTATTACTCGAATTCCGCCTCTGAATCACCAATTGGCAGACGAGTAGATAAGGTCGTCCCCTCCCGATTCACTTATCACGTTTAGTACGTAACGATCTACCACGATATACTTTTATCCCAACAACCTTATTGGTCCTCTTTGTTAAAGGTATTGCCGATGCGTACGGCGCGTGTACCGGTCCTATTACCTCCACAACCTTCCCCACACCTCTACCCTTTTGATCGACTAATATCTCTCCAGATCGAGTTTCCTTGCCGGAAGATCCTAGCAGTCGTACAATGAGCCTACTGCTTTTTGCTAGATGCATAACCTCTCCAACTTCTTGAAGCTCTTTAATCAACACTCTTTGCCTGTCCAAGTCTATTTGAGCTGCCTTAATTAGATTATCTCACGAATAGGCAGCGTTGTTCATATTCTATCTTTCCGTGGTTTTCTGTTTAATCTTCTGCTGCATTTTTTCTGCTACGCGTTCTAATATAGTCGATTTTTTCTGCTCTGTCGATTTTGGCAGTACAATGTAACCCGATTTCACGTATGGTCTACGCGGGTACCTCACCTGTTCTGTGTTTTCTTGTTCCAATGGCTCGTAACCTGCCTCTATTGCGGCTTCAGTCAAATCTGCAACCGTTGGATCAAAAACTGCACGTTCACTTCTTATTCTACGCCCCTTGCGTCGCGGGAGAGTCTTGTTAAAGTAATCAAGCCAAAGTACTATGTGATCGTAATCTTTCAACTACATTACAGCTTAGGAGGCATTGATATTAAAGTTAACATTAACTTTAACATTGATGCCGATTTCGGGTTTTGTGTCTGCCCGACAAACATCGTATTCCATTTTTTGTTCGTACTCGTACAAAACTAAAGTGCGCCCTAGGGCTACGGCAATCCAAATAGATTATAAGTTAAGCCCTTTTCATTCTACCTCTGGTGGCCAAACGTTATCCCGAACGAATAAAAAACCTCTTAGAGGAAGGCGCGGTCAAATTCCACGTATTCCAACCCAGTGGAAGGACCATTTGGACCATCATTGGCAGAGACAACGAACATTGGGCAGATGTTGAACTTGGCTTCTGTTCCTGCAAAAGTTATTACTACGATACGCTTTCCAGCGGAAAGCAATGCTACCATTTGATATGCATTGAGCTCGCAAAACAGAATAATAAATTTGTAACAATTAGATTTCATGATACTGAATACAAAGACTTTATCAGCGCATTATTGTCAGACGCCAAATGTAAATTGTTGCTGAGTTGAGATCGGAACCTACCGTCTAGCATTTGTTGTGGATTTTATCACCATATTATCTTCGATTTCTAGTCTATCCTTGTACTATAGTATGCCGTTCCCGTTCATCCCTTTGCTGTTCCACCGCCGCGCTTTCCTATCTTGCGGTAAAACTTCGGTCCATATTTCTACTTCACTACTCCTCCACCTCTGCCGATTTAGCGGTGAAAGTCAACACTGTACTTCTGCTTGACAGAATCACCACCCTTCTCTCCCATCGTCTGATAAAATTCAATTCCATACTCCACAAGACCCCTTATGTTGTGTGGTGCTACTCCCCCTTCTCTTGCCACCCTTGCTCTAGTCTCCTCGTCAGCAGAAGCCGGTCCCCTCTTAGCCGGCCCTGTTTCTTCCATTTCCATACATTTCGTTTACACCTATCAAATAAAAAGAGACTAGAAGAAATCCCCTCCTCCCTAGACTAGTTTATTATTATGATGAGTTCATATCGTTTAATTGCATTCTAAAAAAAAAAATATACTAATTGTTGGCTGTGGTGGCAGAGAGCATGCGTTAGGGTGGAAACTTTCACAGAGCATGTATGCAAAAAATGTATATTATGCTGAAGGTAATGGCGGGACTTTTTCAAACATCAATATCAAGCCTAATGAATCCAGAAGACTGGCGTTGTTTGCAAAAGAACATGAATGCTTTACAGTAGTCGGACCTGAAATTCCCCTTGCTAATGGTATAGTAGACTTATTTATCGAAGAGGACCTATCGATATTTGGCCCCACAAAGGGCGCGGCATTATTGGAATCAAGCAAGATTTATGCAAAGCACTTTATGAAACAAAATCAGATTCCTACTGCAAACTTTTCTACATTTTCAGATATTGAAAAGGCAAAGGATCACGTACTAAGGCAAACAAATCGACTCGTCATAAAGGCTGACGGGCTGGCGGCTGGGAAGGGAGTATTCGTATGCGATACTCAAGACGATGCTATTGCAGCACTGGATTTGATGATGGTTCAAAATAGATTTGGCCATGCAGGCCAAAACGTCATTATCGAAGAAAGGATATTTGGGGAAGAAGCTTCTTTTATTGCTATTTGTGATGGAATGACGATCATGCCGCTTGAGTCATGTAAAGATCATAAAAGAATATTTGACAATGACAAAGGTCCTAATACAGGAGGAATGGGTAGCTATTCGCATGCAACCCTTATTGACAGTGAGCTACATAGAAAAATTATAAAGGATATAATGGAACCTACCGTGAGGGGAATGAGCAGGCGAGGGCAGCCATTTAAAGGATTTCTATACGCCGGGATAATGATGGATACTGCTCGGAACCAGCCGTACGTTTTGGAATACAATGTAAGAATGGGAGACCCCGAATGTCAGCCACTTATGATGAGGTTAAAGTCAGACCTTTTCGAATATTTACAGTCTACGACAGAAGATAGACTTGACTCCATGCAGCCTCTTGAGTGGCGAAATGAAGCCTCTGTCTGCGTAATTATAGCTGCAAAAGGCTATCCCGGCTGCTATGAGAAAGGTGAACTGATAAGAGGTCTCGAGTCTAAGTTGGATCCTGGCACTATGATTTTTCACGCAGATACCATGCGAGATCAACAAAATAGAATTATAACCAACGGGGGCAGGGTTTTGGGGGTCTGTGCTTTGGGGCTAAACATAAATGAAGCTGCGAATAAAGCATATTCCGCTGTAGAACGAATATCATGGGGTAGAGATGAACAGTACTATAGAACCGATATTGGCAGAGAAACCTTGCCTTATCAAAAATAAAGCGTTCTTTTTTCTGTGACAAGAACGTTAATCTTTTGGTCATTATCAGATCGAGGGACTTTTTCACACACTTGAAATTCATATGCCAAACCTACAGAAACGATAGAATTTTTTTTTCTGGCGATAAACCTATCATAATATCCGTATCCGTATCCGATTCGATATCCGTTAGTGTCAAAGACAATTCCTGGCACCAAGAGCAGATCGATACTATCTGAAACGCAAGAATCGGATGAATCGGATGGTATAGAAGGCTCTCTGATTCCGAATTTGCCTACGATCAAATCAGTTTTCGATAGGATAGGATAAAACTTGATGTGATCTCCAACTGTCCTTGGAAGCGCAACGAGCATATTCCTTCTCAACGCAATGCTAACTATTTTCTGTGTTCTCACTTCGGACCCAACAGGAAAGTAACTTGCCAATATTCCGGCGAATTTAAACTCAAAGGAATTAGTAAATCTCTGCTGAATTGCTTCACTTTTAGTTTTAATAGCAGCAGCTGAAAGGGAATTACGTTTTTCAAGCATAATTCTACGCATCTTGTCTTTGAGACTGTTCATGACTTCATCACTTTTCTCGTTACCGTCTATTATTCATCTCTTGTTTCAGAGAGGCGGCTGTTATCGTATTCTTCAATAGTATCGATACGGTCATCGGACCAACCCCACCAGGTACTGGAGTAATCCAAGAAGCCTTTTCCTTAACATTTTCGAAATCTACATCACCGGCTAACATTCCACCTTGTCTGGTAATACCGACATCGATTATTATCGTACGAGGCTTCACCATATCCGATGTCAGTACAAAATGCTCGCGGTCACCGACAGCAGTGATCACTAGGTCTGCAGTCTTTAACTTTTCTACCAGCATCTTTGTCTTAGAATGGCATACGGTAACCGTCGCATCCCTTTCCAAGAGTAGAAATGCAAGAGGCTTACCAACTAGAGTGCTTCGATTCACTATAATGGAATCCATGCCTGATATTTCGATCTTATAAAAATCTAATAATTCTAGAATTCCGGCAGGAGTACAGGGTTTTAGAATCGCTCTTCCGCTCACCAACATCCCTGCATTGTATGGAGTCAGCCCATCTACATCTTTGATGGGATTAAGGATACTAAGTATCAAAAATTCATTTATCTGTTGAGGAAGAGGCAGCTGAACCAAAATACCATGTACTTCACTGTCTCTGTTTAGGGTCTCGATAAGTTTTATTAACTCTTGTTGGGTGCAAGAAGATGGAAGTTTGTTATCTCGTGTTAAGATTCCAACCGACGCTGCTACCTTATGCTTATTTCTTACATATAGGGCTGAGCTCGGGTCGTCACCCACAAGAACTGTCGCCAGACAGGGGTTAATTCCACCCCTCTGCAATTGACTGACGGCCCTTTTTATATTCGACCGCAGAAATGCCGCTGCGGCCAACCCGTCTAGCATCCGTGCCGTCAAATGATTATTAAATTCAAACGTGTAATATTTTGGTTTTTCTTTCACTGTCTCAAGCGGGAATTCAGCAATTTACGGCGTCATTGAATTTCGTTGCCCTAGTTAGTGTCTGCCCTATTTATTGAGACCTTTCGGCCTTCTATCCTAATATTCCCTTTTGAAAACAAGCCAAGAGCTTCTGGATAGAGCTCGTGTTCTACTTTTAAAATCCTTTCTGCCAATAGATGTTCCGTATCAGAATCAAATACAGGGACAGTCCGCTGCATAAATATAGGTCCGGTGTCGATCCCTTCATCCACAAAATGGACGGTACATCCGCTTACTTTGACACCATAGTCTAAAGCCTGTTTCTGTGCCCGAAGGCCCGGAAAGGATGGAAGAAGTGCTGGATGTATATTCATTATTCGCATTTTGTATTTAGATACAAATTCACTGCTCAGCACTCGCATGAACCCTGCAAGGCATATAACGCCTGTTCTACTATTTACAGCGTGATCTTCCAAAACCTGAATCAATTTTTCGTCGTACTCCCAACCCTTCGATGCATAACCATGCAGAGTTTCAGTCGGTACACAAAATTTTTCTGAAGCAATTTTGAGACCCGCCGCATCAGGCCTATCGGATATAACAATCGAGGGTCTAATATTCTTGATCTTCCCTAGCTTTATTGCTGAGAGTATTGCCTCCATATTACTACCACGTCCAGAAATTAAGATTGCAAGATTAAGCAAAGGTGTATACTTGACGATACTGATTCTTAAAGATGAATTCGAGGAGACTAAAATCTTAAAATATATCTTCAATTTAGGGATCACAGCTCTCGATTGTCATCAATGGTTACGTTTGCTGATTCTTGCATTGTAATTTACAGCGGCAACAACAAAATATCAATTGATCCACCCAGACCAGTCCCATCAGACTTTGCTTTTTTCTCTCATGCTCATTTTGACCATCTTTGCCGAAACTATTCCCAAACTCCTATGACTAGCAAAACCAAAGTTCTTACCTCAAGGGAAACTTCTCTTCTCGCTCGCGTTCGAGGGTTTCCAATGAGTGAAATAAATGAAGAATATGATGGGTTCCGGCTCTTAGACACAGGGCATATTCTTGGCTCCAAGGGTCTATTAATTGGTGATAACTTATACTACACGGGTGACATTTCTGCTAGAGAAAGGGCATTCATGAAATCAGCCCGCGTCCCCAAGGTACAAACCTTGATAATAGAGTCAACATTCGGCCGACCCCGTTTTATTTTTCCCTCTATAACAGATATTATCCACAAAACCAACAAAATTATTTCTGAAATGTTTGACAAAGGTATTCCTGTTCTATTGATGGGTTACCCACTAGGCAAAGCACAATTATTGACGTCACTTTTCGGCCATTGGGAGCCATTCTATATCCATGATTCGGTCTATGAATTGAACGGTGCGTACCAAAAATTGGGCGTGCCATTAAAAGACGGGGATATATTTTCTGAAGCAGAAAAAAAAGGGTTGCTAAGCAGGACCAAGCCCTGGGTAATGATTTCACCACTTATGCGATCAAGTAACTTTGTGAGACTTGTGAAACAAAAATATGCCGCCGTCTGCGTAGGGTTTAGCGGTTGGGCGCTGGATAAACGGTACGGAACAATGATGGGTCTTGACCATGCTTTGGCAATGAGCGATCACTGCGACTATGCAGAACTGCTTGAGTTTGTGAGAGCGTCTGGTGCTAACAAAATTTATACATTTCATGGGTTTTCCCACGACTTTGCCGATTCGCTTAAGAAACTGGGATTTGACGCCGAACCAGTCGTAGGAAGCAAAATAAGGAAAAAAAACAAAGAAAACAAGGCTCTACTTCATACTTCATTGGACGCCTATTTTTAGAAATTAGTTTATCCTCTCGAGGCTACTATCACTTATTAGATTGCTCCCTAAAATACGGAATGATTTTGTTACCGAACATTTCTATATTCTTGAAGTAACCGTCTCCCCAGAATCTAATGATAAAATGATTCGTCCCTGCTTTGATAAATCTCTCTAACATCTCGATAACGTCATCTGGTTTCCCGACGCCAATCGCCGTTCTTGCGACACTATCCGGTATTTTCAATGCAGCCTTTTTCATTTGCTCCATGAGTTCGGGTTTGTTCATGGCATACTCGGTAAAGTATTTGCGGAAATCGAATTCCGAATCTTGTTGTATATTATGCACGCTTAATAATTCCGGCTTGTAAAGGCTTACTTTGACTGCATTTTTCATCTTATTCCACGCTTCTTCCCCATCATCGGTAAAGTATATGTCTACATCGTTTGCAAATTGGAAATCAGAAAGATTTCTCCCGATCTCTTTGGCGTTTTCACGGATAACGTTAGCATGTCGTTGAAATAATTCTGGTGTGTAACCGATGGGTATCCATCCATCTCCGTGCGTGGCACATAATTCAAGTGTCTTTCGTGCACCAGCTGCGATATAGATAGGGGGTCTAGGTTTGCGAATACTTTTGCTTTGGAGACATGCGTTTGCAAGTTTGTAGTATTGACCTTCGTAGTCGACGCGATGGTCTGGACCTGAGTCAAAGAGTCTTTCGATGACATCTAATTGTTCCTTAAATTTCGATACCGGTTTAGAAAATTCTATCCCAAAGTCGACAACGTTTTGAGCTTCGCCTGCACCTATACCAAGGATTGCCCTGCCGTTCGTGATTCTGTCCAACGTGATTGCCGAGAGTGCAATGGCAGAAGGATGTCTTCTAATGGCATCGGTCACGCAAGTCCCTAATTCAACATTGCGGGTGATTGTGCCTATCGCTGCAAGCATAAGCCATGCGTCATTTACGATAGCATTTTTCCATTGTGGAACATTGGAGTGGTCCATCATCCAGATAGAATCATAATTCATTCGGTCGGCTATTTGACAAGCACTCATTATTTGAGTTTCATCCAGACCCAAACGGGCAACATTTAACCCTTGAGTAAACCCAAACTTTATCTGCATTCGATTTCCTCCGTTATCCACCCAAAACGCCGGCACATATCTAAACAGCGGTGAAGTAATATCAAACTACTATCCATCTCGAGACAATGGATGCAAAGTGACCGCTTACTTAAATACGTCTTGTTTTAACATCTCATGATAAGATCTTCTCGAGAAGCTTTAAATAAGAATCACAGCGTTTTTGTATATTGCTGATGCTACTACCTTCTGAGATCGAAGCAAAATCTCTTATTCCGGCTATAAGGGCGATTTTAGCTAAGAAGCTCGTAACTGAATACGACATGAAGGAGGAGATCGTCGCCAGGGTACTTGGTGTTACTCAAGCAGCTGTCAGCAACTACCTTAGAGGGACGAGAGGGGACATACAGCTTATGAATAAACTGACATCAGTAATGGAAGTGATGCGGATGACCGATGACATAGCAAGAGACTTGACTTCAAACAAGGCATATACCCCAAATACTATGGCTAAATTCGTGGAACTGTGTAATTATATGCGTTACACATTAATAATTTGCGACGTCCACCACAATATGGAGGCCAATATAGACGAACAAGTCTGCGAGCAATGTAAAGGCACACTAATAAGCGGCAGACTCTAAGATTATTTTTCTATCCAATTAATTATCTAAGGATGATGTACAGTCTAGCAAAGGTCGCGATCAACAAACAGTCGGTTTATTATCGTTTATCATGTTGATCGCATTTCTAAGCACGGTTGAACCCATAATACGTCCCAAGCGTCCTTTTGAAGCATATTTTTCAGTAAATCTTGCACTAGCATCTTTTTTGACGATGTCCCCGGAAAACAAAACGGGCACAGGATCAGCACTATGGGCTTTTTTTATACAAGGCGTTGAATGATCAGCAGAAATAACTATTATCTGCCCTTCATCATTTTTTAGCTTTTTTCGTAAAGTCCCAAAGAATGCTCTGTCTATATCTTCTATGCTTCTTTTTTTGCCTTGTGCATCTCCATCGTGACCAAATTCGTCCGGTCCTTTTAGGTGCACGTAGATTCCATCATTACTTTGCAAGTTATCTACGGCCACGGAAGCTTTACTTTCATAATCATCGATCCCCCCTGCTTCGAGTGTCCTCATACCTAAAACCTTGGAAATACCAATTTCCACCGGCATGTCCACGATACACGCAATCTCCATATTGTATTTTTTCTTGATTGATTCGAGCTTCGGAACAGTGTTTCCAGAATCCCTTAAGAGGATCGCATTCATAGGTGTTTTGCCGGAGTTTTCTCGGCGTTTGTTGATCGGATGGCCTTTAAGTAGTCTTATTACCTGTTCCGAAAACTCGTTGACAGTTTTTGCAGCGGCTGCTGCGGATGCCGAGGGGTCCTCTGCGAATGATTTTTTCAGGTGCATTTTCCCTAGAGTGTCTTTTGCTATGCCGATGCCGTCGACCCTCTGATAGGCTGGATCAGTGTTTGTTATCTTGTCAGAGAATCTCAAATTAGCATGTCTGAATCTTACACTCAAGCGATGGGCGATTGTGGGTTTTATAACAAATGAAACGCCGCTATCGCTAAATTTCATTTCTTCCGCCAGAGTTCGACAGATGTCGCTGGCTTCAGCATGTGCAATGCTTCTACCTGCTCTTCGATCTATAATCTGCATCATATCGTCTACGGTAGCAAAGTTTCCTCGCAAGGCTAGGTCACCATCACGAAAATCAATACCAGATCCAATTGATTCTATAACTCCTCTCCCGACATAGCTTCCGCCTAGAAAGCTGTAGCCTAGCATATTAAAAACGGCAATATCGGATTGTGGTGCAATCCCTTCTCCCACTGAGATCGTCTCTCCCATGCAGCCATTCTTGGCAAAGTGATCCAGATTGGGCGTAGAGGCTGCATCAAGAGGAGTCAAGTCATTCAAATCTGGATGAGGCAGATCAGCTACCCCATCAAGCAAAACGTACACAATCTTAATTTCAGATAGGTCTTTATGTTTCATTAGTTATTTGTTTATCTAGATCGGTGAATTTATCTGTGACGATAATTCTCCGACCAAATTAGAATCCGGGCATATTCATCGATTCTTCCTAAAGCCTCACCTGTGGCCGAAAGCTTTTCAGCATTAAATCGAAAATAAATGATCGTAAATTTGCATTAACTTGGTTCGGTGCAGAAACTTTAATTAAAAGAGCTCCTACGATGTTTTAGAGGCAGAGTTACAGTTGGGGGATTTAAGGAAAGACTATGTCTTAGACAAGTTTGTAATAGTACCAAGATCAAATGAAAGTGAAGCAATCAACCCTTCGTTGGATGGCACATGTCCATATTGCCCTGGGAATGAATCCATGACTGAACCTGCTCTGATTGCTCTGGTGGCCAAAGATGGAATGCTCCAGCGGCTTTCCGATAGTGAAGAAAGTGTAATCTGTGATTGGTGCGTGAGGGTCTTCCAGAGTAACAATCCAGCGGTCACAATTGGCTCTCCTCCGAGCTACTCAGACAAACCACTATACAGCGAACCCGCCTACGGCTTCCATCAGGTATTGGTCGCTTCTCCAGACCATGACAGGAAGTTTTCACAGATTTCAATCGATCAGTGGGCAAATGTGCTATTGGTCATTCAAGACAGGGTAAGATGGCTGTACACCCAGAAAAGTGTAACTTATGTTTCTGTTTATATCGATAGCGGGTTGGGGGCCGGGACGTCGATTATTCATCCGCACCTTAATATTGTGACTTTTTCCACTATTCCTCCGCACATTGAGGTAGAGGCAGAGGCCTCACATAAGTACGTGAACGAGAATGGGAGCTGTCCTGCATGCAATATTATTTCTGTCGAATCGAGCGGGCCGAGACAGATATTAAGTACAGATAGCTTTCTTTCATTCTCTCCGTGGGCTCCCACTTACCCTTATGAATTTTGGATTTATCCTAAACGGCACACGACTGCTTTTTCGAAAATTACACAGAAGGAGATAACTGACCTTGCACTAATGATGAGAGCAACCCTAGGTGGAATGTCAAAAGCGTTGAATGAAGTGCCATTCAATCTTGTATTTCATTTCGCACCAGAAAAAAAGAATAGCCGTCAAATCCATTGGCATATCGAGATTTATCCACAGTTGCATTCGTGGTCTGGTCTCGAACGAGGGTTCGGGGTTTATGTAAATAATATTAGGCCAGAAAAAGCAGCGGAAGTGTTGGGTTCAGCATGCAGAAGGGAGCTTGCTGAGTTAGTAGGCATCACATAGGAATTTAAGTGGCTGCATTTCCCTATGGTAAAATTTGAAACCTGGGTCGCTTTGGGATCTCTTGCGCTCGGAATCATGTTTGTATTTCTAATTCTATCATTCTACAATTTCTTGATTGGACCTGGAGGAAAGGGACCACAAGTCTTCGTCGATCCTATGGGGGTTTTAATCTTAAATGTCTCGATATCAGGGGCCCCTTGCTTGATACTTGCTGGCGTCGTCTTCGGACTCACCAAAACAAGTGCACAACGCAATCCGGCGCTTCTCCTAATATCTACTGGCGTTATTCTGATTGCCGGTATGTCTGCCGCTAGGCTTGAATTCACAAAGATCAACCCATTATTTGTGGTGGCCGGTATGGATATAGTTCCGGTTATATTTGCAATCAGTGGAATAGGTGTTGCTGCAGTCGGAGGTTATCTAGTAAAAGCCTCAAAAAAAGTACGACGTAATTTCGAAAACGAAATCCAATAATTTTCTGCCCAGAATCCTAACAGAGGACGTATATTTAGCAAAATGGTGTCCCCTGCTTGTTCAATACTTTTTCAATATAATTCTAATCTTATTGACAACCTCTGTAGGGTTGCTCGCAAATATGATGCACATAGGCTCCTTACCGATAGCCCCTTCGTGATATATAATTTCAGCTTCCGGATTTTTTGCTAATGCATATTTAATTCCCCAAAAAATTGACATCCCATCTTTTCTCAAAATATGTCTTGGCTCTTTTCTTCTGTCGTAATTTGAAACTTTAAAAGCTGTCTTGGCAATTTTTCTTATTTTTTCATCATATTTTATGTTCATTGCGGACCGGACGAGTCTGTTGACTGTCATGTATGCAAGAAGCGCAGAAGCAACATGTTTGGAAGCACCGAATTCGACTTTTGAGGATGCGGATCTAGCCGCATGACCAATTCTGATAACTCTCCCCTTTACAGCTGCAATATGATGTAATTCTTGCGCGTCAGGAAGAGCAAATCCAATATTTGACTGAGTTTCCGGTATCACTATGCCAAAATTATCGGATGTTTCGATATCTTCAATAGCACGATGCAGTTCCTTTAAAACGATATATCGATTGGCGTAATCGTACACGATAGATGCCGGATTAGAAACCAAAAGTCCGTTGCCTATTTTTAACGCATTTTGCATGGAATCTCGCACATATCTATTACCCAACTTGAAAGCGTCGATTGTAGAGAAACCTTTTGCAAGAAAGGCAGTAATTGCGGCAGAAAAATTACATCCTGAGCCATGCATCTCCTCCGAACCTAAATTAGAATTCGAAATTTCGATCAGATTACCTTCAGAATTCAAAAGAATATCCGTGACTTGCTTCTTTCCAAAGTGATTCCCTTTGATTATAACATTTTTTGCCCCAAGATTTTTTATTTTTCTAGCTGCTACAACAACGTCAGTCCGTGACATTATTTGTAAACCACTGATTTTTTCTGCTTCTATGCGATTTGGAGTTATTATGGTTGAAAGAGGGATTAATCCTGTCTTAAAGGATTCGAAAGCCTCAGGCAGCAGAAGTTTTCCGCCGCTACCTGCTGATAAAATTGGATCTAGTACGACCGGGACGTCACATCCTTTCAACAACCTACTAAGGGTTTGAATATTTGGTTTATTATAGACCATTCCGATTTTAATAGCATCTGGAGCTATATCGAGAATGACTGATCTAATTTGTTGAGCGATCGATTCCGGAGTCACTTCAAAGATGCTAGACACCTCCTGGGTGTTCTGCGCAGTTACCGCGGTAATTGCTGTGCATCCATAAACACCTAGACTTGTAAAAGTCTTTAGATCAGCCTGAATTCCTGCACCGGCACCTGAATCACTCCCTGCGATAGACAGAGCTGCCTTCAAGAGCAGATTTATTAATTGGGTATACTCTTATTCAATTTATCGGATCATAACAGATTCGCAACCCGTTTTTCCCATTGTGAACCTTCAATGATAGATATAGGAGCTTTGGTTTCGCCAATGTTGGCAGGTATATTTTTTTTGACTGTAACATCCCCGTAGCTTATAAAGTTTAATGTGATTGTTTCAGTTCACTTCATATCAGCATAATGAACTCGATCGCAGACAGGCATTTTTGAATCATGGCGGGAATTTAAGTGTGGAGGTTTCGAGCTCTAAAATTGGCACATAGATCGATTGAGCATCGCTCCCTATGCCATCTACAAAACTAAATTCGCCTGTAAACCGTTTTAATTGAATGAACTTTTCTTTAGGCTTTTGCTCTTGGACTACAAAATGGACAATGATCCCACCTATGGTTCCAGTTTGGATAAAAAGTACTTCTCGACTATTTTGTACGATGTGATAGAGCATCGGTGTTAACCCCAGCGCCGATTGGGCAGAATACACTATGACTTTGAGCATATCTTCAAGAGTTCTGTATTTCAAATAAGTTTGCAAGTCCGGCTGTGACATAGTAAGATTACATCCGCACATAATTATAGACCTTTTGCCCAGGAGTTAGAAAGAATGGTGACAGGGTGAAGGGTTAGAGGAAACGGCAGGTTATACTGCAATTCAATAATACGCTAACCTTCTTTAGTTAGCACTTTGGTCGGTGTTTCAGCATTATATTGTTCGGCCGTGAATCTTCTTATCGTGCCGAATGGCCTAAATGGCCTTCCGTTCCCATGATAGAACTTTGAAAAGAATTCAACATAAAGTAATCTTGCTCCCTGTATGCCAGGTTCAAAAACACCTAATATTATATTAAATATATGGCCGATAAAAAAAATCAATACCCCTAGAACGATAATGGATATGCCGTGATGCAGCGACCTTATGAAAATGAAGTCAATTACGGCTGCCAAAATAACAGACGCTAACAATATTCCGACGATTCTTGTATAAGAAAGAATATGACTGATTATCGATGGCAACTCCATGACTGCTCGCACACCTTCGCCGTAGAACATTAATCCGATGCCGCCAAATATTAAACCGAAATACACGACTCCTTGAAAATGACGCACAGGGTTGACATGGCTATGATGCAAGAGTGCCAAGCCAATTAGAACTATTCCCCATCCAAATAGGAGCCAGCCAACCTTTCCAATCATGTGTCGCTTTTGTCCTTCTCTTAAATTATTGAAGATGCCCAGTATCAGGCCGAACGATACCATGCCAAGGCCTATATAGCCGCTGAATAACAAGAGTTTTTTCAAACCAAAAGTGCCAACAGGGTCCAGAAATGCTCCACTTGCAGGTAGCCCCTTTACATAGTGAAAGAGGTAGCCGTTAAGATGAAACCCAAAATACAGGTTAAACATAAATCCTAAGATTATTGCGATGATTGCTCCGGGGATAATCGCCTTTGCCAACTTTACCATCTGACTTGGTCGCACTATTGTCTTGGCGAAGTTTCTTAATTGTTTGGGCATGATATTCAAATTACGTTTGCGCCCTTCGACTCGACGTATCACCCACAATGAAACTAGCAGGATAACAAGTCCATAACCGACGTCACCAAGCATCATACCATAAAAGACTGGAAAAACGAGACCAAATATCAAAGTCGGATCGAACTCGTCCCCAGACGGCATAGAGTAAAATCTTACAAACGATTCAAAGACTCGAAATCTTTTGGGATTTGCCAAAAGCGTTGGTGGCCTTTCTGCTGTCTTTAGTTCAAATATTTCAGTGCTACTTGCATGTCTATCAAATAGTATTCTTATCTCTTTGAGTTTTGACTTTGGTGTCCATCCTTCCAATGCGAAAGTATCTGTGCTTAGGCCAAAATTGTCGGTAACCTCCAACTTTTTATTTTCTATTTCAAGCTGCTCTTGAATGCTTACAATGATAGCATAATATTTTTTCGAAATGTCCAATAGTTGCTCATATATAGTCTGCAGTTTGTTAGAGATTTCGCTTTTTTGATTTTTTTGATCTTGAATTATACTAGAGGGTTTCCCATTAAGATTAGGTACTGGTTCTAGGCTAATTCCGTGCGATTGGACGAGAGCACCAAGAACTTTAGCAGGAAAATTTGGCAGAATAACAAGAACAAAATGTGTAACTAGCTTGTCTTCCTTATAGTACAAAACGACGTCTTTCTTCCATTCTTCGAGCGCTTTCTTAAGTTCAACAAATTTCTCAGATGGCGCGCGCCCAAAATATGAGGAGGCAGATGACAAATGTAAAATTCTAAGATCCTCGGGAAAGAACGAAAACTCTTCTAAGAGTCTTAGATTATTCTCTGTAGATTTCAACTGTGTATGTAGGTCTTCCTTTTGTCTTTCCAAATAACCAACTTTGCCATCGATATCTATAGCTCTAGCTGCGCGGAGGATCTCGTCTATTGATTTAAAGTGATGTCGCTGCACCACCGTCGAGGGCGGAAGAGCCGCTTTCAAGGCCCGCATCCGCAGAAGCTGGTCTGATAGGATTACCTCTCTATATGGATCAACTTCGCGCCCACTGCTTAACATCGAAGCCGCTTCCTTCGACAGAGGTCCTAACTGAACTGTTCCAATGTCATGAAGTATCGATACTATAACCTGTTTATTTTTTCGTAGGCCAATAGCAGCCATGCGCGTCATTGCCACTGGTTTTAGCAAGTTCATTCACTCAATTCCCTTCAGCAAGATATCGATTATCCTTCGTACCGTCTGATTATTTACTTGAGTCGAAATTTTTTTTGCCTTAATTTGAGCCTCCTTGATAATAGAATCTGCCTCTACTAGAGCCTTCTGTCTTGCATCTTCCACACTTTTGATTACAAGATTTTCACCTTCAATCTTTGCCGCCTCTATTTTCTTTTCCATCTGAGTCTGTAAATTTCTGATCTCTTCTTCGACTTCTCTCTTCCGTGCTTCGATTTCTTTCTCTGCGTTTTCCTCAGCGTCCTTAATTTGTTTTAGGGTTTCAATGTAAGCCTCCTGCGTATTTGACATCATTAGCCTCCAAAAAAATGCTTACTTATAAACAGAACTACAACGACTGTACCAATTATATTGCCTATCTTAAACGCCCTCATTAACAGATAAAACTTTCGCTGTTGGGAGTTCGCAAACCTAACCGGCAAGAATTTTTTGTTCCTCCTTTTTAATACTTTCTTCTTCCCTCTCTCCCATTTTGCGCTTTACAGTTTTTAGCATAATGAACGTGTCACGTTCCATTTCATCAAGTCTGAAGGTGATGAATTTTACTGCGGCCACTAACCTAGGGATAAAAACATTTTCGATCGCATTCGATTTGCGTTTTGTTTTTTCTATCTCGAGCAGAAGCTTCCTCAGCGCCGTCTCCTTTTCAGCTACATCTAGTACCATCTTGTGGACCTGCTGAAATGATTTGATGGCGTCGTTAATTGAAGTTGGAAGTTCTAAGAGATGTTCAGTAAGAGCCTCTTGCCTTTGGCCGCCGACTAATTTGGGGATACGAACGCCCATCACATTCTTTGACTTGATCTGCAGATTGGTCAGACTAGGAATTTTCATTGCCTCATTTTCTAGTCGAACTGCGCCCGCCATCATTTCTGCCATCCTTATACTTTCATAGCCTTTCATTAGCTCGGACTGCAGACCACTTCTTAATGTTGCCGCAGTCTTGCTCGTACTGAAAAACTCTAGAATCAATGCTTGCCGTTTGAGCTTCAATAGTTTTAATCCTTTGTTGGCGATAACTATCCTTCTCTTAGTTCGTATGTATTCGAGGCGCGTGGGACGGATATTAAATGCAGATGGCAATTACTTATTCACTCTACCCCCCTCGTGACTGCTTTTTTCCTTCCGTACTTCTCGATGAATTCGGGTTTGATACGCTTCATCTCCGATTCCGAGAGGTCACTTAGAAGGTCCCACCCAATGTTTAGTGTTTCTTCGATTGAACGGTTTTCATCAAAACCCTGATTTACAAATTTTCGTTCAAAATAATTTGCAATCTTTAAAAACTTTCTGTCTATATCACTCAGAGCTTCTTCACCGACAATAGCGGCCAATGCTCTAGCATCTTTACCCTGTGCATACGTCGCATAGAGTTGATCTGCCAAACTTCTATGGTCTTCCCTCGTCCGACCCTTCCCGATACCTTGATTCATTAAACGCGAAAGACTTGTGAGGACATCCGCCGGTGGGTGAATATCTGCGCGTTGTAAATCTCTGCTCATGACTATCTGCCCTTCTGTTATGTAGCCTGTAAGGTCAGGTATCGGATGCGTGATGTCGTCGGCAGGCATTGTCAAAATGGGAATCTGTGTAACTGAACCCTTTCTGCCCTTTATTCTGCCTGCACGCTCATAAATTGAAGCCAGATCTGTATACATATAACCTGGATAGCCTCTCCTACCTGGAACTTCTTCGCGCGCAGCAGCTATCTCTCTGAGAGCTTCACAGTAATTTGTCATGTCCGTCAAAATAACAAGCACGTGCATCTCCCGTTCATAGGCAAGGAATTCCGCAGTTGTCAATGCAAGTCTGGGTGTTAGTATACGTTCCATCGAAGGATCCGAAGAGAGGTTCAAGAAAAGAACTGTTCGCCCTAGCGCCCCGCTCTCTTCAAATTGTTTGACAAAAAAATTCGCTTCTTCACTAGTAATTCCAATGGCAGCAAATACTACAGAGAAGCTTTCGGCGGTGCCAAGCACTTTTGATTGTCTAGCAATTTGTGATGCGAGCATATTATGAGGTAGACCAGCACCTGAGAAAATCGGTAGTTTTTGACCTCTCACGAGTGTGTTCATTCCATCGATATTAGACATTCCAGTCTGGATGAATTCAGAGGGTTGCTCTCTAGAATATGGGTTGATTCCAGAACCGACCAGATCGAACTTTTGTTTCGATACGATCTTAGGGCCATTATCCTTTGGATTCCCCAATCCATCAAATACCCTGCCTAACATTTCATCTGATACCGATATCGTAGCAGTGTGTCCAAGAAATCTTGTTGATGTTCCTGAAGTACCTAGCCCTAAAGTTGGCCCAAAAACTTGCACAATGGCCAGACCCTTCCCGGTGTCGAGCACTTGACCCTGACGTCTATGGCCGTCTACAAGTTTTATCTCTACCATTTCACCATAAGCCGCGTTGTCCACCCCTTCTAGGAATATCAGAGGCCCGGCTATCTTTGAGAGTGTTTTAAATGCTATCGTAGACACCTATTGGGTCACCTGGATCAACAGACCCTCAAATTGCTGTCTCATACTAGTCTTGATCTCGAGCAATAGCTGTTCTACACGATCTTCAGGCGTCCATTTCACTTTGGATATAAGCTTCCTTGCATCTAGATCACCTATTCGCGAAGATCGAACACCCTTCTTAATTGCATCTGCTTCCATCCTGCCAAATTCTAATATTACGGAGAGCATCAAAAACTGCTTCCTTATAGAAGTATAAGTATCCACTTCATCGTACGCGCTTTGTTGTAAATAGTCTTCTCTAAGTGATCGAGCTGTATCCAGAATTCCTTTCTCGGGTTCAGGCAGAGCATCGTATCCAACTAGCTGGACGATCTCTTCTAACTCCGATTCTCTTTGCAAGATTTCTAACGCCTCCTTCCTCAAAGGAACCCATTCCGGAGATAAATTTTGGCTATACCAATTAGTCATATCGTCCGCATATAGTGAATAACTCGTCAGCCAATTGATTGAAGGAAAATGCCTTCGCGATGCTAAACTTGCATCAAGCGCCCAGAACACCCTAGTAACCCGAAGTGTGTTCTGTGATACTGGCTCAGAAAAATCTCCGCCCGGAGGTGAGACGGCTCCAACCAAGGTTAAAGACCCTATTCGTTCTTCCGGCGAAATTACGATTGCCTTACCTCCTCTTTCGTAGAATTCTGCCAGCCGCCTTCCCAAATAAGCAGGATATCCTTCCTCTCCCGGCATTTCTTCTAGCCTCCCTGATATCTCTCTGAGGGCCTCTGCCCACCGAGACGTGCTGTCAGCCATCAGCGCAACGCCGTAGCCCATATCCCGATAATATTCCCCCATTGTGATCCCTGTATAAATACTCGCTTCGCGGGCTGCGACGGGCATATTCGAGGTGTTAGCGACAAGTATTGTGCGCTCCATTAGAGGTCGCTTCGATTTAGGATCTTCTAATTCAGGAAAAGTAGTAAGTACTTCTGTCATCTCGTTTCCTCTTTCCCCACACCCGACATAGACTATCACGTTGCTATCAGCCCATTTCGCTAGTTGTTGTTGTGTTACTGTCTTGCCGCTCCCAAATGGACCCGGAATTGCAGCAGTTCCTCCTTTTGCAACTGGGAAAAAGGTGTCCAAAACCCGCTGACCAGTAAGAAGAGGAGACTCTGGCGGCAGCTTACGAAGCACTGGTCTTGGAGTTCTCACAGTCCACCAGCTTGATAATCCTATATCGACCTTGGTGTTTGGAGTTTTTACTGTTGCTACAATTTCATTGACAGTATACCGTCCTTCGCTTATTTCCTCTAGTTTTCCTTCGGTTGCTGTGGGCATCATAATCTTATGCTTTATCAATGGTGTCTCTTGGACCTCGCCTATGATTTCTCCGGGAAACACCTCTTCTCCTCTTTTCTTGACCGGGATGAACTCCCATTTCTTCTCTTGATCCAACGCAGGAATGGTCTTTCCCCTACCGATAAAGTCCCCACTTTGTTCTCTTAGCACATTAAGTGGTCTTTGAATGCCATCATAGATCGAGGTTAATAGCCCAGGACCGAGTTGAATAGAAAGAGGCCTTTTGGTATTAATGAGCTTTTCTCCTGGTCGTAGACCAGTTGTATCTTCGTACACTTGAATGGTCGCCTTGCTGCCCTCAAGGCGGATAATCTCACCTACCAGCCCTAACTCCCCTATTCTGACCACATCGTACATTTGCGCTCCTTCGAGACCCGTTGCCACTACAACGGGTCCAGAGATGCGTGAAACTATAGAATCTACCATACCATCATTCAACCCATCGGAATACTTATTCCCAGTACTCGTCTTGCCAGAGAAGCTATTGACTCTTCCTGAATGTTTCCTCCGAAGGCAGGCATAAATAACACGAGAGGTTCTATTGATCCTTCTACACTCTCCCTAAAGCCTTCAGAAAGGGCGTTACGAACTGAGTGGCTTGCAATAATCAAAGCAAATTCTTTGGAAGATATCATTCGTTGCAGTGTTTTGTTGACCTCCGCAGCGTCCGTGGTGACAATAAAGGTGTCATCTATCCCAAGCAGCCGATAACCCATTACCAGCTCACGCTCCCCCAAGACTCCTATCTTACCTACCAATCCCTTTCTCGAAATTGATTCACTCATTTATCATCATCAAGGAAGCTATCCGATCAGCTGAAATATTGTATCTTATGCCATAGGCTATTCTTCTGATATTATCTCGCTCATGCTCAGCCGTGATTATGAAGTAGAATATTGAGCCTATAGAGAGTGCAATATTTTTCAGTTTATTTACATATTTGTTATTGATAAATTTATTTAGACCAATCTCGAACTCGACTAAACTGCCTGTGTTCCTGTAATGAGCTAGGGCTTGGCCCAATGGAAAATGGTTCTCTATCCTATTTACAATTTCTAGCACATTATTAACGCCGTAAATGTCCATCAGCTCGCTTACTGGGATTTGTCCACCATCTACAACGTGTTTACTTACTATTGACTTATCGGCGTTCGTTTCTTTTCCCTTCAGCAGGTTAAGAATATTTCTCTTGTCGATTTCAGTTCGGAACATTTCCCTAATTATGCCTTCGTCACCTTGAAAAAACCTTAGTGATTCGAGCAAGGTTTGATAATAATATGCCTGTAAACCGGCTATCATAGGACCGAGATCAGTTGTCTTTTGATATGCATCAAGATACTGCAAAAGTATCGATCCGTAGCTATATTTAAGCAACTGATTTACTGTCGCCTCAACCCCAGATTGAGACAAAATAATTTTTATCTCGTCATGCGGAATATTACCCGCTGAGATTCCAGCAGGGAAATTGCGGCTTGAAACCAGGAACGGTTCTGTTTCTGTAATGGGCCTCCCCATGGTTTTGGATGAGAGTATCAACTCTATGTTGTATATATCCCATTTTAACAAGTATGCTCGGACTGCATTTTTACCATTAAATGGAGATGCCTCCAACGCAATTTTATTGAGTTTGAGTAAATGACGATTCAATGCCACTTCCAATAATTCAGGAGGTTGATATATGGAAGCCGCTTTTTCAATCTCTTCGCCATACCATGTTCCTTGCAACATTTTTGCTATCTCAAAAACGTCCTTTGACTTTAGTAAATCTTGCACGAAGGCTGGCGACAGAAAGTTTACGGATAACGCCTGTAACCTTCCAAATGAGGATGAATATTGTGAAGTCGGCACTACATAATTTCCTCCATTATCGAACTTTTTACTTCATCTTCGTGTATTCTCAAGAGCTCTTCGAATGTTAAGTCAAGTTCTTTGCTCCCATTTTCATTTTCCGCTATCATGCCACCTATCGTCTGAAGGGTCTTTATGACAGTTACGCCTAGCTCCGACATACGGGAGCGATCTTGTTCACGACAGCGAACTTTGATATTTGGCCCCAGGTTCTTCTTTGCGTTCGCTATCAGTTTGTGTAATGTTCCCTTATACTCATTACTGTTTGTATAGCTCCTTAATTGTTCCTTGATGACCTCAAAGGCAGAATCTAGATATATATTGATTGCATCAAATAGAATTTTCTTTGCCTGCAGCCTCGCTGCTTCAACAATCCTCGCGGCCTCTCTTTCGGACTTTAGCTTCGCCTCGTTTGAGAAATATTCGTGCATGGTCTTAATGGTATTGTCCTTCTTAATTTGTAAGGCTGTTTTTTCCTCAGCCAGGCGTACAGCCAACGCTTCTAGTTCCTTTCCCTTTCTGGTCTTTATTTCCTCCATGAAGGTCTCGATACTCATTTCGAGATTCGCTATAGTATACCAAGCAAGAGAATTATCCCAAGCACAAAGCCAATAATCCACAGGGTTTCAGGAATAACAAAGAAGAACAATACCTGGCCAAACTTTTCAGGCTTTTCTGCTATTATACCCATACCCGCGGCGCCGATACCCTGCTGAGCATTGCCAGTACCAATCAATCCTCCAGCTATCGCAATTGCGGCCGCAATCGCGAGAAGCGGTTTAGTTAGGACTGCATTGGAAGATGGAATTGAAGGCGCAGCCGAAGCTTGAGATGATGAAAATAATGCAAGAACTCCAATTGTCAACGCTGCCGCTATGCTAATGGCTGATACTTTCCATCGTCTATTTTGCATATCGAACATGCCTTCATTTGAAAGGCACATATTAATTTACTTTTATTTTTCGAAATTTCAAACCCTTTTCCGTCCTTTATGAAAATGTCTTATCGCTGCAGCATTCAATCGAATAGCATCTTCTCTTGTCTGCCCGTCCTAACTTAGTAATATGATTCTCAAGTGTACTTCGATTTGTTTAACGAAAAATCCAAGTAGTTAATCAATTAATGAATGCGAAGCGCATTAAGTACAGACCTAAAAGCCTAAAAGGATGCCGCCGGCGACAGCCCATTCTTTAATATACTCTAGTATCAAATACTACTCTAGGTCATGAAATCTAAAGTTGAAGAAAATTCTAAAAACTCTAGTTCGATTAACAACACCTGCGAGGTTATGACTATTTGGGAAGCGCTGGGGAAAAGATGGGCTCTCCTAATTTTGAAGAACCTTAGCACAAAAGAAGTGATTCGCTTTAATGAGCTTAAGAAAACATTATCCGGAATAAGCAGTACTGTACTTGCAGAGAGACTATTGGAGCTGGAGCGTGAGGGCCTTGTCACTAAAAAAATATATCCAGAAATACCTCCTAGGGTTGAATATGCACTAACGATTCGTGCGAAAGAATTCGAAGTTATTCTTAAGGAACTAGCCAGATGGGCCAGTCGCTGGAAATCTGCTGGTGTGTCAAAGACCATGACAACGATAGCGGTGGGGAAAAAGCCGTCTTGAAAAACCTGACCAATGCTTTTTCAACAGTGAATAATAATATTTAATATCCAATGATTTGAGGCAGAAAATTACCGGATATCAAGATGTGTGCGCGGTCTAATGGATGTGCAGCATGGGCTGGGCTAGTATATGTGGATTCAATTTGTCTCGGACGCAATTGTTGCAAACTGCGTGCGTCAGATCTAATTCTCGCAGCTCACGAATGTTTCCTCATCAATAGGCTACTCTGGGCCCGCCAATCCCCTGGAAACACCTAGATTTCGCGAATCTCACGGTATATTCTGCAGGGTGTTACGGACCGTAAGTATTTGTTCAACTTTGAATATGTTCCAACAGTTTTGTTTGAATTTGGGACTTCGAAGCGGCTCCTATAATACCGTCTATCGCGGCGCCATCCTTGAATATAGTTATTGTAGGTATGCTTTGTATACCGAAGGCGTTAGCGGTTACAGGGTTTTCGTCAACATTTAATTTTCCGAATACGACCCTTCCCGCAAGCTCTCTAGCAAGCTGTTCTATTACAGGCGAGACCAACCTACACGGGCCGCACCATGCAGCCCAGAAGTCTACTACTATGAGAGAATATCGAGCAACTGCTTGTGAGAAATTGAAATCTGTTAATTTTACAGGAGTAGAGAGAACCTCACGAGAACGACTTTCAATAACCGTTCGACCTTTTAAGAGCTCCTTCCTTTTTTTGGCTAGAATTTCTTCTAGCGCCTTATCCTCATTTTGCACGACTTTGGCATCACTGCCCAATTCAGTAGTACCCGATGGTATTAAACGTATTAGTGTATTACCCAACGTCATACTATATCGATGCATCGATAACCGATTTCACACGCCTCCTATAAACAGAGCCATGAACCGCTTCCGCTAACAATAGCTATAGATTCAACTAATAATCTGATTACCAGTAAATGAAAGAGCCCGCATCGCTTGAAGTCGATAGAAATAATGCACTATTTTTGGACCTTTATGAATTAACAATGGCCGCTTCCTACTATTCAGGTTCCGCTACCGAAAGGGGAATAAAAGGCGTTTTTGAAATGTTTGTTCGAAAACTACCGCGAAATAGATCATACTTAGTAGCGGCCGGTCTGGAGCAGGTTATACAGTATCTGATGTGTTTAGAATTTAATGACACACAGATATCATATTTGAGGTCCGCCGATGTATTCAAAAATGTGAATCAGGATTTTTTCAAATATTTGAAACAATTCAAATTCACGGGGACTGTTTGGGCTGTGCCTGAAGGAACGATCGTATTTCCTTACGAACCGATTGTGAGAATTGAAGCACCTATAGTAGAATCGCAAATAGTTGAGACATTTATCTTATCTATGATAAATTTTCAAAGCATGATATCAACTAAGGCCTCACGAATATCTATACAGGCGAAGGGTAGACCAGTCTTCGAATTCGGATCAAGGCGTGCTCATGGACCGCAAGCGGCTGTTCTGGCTGCAAGAGCATCTTACATCGGGGGGTGCCACGGGACCTCGAATGTGCTTGCTGGCTACCAGCTTGGGATTCCTGTACATGGTACAATGGCTCATTCGTTCATAATGGCGTTTGAAAAAGAAGAGGAAGCCTTCGAAAAGTTTATCGAGGTAATTCCAACTGGGTACTTGCTTGTTGATACATATGATAGCATTGCAGCAATCCAAAAGATCATCAAACAGAAAATTCATCCTAATGGAATAAGACTTGATAGTGGCGACCTGTCTTTGTTTGCTTCGAAGGCAAGGCGTCTACTTGATCGCACTGGCTATGAGGACTGCAAAATCATGGCCAGCGGAGACCTGAACGAGTATCACATCCACCATCTTATTAGAAAAGGTGCCCCGATAGACTCTTTTGGAGTAGGCAGTGAACTTACCACCTCAAGAGATGATCCAGTCATGAGCGGAGTATACAAGTTGGTAGCAGTGAGGATTCCCAATGCTCAGGATACTACGCACTACAAAACGTTTTATACTTTTAAGAAAAGCCCACGAAAGGTAAGTTATCCTGGTCCGAAACAGATCATGAGGATCATACAAGACGGTTTGATAAAAATGGATCTTCTATATTTAGAAAATGAAAAAGATATCCCAAAGGGCTCTATACCTGTCATGAAAAAATATGTGGACAACGGAAATATTGTCACGAAACTTCCGACTATACAGGAAATCCGTAAAACCCATTTCCAGCAGCAACTTCTACTTCCAAGGAACTTGAGAACGTTAAATGTCACTCGCAAGACATCTTTGGTAAGCTTCAGTGAAAAATTACAAAACATGATACGAACATTCAAAGCTGAATGACACTTTTGATATTCAGATCTGTAAAGCGAAAATTTGTTTTATATTAGGATTTTGTCACAAGTATATTGAGAAGAAGTTGCCTTGGTGGAGGAGGGCGATAAAAACACGAAAGAAAAAGGAGGCAATCAAATTCCACGATATGCAATCTTGGTGAATGATATGCTAAATGACTTTGTCGATGGAAAGCTGGGGTGTGAGCGAGTAGGACAGCTAGTTCCAAAAATCAAATCCTTTATTGAAAATGCTAGGCAAAAAAATGTGCCACTTTTTTATTGTAATGATGAACATCTTTTACATGATAATTACGAATTTAAATTATGGGGCCCCCATGCAATCAAGGGTAGCGAAGGGGCCAAAGTCGTGGATCAGTTAAAACCGGCCAGAGTGGATTATGTTATTCCCAAAAGGACTTATAGTTCGTTTAAAGGTACCGATTTGCACAAGTTGCTTAGAGCAATTTACAATGGTATCGGGGGCAACACGGTGATTCTTCTCGGTGTACACACTCATATCTGTATCAAGCATACAGCGTTCGACGCATTCGTAAGAGGATTTAATATTATCGTGGCAGAGGACGGGGTCACCGCATTTACGGAACAGGACCATCTATCCGGTTTGGAATACATGAAAAGAAATTATGGCGTATCAATCAAGAAAATATCAGACATAACAAAGAGCATCTCTTAGGCTCCGTCACTAAGGCTTAGTTTTTTTATTTACATCGACATATATTTCTATTCTTTCAAAGTGATTATCAGATTCTTCCTATTAATACCAACATCAGCCAGGATTAGTTTTCTTTCCAAACCATTAATTAATCGCACCAACTCGATAATACATATAGCAACTCTCCATGAAGAAAATGCAAATTCCAATCTGTGCTAAATCCTATTCAACTATCACCCTATGCCAAGGATCGAAAGCAAAGGATTCTTTTCGACCTCCTTAGCGTAAGTGTATGTCTATAGATTCTGTTTGATGTTATTAATTAACAGTAAACAGCAGATCTATCTTTTTTGACAATTCCTGAAACTATCCTATCAAATTCTAACTTCCCCTCCTGAATGTTTTCTATGACTATTACCAGACTGACTGACATCACCAACTTGACTGAACGCTCTGTGACATGGTGTTAGAGGATGCAGGAACAAGTTACGTTTCTGTAAATATGTCCTCATTATGAATAGCACGACTTTTGCTCTGACTAGAAAATATTGGTTGAGAATCCTAAAACGCGCACATGACGGTCGGAGAATAACCAGCACGCCGCATGGAGTCGAATTGCCTCCACCGCAAAAACTGACCAAACCAATTCAGTAAGAATGGGTAACCTTTCCTACGAACCCGAAATGGA
This sequence comes from Candidatus Nitrosopolaris sp., assembly GCA_051985995.1. Classification (GTDB taxonomy): domain Archaea; phylum Thermoproteota; class Nitrososphaeria; order Nitrososphaerales; family Nitrososphaeraceae; genus Nitrosopolaris. The sequence continues at coordinate 39,440 of JBPYDU010000037.1, forward strand.
TAGAGTAGGAAGAGTATTTACACGGGCACACAATAAATTTTCTTAAAATGTTCACAGGCATAATGTAAGCTTCCCTGCAGAAATTTGTTACATTCTTCACATAGATTTACAAGCGTAACCAAGCTACTCCTCTTTGCAAATGGAAGGATAAGAAGAAAACATGCGTATCGGCATATCAGAGACTAACCCGTTTTCAAGATTGTATCCAAGGCATTTTTCCAGCCTTCGGGGCCTACCCCGTCAAGATTGATAATCTTTTTGATCTTTACTGCCGACCAAGATTTCTCAGACGTTTGAACCAGCATGGGGACATCCACATTATGAAGCATTGGAGCATCGTTCAGGCTATCACCTATTCCGAAAGAAATGACCTTATGCCCGTACTCCTTGCTGAAGAGTCTTACTAATATCTTGACTGCCTTCCCCTTATCGTTTCCCGCCGTAACATCCAAGAATTGTCCACCATGAATTACTTTGAGGCCTATCCATCTAGCTCTCCTAGTGAATGTAGGCACGTCGTTCTTGTTGATTAGCAAAATAGTTTCACCATACTTTCTATCAGCCATTCTTCTGGCGTCTGATGATCTTAAACCTGTAATGCTAGAAAGTTCGTTGAGGGACATGTCAGCGATTCCTTTAAATTCTAACTTAAATTTCATCCTTATAAAATTCAGTTTTCTCCTAATCAGATACGCAGGTTTCCCAAGTTCAATGATGATATAATTTCCGAATTTCTTATATTTTTTCGCAAGCAACAAAGTAGTAGGACCAAAGTAATACTCGGGAATTATTATTGCAGCCCCATTTTCTATTATAAAAGGCTCCCTCAGTCCCATATCTTGTCTGATTTTCTCTTGCTCTGCCAGGGTTTTGGCAGAACAGAAAACAACCGGTATGATATGGTTTTTTAATTGCCTAATTAAGCCTTTGGATATTTCGTAATGTCCCGTATTGATATTGGTTAAAGTACCATCTATGTCAGTAAACACAACCTTACGTTGCAATGAATAACCGTGAACCTATTCAATTTGTTAAGGTATCGATCCGCTTATCCAATGGAGAGTACATTACCGGCAAACTATCCTTCATACTTTCTGCAGGCTCCATTGTAAAGGTATCGTTATAATTACTTAAGTAGGATTTACACGTCCCTATTGATTTTGGCATCAGGAAATACGAGTTATTGTTCAGTCAGGACTTCTAGCCCAGGCATTTCGTCTCCGGCCAAGTACTTCAGACTTGCCCCGCCCCCTGTTGACACGTGACTCACTTCACCCTCCGATACGCCTGCTCTCTTCATCGCTTCCAGAGTGTCACCTCCCCCTACGAGGGTATTTGATCCACGCCAATAAGCTAAAGCCATGCTCTTTGCAATGTTAATAGTTCCATTCGCAAAAAGGCCGATTTCAAACAAACCCATAGGGCCATTCCAGAATACAGTTCCGGAACCTCTTCCGCCCACTTGAGCAGAAAAACGCTGAATCGTTTCGTTACCGATATCAAATCCAGTCATTCCGTCTGGGATATCTCCCTTCACCATCGCAGCGTAGCCGTTATCAGCGCTTGAAGAAATTACGTGATCAGTTGGTAACATTATTTTATCCCCAAATATTGAAAGAGCCTTTGTTACCCAAACCAAGTGTTCAGAATCGATTAACGAATTGGCGGTATTCACACCCTTTGCTTTGAGAAAGGTGTACGCCGATGCCCCTCCTAATAATACCTTGTCTGCCTTAGGAAGCAAATTTTCTAATGCGCCTATTTTGTCCTTAATTTTGACACCACCTAGAACCACAATGAATGGCTTGGCTGGGTTGTCCTTTATCATCGAGAGATATTCTACTTCTTTCCTCATGTTGAATCCTGCCAATCTGACATCGAATAATCTTGGCGCGCCATAAGTAGAAGCATGTTTTCGATGTGAAGTACTGAAGGCGTCATTTATGTATATATCAGCCAATGAAGCGAGCTCTTTTGAAAATTCCGGTTCATTTGACTCTTCTTCCCTGTAGAACCGCAGATTTTCTAATAGTAGGACATCACCTTTTTCCATCCTACGTATCTCGGTGCGTACATTATTGCCTATGCTGTCTGATGAGAATCTAACCTTCGAATTCCCGATCATTTCAGACAATCTCTTTGCCACCGGGGCCAATGAGTACTGCGGTTCCCGATCGGTTGGTCTACCGAGATGAGACATGAGAACGATTTTGGAACGACGTTTAATTAGATACTCAATTGTGGGGAGCGTCATACGGATTCTAAAGTCTTCTCCTACGAATCCACTGTTCACGCTGACATTATAATCTACCCTAATCAACACCGTCTTACCATCTAGTTCTGAATCCTCCAAGTCAGAGATAACTTTCAACAATCCAGTAATCCAGCTATACAAGCGTACCAGCATAAACCTTGCGAATCACCGTAATTAGACGTGATATAGACCAATAATTCTAATTAGTTCCGGATCTAAAGGTTGCTTCATTATTAGTCCTTCTAAATATTCTTTATCTTCATCTCGACCGGCCGGGTTCAAGTACAATTCTTAAATCCTAGCGTCCAATAGCAATAAATGCCAAACTTTGTCCGTAGAACTGAGTATTTAGATCTTCAGCATAATCTAGGCACAGGATAAGGCGTCGAGAAATGGAGGTGGATACCAGCGTTCCGCGATACACTTTACGATCTGTTATACAGTCGCTTGAAGTATGAACAAAAGTTTAGCAGTATCGAAAATCTTCATCGGACCTTTTTTAAAGCAGATCAATTCTCTTCTTCTTCGATCGTAAGGTTTCAAATTCACATTCCATAAAAGAACATGGGAAGTGTGAACTGATCTTATCTACCCATCGACTTGATTCTTAGGACTAAATTATTTCTTCATGAAAATCCTTTGGCTGAGCTCGATTTGATATTATGCGACAAAATGCACAGAATCCAACGCTTTGCTGTGGAGATCTTGCAATCTTGTCTGCAAGAGCTTTGTAATCTGTTCAAAAATTTTGCATGATCCGACCATTGCTTCAATTTTATCTTCATCAGAAATCGCATTTGTCTCGATGATTATATGGTCACATATTATTCTGACATTGATCTGAAAAGTGTTATCTTCATTTATCCATTGCAACATGTAACCGAATTCGCTTTCTGTTAACCCTATCCATCTAATTCTGTTAAACCACCGACCGTTTAACGCCTGCACTATCTCCTCGGTCTGAATACCTTTTGGAATGTATGTTTGAAGTAACTGCATGTATTCCCCTCGCCTTCTTTTGTCATGCATGTCTATTTTAGACGTCTGTTCCCATTTGATCAGCTTGTATCCGTTAACAGACCTCTGGATTAATCCAAGTTCTTCAAGTCTGTTAAGTGCTCGTGTGAGGCTTTGTTGGTGTAAATTCAGCTTTCGCATTAACCCTTTGAAGGAGAAGTAAGAGCCTGAGTGTTGGTTCAACAATGAAAGAATTTTATTGTCATTGGTATGGAAGTCTTGTATGAGCGGCATCTCGCCAGTCGTTTGACTCTTTTCGTCAAATTGCAAATCTTTCGATACATCTTCCGTGGACAACGACACATCCTTGAGGTCTCGGGAAGAAATATTTTCTCCTGTCTCTGCTGACATACTGGTAGTGTGACTAATGCTACCAGCCTCGGATATCTTTTCCACTTACTTAGTATATTTACCACTATCCGAATATAAAGGAGGTGGTAAGAACTCTAAAACTAAGTTAGATGATTCTAACTACCTGTAATCTGTTAGCTTGAATTGTAAAATACGCTCGCTCCTTTATGGGAACTTGAGCAATTTGATAGACGGATGTTCAAAAGAAAGGATAGATCGAATGCGCGTTGCCCGACTTGGCACAGTAGACATCTATAATCAGCCCTACGTAATCCCTGAGGTATTCGTTTTTGATGGCGCATATTTTTTTATCCCTTTAGATAGCAAGAGGAAAACTGTAAGTCCCGGAGATCTCAGACGGGTAGAAAACATAGAGAAAAACGCCAAAGTAGCTTTACATGTACATGAGTATGGTGAATCCTGGAAAGAGCTATGGTTCAACATGATCATGGGACTAGCGGGGATAGTCAAAAATGACGAAATATTACTGTTAAAAGAGATTGATAGGATGTTAATCGCAAAATATCCCCAATATGAAAGTCTAGGGATGGGGGAATCATGTATAAAAATAAAGCCGATAAAAGTCATATCTTGGAAGAACGCTGAAGGCAGTGTTGAGCATTCGTGAATTTGCATAAACGATTAATATCGAAATTTCATGACACTTTTGTCCTACAACATTATCCAGATTTATCCCCGGACAGAACACACTCGGCACGCTCACTTGTGCACAGAAGAGAGTTTACCTGGCCACTCTAAGCTCTTCAGTCGTACCGGCTAGTCCAAGATCCAAAAAAATGGTACTACATTACACACTAGAACGGATGATAAAAAATAGGATATGTCTTGTCTCCATCTTAAAAAGAAGAGGAAAGAGTAATGAAACGATAGCTTTACTTTTTGGCGGCCATTCTAAGTACATCTACTTGTCCGCTGTGAAGCCAATCCTTCAACTCTGCATGAGAGGGCTTAGCGTCATGTTTGCCGGCCAAATGGAGATGCAACAGAACATAGTTAACTTGATTTAGCAACGGCTTGTTTTGTTCATCGCCCTTCCGCGCCTTCTGTCTCAAATCCGAGGGAACACTTCCCCACCACTCATCAAAACTTCTCTTTCCATTGTTTTCACTTTTTGAACCGAATCCTTTTGGCATTGTCATGGCATTAAAATATATTAGATCAATCTTTTTAAGGGTTTGCTTAAGTTGCGGCATTGCCATAGGGATACAATCTTCGTGAAGCCGAAACCTACTACTAATGTGAAGAACGTGATTTAGACAGACAACATAATAAGGGTTCTACCCCATCCTTCGCAATTACACACGAAGGAAATGCCGAAAAATGAATCGTAGAAAATCTGTCACTGTATAAGTCCTTGACCTCTGAACAAATTTTTGGCGTCATCGATTGAAAAGTCAACCCCAGGGACGATAATATCGGATTGGACGATTTCTTTATGGTCAAGTGGGATCCCACTTTTTTTTACCAATCCCACCACCACAGCTACCCTTCGAGCATAGTCTTTTTCGCCTTGTTCATGAGTTTGAATAATTTTTAGCAGTTCATGATCTTTCTTATCTATCATCTTGGCCGTACGATTATTTACCCTGAACTGGCCATGTCCCATGATTCTAACAATCGCATGCATACCCTTCTTCAACGTAGACGGCTGCTTCCAATGAGTCCTCTTTTTGAATCTCTTCTGTTTTAGATCTCTTCTCTTCTCTTGTGAATGGCTGTCACGTGAACCTTTTTTGGTATTCTTTGATGATCGTTCCTTCTTCATTCGGCCACCACAGGTTGTTCTTCTTCTTCAACTTTGCTTTCATCCGTTTTTTGCTGAGCCTGCCCCTCTGGTTGGTTTTTTTTCTTTTTGGCATCCGCCTTTAGCTTTGCTAATTCCTCATCTACTGAGCTTTTTACTGTCATTTTCTGTAGCTCCACCTCTATATCATTCTCGCCAGCAGTTGTTGGAGATGCTGATGTGTAGTCTGTTAGAACACCTGAATCAATCATTTCATCTAATGCCTGGGCTTTTGCCTTCATTTTTTCTGTTTTATCCTCTGCTCGACTCATTGCCATACCAACATCAGTCATCTCTTCGGAAATTCCTGTTACATTTTCTTTGATCCGTACTTGCGCCTCAGATGCAGAATATTGTGCTTTTATGACCTCTTTTTTTGATTTAAACTCCTCAACCTTTGTAGATAGACGTCGCTCCGTATCTTCCAGCTTCTGCTGCTCAGCCTGCATCTCCGTAATTTGTTTATCCAAACCTTGTGTCTGAAGCAGGTTGGCGTTCTTACGTTCCAGAGCTAGCTTCGCCAAATCCTCTCTGTTCGAGTCAACAGCACGATGTGCCTGTTCGTCCAGATTACGAACATTATCCCATAGTCTCATCTTCTGCATCTCCAGTCGCTTTTTGGCTGTTACCACTTCAGCAATATTTCTGCGCAACCTGTTTAGAGTCTCGACCTGCTGTATATATGAATAATCTAATGCCTCTTTTGGGTCCTCGTACTTATCTAAAAGCGTGTTCACCTTTTGCTTAAGGAGTGTAGAAAAACGGTTTGCAAATCCCATTATGAATCACTCAGATTCTTCGGTATATTATTCTATCATTAACAATATTAATGAAAAGCTAGCAGAGACAATTGACATATCTTTGTATGCAGTGCCAGAATGAAATGATAATTGTTTAAACGGATTAATTCATATGCTGTTCTTCTGACCCATTCCTTATTCTAGTACCAGCATGGCTGGTCCCGCTGAAGGTCTGCCGTGATCAGTGGGTGAATACGACTAGGTGTAGCTTCGTTTCTTCTATTAGATAAATGGTGTAAAATATTTTGTAATTATTTATTGATATTTATTGCTCGTAAATTTACAGACTTTCATCTTACTGCAAAAAGATATTGATCATTACCAAACAGTAGTAACGTTAATAAGCTTACTAAGAGTACTAATGAGAGAATGGGTGAATACCCGAGGGATCGACCAAATTCAAATACATTTTGTGGTATCGGGCCTCTCAGGAATTCAAGACACACTTTAGCTGTGGTAATATATGAAGGCCAAGACTAGTGGCAAAAGACAAATCACACCGAGAAAGAAGGACGGGGACGACAATAGTTTTACATCATTGAAGAATGTTCTAAAATACTCCTTAGATATCCTTAAGCTAAAAGACGAGACAGAAGTTGGAAGACAGATTGCAGAGTTGGCAGTTAAAAGAATCCCACAAAACTGGAGAAATGATCGCAAATGGCTGAGTGTAGCTAAAATCATAGCAGACGTTTGTGGTGAAAACGATCGTCACATTTTCACTCAAACGGAGCTATACGATTTTCTTACGTTGGCTACCAGCCAAATGGATAGAAAATATCGTATGGGATTTGCATCGAACGACATTGTCTTTAAGATCTACAGAGACATTATGGAAAACTACCAAAGCGCCGATAAATCTTTGAAAGCAAATTACCCTAAGATTATCGTGGACATGGTTTCAGTTCTTATGGATGGAATGGACACACTTGGCAGGAAAGTCAGCGCCCATGGTATTGAGAGATACTACGAAACCAGGAAATCAGAGTCTGGGCCCACCAAAAAAGATTGGAGCAAATTACAACAAATTACAACAAACCGCACTGGCGAAAAGGAGTATGATCTTATTGAAAGCTTAAGCCTTATAACCGGTCGTAAAAGGTCAGATTTGAAAGAATCGCTTAGTAAGGTGGAGAGTGCAGACGTAGAGAAGCTAACTGATCTGTGTCTAAACTATAACAAATTGCAACGGTACAGCAGCTTAATAACTTCAGAGGGAGAATTTAAGAAAGAAGTAGAATTTGAGCTAGGTAGAAAACTTACGTATAACCAGCTTCAACATGCAAGTGTATCAGTTAGAAAATCGGGAGATTACATAGAGAACGTATTAGATGGTAAATTTGTCCCACATGGCTCCCATGGAATTAATCATGTCAGGCACAACCTCGAATATGGTTATCAGTTGATGGGCCTCATCGAGCGTAAGAAGCGTGGGACTCAGAAGTCCCGTTAGCCCTTTCGTATTAGGTGATGTAAAAAGTCAAAATGATTGCCCCTGAATCAGTTTGTCTTAACAGCTGAAAAAAATAAAATTCTTCTGAAGACATCCGAAAAGAGCAAAATGAATTAAACCACTTTGCCAAAATCACAATTTATTCCTAGAATTTATGCACACCTTTGTGTGACTGATCTAGATGACCAACCTCTCGCGCTTACCATCAAGCTTGCGATAATAAGCAAGAAGAACCCTCGAAATAGATAAAACGAACCCGTTACCATCATTTACGTGCAGCCAGTTTGGTCAGATGGAGCTATATTGTGACATGTAAGAAGTGTGGCTACATATCAGCCGAAAAGTTGATCGAGTCAAAAGCAAAGGAGCATTTGCGTTCACACTTAGGTGGTCCTCAGAATTGCACACGTGGACATATAAAATTGATGAAAGTCAGAACCTAAAATACTGGAGAGTGGCTGTTACTTTCGTCTTTAAAAAATCAATAAACGTGTGCGCAATCCGGAATTGGATTCGGCCATAAAATTGCAAAATAGTATAATCAGGAGTCTTTTCCCTTGGTCTCGCAGCAGGTACCGCCAGCCGTTAGGTCTCAGCTACACGACTATTGTTTATTGTTGTCATAAATCAAAATCACATATTTGGCTTAGGAGTGTGTTCACGTCTCAATATTCATCTGCATAAATTTAGCATTTACTCAGTTCGGTTTAGAATAGATATCGAATCGAGTGGTGACCCTGTGCTTAATTTCGAGCTTGAGAGGAGTTGGTTCATTAGAATAATTGATCATCAATATATGGCTTGATTTATTAGAGGCTGATAGAGCTCATTAATTTTCTTTTGTTGCGTGATTTGCCGCTTGGTTGATGATTGTTTGCTCCCAGCTTTTAATGCTTTTTATTTATCTGATCGTCGGTATTGTTGTCCCTACCGGTTTTCGTATTGCACCTGCATTAAACAATATTTGTATATGACCGTAGACAACTAGTCTTATTAATTTGCATTGAGCAAAATTCTCGACCATGTAGCGAATGGATAGTCATTCACCTGCGGGGGAATGCCCCTGACCCCCCCAATTGAATTTAATGTTCTGGTTTGTACTGCCCCATATGATGACTACATGCGCCATATCTCAATTTTATTGATAATATTATAAATACTCCTGAAATTACAATTAAGTAAAGGTCACAATCTGATTGAGACGGACTTCGACACTTAGGCATCTGAAGAAGGCAATCACATCAACCCAAATGTATCAGATCGAGGAGAGGGCAAATAGTCGTCTTGGAATGGGTCGAAAATATATGATGGAGAACGCAGGGCATGGCATTGCCGATTTTGTGAAAGATAATTTTAAAAAAAAGTCTCCACGGAAGGCACGCATAGTCGGAGTATGTGGCACTGGCAACAATGGCGGAGATGTGTTTGTCGCAGCTAGACATCTCAGCGGATATCCCGATTATGCGGTAGCTGTGATATTATTGGGGAGACCGGCCGATTTACGAACTGAAGAGGCAAAGATAAACTGGGAGATCCTAACCAAAATGGATTCCATAGAGACCAGTGTTTGTGACAAGTCCGATGACAAGCTGAGAACAAAAATCTCTAAAGCACATATAATCCTTGACGGTATATTTGGAACAGGTATCAGGGGGGAAATTCATGAACCGCATGCATCTGCAATACAATTAATAAACAAATCTAATGCCTGGGTTGTTGCAGCCGATATCCCTTCAGGATTAGATCCCAATACCGGCAGAATTGGCCAAAACTGCGTCGTCGCTAACGCGACTGTAACTTTTCATAGGCTCAAGAAAGGCCTTATAAAGGATAGAAAACATCCAGGCTTTGTTTTTGTAGAACACATAGGAATTCCGATGGAAGCGGAGAAAGGAATTCTGAGGTGATTTTACAACGGTAAAAATAGTGCAAATTCCGGTAGGTCAAATGGCTAATTTTACTTATGTATTAGCTGACGAAGATAAAAGTGAGGCGGCAGTAATAGATCCCTCTTGGGACTTAGAAAAAATTTTTGCCATCCTAAAAAACAATGGCTGGAAGGTAAAATATATTATTAATACTCATACCCATTTCGATCATATTTTGGGCAACCTAGAAGTTGCTGCAGTTACTGGGGCAAAAATTGTACAGCACAAGAACTCGACTCAACCCAATGACATTCCTGTCGAAGACGGACAGATTATTACGATCGGAAAGATCATGATAAGAGTCATTCACACACCAGGCCATTCTAAGGATAGTATGTCGCTCCTGGTTAACAAAAAGTTAGTATTGACTGGCGATACTCTATTTATAGGGAATTGCGGCAGGGTCGACCTCCCCGGAAGTGATGCGTCAGAGATGTACGACAGCTTATTCGAGAAAATAGCAAACCTAGATGATTCCCTAATTGTCTACCCGGGGCATAATTACGGACCGACTCAAACCTCCACGATTGGTCGGGAAAAGAAAACCAATCATGTGTTGAAAGGGAGGTCCCGAAAAGATTTTCTTCGCTTTATGGCAAGTGCTGATGAATGACTCTTGCCTAGGAATCACTATCCCGATCTACGAGCGATAAATCAGACAAATTCTTCGATAACTGGATATTCAACCAAGTCGCCGTTATTCATCTGCGTAATATCCTATACAGATACAAGTGCTATTCCTGGTATCACCGCAGCAGGTGTCAAGCCAGAATTTGTGAAATATACTCCTGCAGCAGATGCTGAATTCTTGTACTACGGCTTTTGCAAATGTATCAGTAATGTGCCCATTACGCCTGAAGGAAATCCGACCCCGGCTATCATAACAAGAGCGGCACTTAGACTAGCAGATATTCCGTTTTTGGTAGTTGACTCTGGTTCGAAGATCAAACCCTCAATTCCTTATATTTCGTTTGGAATAGACCATGGCCACAACATTGAATCAGGCCTGGCGGTTAACGCTAGTGATGTTAAGATGGCGTTCGAGTACGGGAATATGTTAGGAAAGCAATTGGGCAAATCTTGTGACCTGATTGTCTTAGGCGAAAGCATTCCTGGTGGTACCACTACGACATTGGGAGTTCTTCATGCGCTTGGCATTGACGCAAGCTATAAGGTAAGCAGCAGTTTGCAGACAAATCCTCATCGTCTTAAAAATAAGGTAGTCAAGCACAGTTTACAAAAATCTAGGATAGGATTTGGTGAATTAAGAAATAATCCCCTCGATGCCGTAGCTTGTTTAGGTGATCCGATGATGCCAACCGTCGCAGGAATATCAGAAGGGGTACTATCTGTCGGCGGAAAAGTTCTACTGGCTGGAGGCACTCAGATGGCAGCGGCGTTGGCAATTCTGAAATCTCTTGGCCTTAAAATGAAGGAAGTGTGTATCGGGACTACCGTATATGTAGCATATGATCATTCTTCAAACCTAGCTGGACTCATAAATTCAATCTCAACCGAAGTTCCAGTGATTGCGGCCGATCTGCGTATGGAAACATCGATTTACCCAGGGCTAGAAGCTTTTGCAAGAGGATTTGTAAAAGACGGTGTAGGAGCTGGAGGTACATCGGTTGCTGCAATGTTAAAATCAGATGGAAGAATAAATGGGAGTATGCTTTTGAAGACAATCGAAGAAGAATATGACCGCGTATTGCACGGCAAGTCGTATTAGTAGGCGTGGTCTTTGCTTTTTTATCTGATTTGGCTGGTCCCCCAAGGTTTTTATCCACTCCAAATTCCCAGACCAGCCGGGAATCTTTATTATGCACCAATTAAGTTTCTAATTTACGACTAGCGCAGAATGATGAAGATTATGGCAGTCCACCTATTAGTCTGAAAAAGATGCCAGCAGAGAAAGATGAAGAGGAATACCGGACTACCGAGTTCTGTAGCGGTTCTTAGTGCTCCGGCCGGGATTTGAACCCGGGATCGTCGCCTTGAGAGGGCGAAATGCTTAACCGGACTACACCACCGGAGCGCGTATTCTTCGTTAAGTAGCACCAATTCTATTTAATCTTCTTATAAAACTTGTGTGCCGCGGTTTTATCTATTTAAGTCTAATCTAATCTAATCTACTCGCTTTGTAAATACTTCCTCACGATCTTTCTCTTAATGTTCGAGCTCGTGCAAAATCCTATGCAGAAATTTCCTTCTTCGATCAAGAAGTACGTCGATAATAATATTGTGTGTCCAGTAGCCCTTATTGGCTGTAGGGCGACGGATCCTAAAAACTCGCTCGAATGTTGCGAATACGATTTAGCGATTCTCAATAAAGGTGCACCTGTACATGCGAACAAATTTTTAAGAATCGGTGATCACAATATCGAATTAATTAATATTTCGGCTAATCTACGAAAAAATATTATTGCCATGAAAGGAATGATCGTAGTTAAGGACTTTGTAGCAGGTTATCCTATTGTACTATCAAGTCACGCTGGTCTTTCCCATCAATCTTTCAATTATTCAAACTACACATATGCCCTTAGCACATTCGGAAAAAAGGCAATTGTAGGATCACTTTTTTCCCACGACAAGATCGAAAGTGCTGCGTTAAACAACGCTGTTCTCGCATCTATGTGGTTAAAAATATCCGCCTACGATTTCTTAGAAGGAATTCTTGCACTTGCAGGGTACAGGCCAATGCCCCTTCACGAATTAAATCAGATTAGAAATTTAAATTTTGAAGAACAAAACATCGCGGATGGGATCAACGTCGCTATGGCGTGCATAGGTATAGAAAGAGCAACCAGATCCACGATATCGAGATCATGCTCTGCCCTCTTGCAGCTCTATTCCGAAGGTTACGACAAAGATTTGGTTATCATGAAGGCAAAACACCTAATCAAGGTTGGGATGTTACCAGATTGTTATTACTATCTCGGCAAAATGGCTCGGAAGGTTTTAGTAAATAAACATGGAAGCTTTTTCAACTCGTATTCTAAGCTAGTACAGATGTCAATGGATCTAAGTATTGACACACCACAGATTCAAAAGCTAAAGCTTGAGCTATTCAAAACGGCCAAAAATGTGCTAAAAAACTATCGAACAATTACTGTGGCTTGAACACTCTCCATCGTTTGGTTTTTCCTTGTTCGCAATTTAGCCTTGAACTTTAGGTTACGCGGCCTTGTCCTAAGTCTATACCCGCAACAAGGGCACCATAATCCGTCCCATTTCATAAAGATCTCGCATATCTGACATCGTTTTTGTCCGTTTGCATAACGCCCAGTACCTACAGGTTTTTGTGCTTTATGACGTATACATATACCTTTACAAGTCAATTGATAATAACCCAATCTAAGTTCCGTGTGCCCTATTTAAATATGAACAATAAGGAATAATGATTTACCGTCAACATTGTGCTAACAAGCCGACTGGGATTGAAAGAAAAGAAAGGAAGAGGAAGTGGAAGAAAAGAGTCTATCTATCCATCGACCCTAGCGCACGGATACGTTTGAGGCACTGAATGCTTCGTTCATCGTCAGATACTCATCTATCTTCATTTTGACATCATCAGGCTCGGTGTCGTCCATGCCTGCGAAGCCAGCCTTGAATGCAATCTTGTTCCCGGAAACATTTATGTCTCCAATTTCCATGTCTGCATAGACATTTGCAAGTTCGTTTACCCATTCTTCAGCCTCCTGTTTGTCAACGCCTGAGGTATCTATGGTTACGTTTAGCATCTTGGTCATACAAAATCACCTAAAGCAGAATTATTCTAGAGATTTATAAAGTTGACGTACGAAGCCATAAGAACTTTTAGCTGAATTTAAACCATCTTATGTCTAAAAAAGGTAGGAAAAGTACGAGAACAAATCAACTTCTTAATCTAATGTATTAGTGCGGTTTTAGGCATCAAGCACTTTTTTCCCCAAAACCCCAATACTGAATCAGTTCTTTTTGGAACTTTGCCGACTGCTCCGCGTTCATTGGATCCCCGCAGTTCTTGTGGGTCGTAATGACCCGCATGCCTGCCAATTTAAATTCAACTTCATAAAAGTGGACTTTCGGACAGCTACACATTGATAGACAATTATCACGGAGCCTATAATTATTTGTATATCCGAATCTACTCATATCGTATCAACGGTTGTTTGGATTTCTCTATCCCATCATAACAAACACATATATCGAATAAATTGTCCTTATGGTCTGATGGACAAATGGCAATGAGCACTAAAAGTACTATTTTGAACTCGATATTGTTGTCATCAATATTGATATCAGCTGTTCTAACGGGCATCTATACGGGCTTGACGAAGAATGCTTATGCTGCTAACAATTGGTACCTAGGGATAGGTGTCCAACCAGATACCTATTATACATATAAGATCCAAGACCATGACACTAATCAGGGTCAGCCTTTCGTTATGACTATTTATTTTAAGGAGTTTAACACTACGGGAGGTTACTGGATTGCCCCCACAACTGTTGTGAACCAAGGCAATGTGTATAATGGAACACTGCATCTAAGCGACCTAGACCTCACACCATTAGGCTCTTCCAAAATCCCACCCAACA